>CANREH010000112.1 GCA_947629585.1 uncultured Lachnospiraceae bacterium | reverse complement strand
GGTTTACAGCGGGATGCCGGAGGAAGCCTGTGCTGTGCCAAAGAAGGGGAAGAACCCGAATAACTGGCTGAAATCGCTGAAGGTCAGCGGGTACAGTATAACGCCGACGTTTCAGGTATCCGATCCTGTGGGGACGGTATACAGTTTAATTGTGGATCCTTCTGTGGACAGCATTGAGATTTCTGCGGAAGCTGTCAGTTCCCTTGCTGAGATCAGCGGGATTGGAGAGCAGGCGCTGGAAACAGGGGAAAATCTGTTTACCGTGACGGTAACGGCGGAAAATGGCGATATCAGGGAATACGGGATAAAGGTAGTCAGGAACGAATAGCAGAAAGGATGGCATAAAACGATGGAAAGACAAAAGAACTGGAAAATACTTTTTGGGGCAGCCGGGCTGTTTTGCCTTTTTCTTCTTACACCGAACCGGGCGATGGCAGCAAGCGCAACGATAGGATTTTCCCAGGAAACGGAAGAGATTTCTGTAGGAGAGGAAGTAAAAGTGTCGGTGGATATCGATACGGATTCGGCGATTGATTCCGTGGAGGCTTATATTAATTATGATAATAATGTTTTAGAATACCTGAGCGGTGCGGAAGGCGTCAGCGGAGGAAACGGGACACTGAAAATTGCGGACAGCATTGCGGAGGAAGAGGCGGCGGAAAAGAGCTATTCCCTGACGTTCCGCGCAAAGAAAAAAGGCGTCTGTATCATGGAATTTTCCGAACAGCCGGTGGTTTATGAGATCGGGACGCAGGAGGCGATGTCCGTTTCCTATGAGGATATTTCCGTCCGGGTAAAAAAAGCCAGCATTTTAAGCAATAACACGCAGTTGGATTCCCTGCAGGTAAGCCCGGGAACACTGGAGCCTTCGTTTTCCAAAACAGTGCGGGAATATAAGGTATATGTCGGAGCGGATACGGATACCCTTACGGTCAGCGCAGTTCCTTCCGATACGGAAGCGACGATTGCCGTCAACGGGAATGAAGGGCTTGTGGAAGGGGAAAACCTGGTGGTGGTATCAGTGACTTCCCCGTCGGGAAAACGGCGCAAGTATAAAATTTATGTGCAGAAAGAGGCAGAAGAGCCGGAAACTTCGCCGGAGACGGAACCAGAGAAGGAGAAAGAAAAGAAAAAGGATACCGGAGAAAACGATGCCGCAGGGACAGGCTCCGGCAAGTTTTCTATCCGGGAAGAGAATGGAAAGATTAAGTTAAGCAATAAAACCGTATATACGCTGGTAGATTTGGAAGACAGCGGACTGATCCCGCCGGGATATGTAAAGACCAGGCTTCTTTTATACGGAGTAACAATGACGGCGTATGCCTTAGAGGATGATCTGGAAAATGACTTTATCCTGTTTTACGCGAAGAAGAAAGGGGAAGATCCGCAGTTTTACCAGTATGACCGAGAAGAAAAAACGATGCAGCGTTTCAGCGGAACCGTGGTGAAGACAAGCGAGAATAAGGTAGTGGTAGGGGAAGAAAGCGATATGACAGTAAATGAATACAATGAAAAGGTAGAGCAGCTTTCCCTTGTCGTCGGAATCTGCGCGGCTGCGGCGGCTGCCTTTGCCCTGGGGATGATTGCCTTTGCGATTAAGTACCTGAAATCAAAAAGCGCGGGTTGAACGGTTACAAATTTTAGGTATTGTATTTTCTATCTGTGTTATATATAATAGAACAAATGAAAACACAAAGCAACGATACGGAATGGAGATGAAGGGATGCTGGTACAGATTGATTTTGACAGTGATGAAGCGATTTATCAACAGTTATGCAACCAGATTATTCTGGGGATTGCCTGTTCCCAGTTCCAGGAAGGGGATAACCTCCCGTCGGTGCGGGAGCTGGCGGAAGACATCGGAATCAATATGCATACCGTGAATAAGGCTTATGCTATTTTAAAACAGGAGGGTTATCTGACGCTTGACAGGCGGCGCGGCGCGGTGATTGCCGTTGATACGGATAAATATAAGGCATCTGAAAAATTGATGGATGAAATGAAGCTGGTTTTGGCACAGGCCATTTGTAAAGGAGTCAGCTTAGAGGAGATCCATGAAATGGTTGACCGGATCTTTTGTGAAATTATTGCGGAAAACGGAGGCAGGAAGGAAAAGAATGAATAGAAGTGAGGAACAGTTTACAAAAGCTGCATTGAAGGTATTGAAAACAGCAAGGCAGCAGGCGGAGGAATTGGGACATCATTATGTTGGGACAGAGCATCTTCTGCTTGGCCTTTTGGAAACTGACGGTACAGCCATGCTTGTTCTCAGGGAGAATGGTGTTGGTGAAAATGAAATCCTGAATTTAATCGATCAGTTGATTGCGCCGGGAGGTTTTGTGGTCGTTGCGGAAGCTGGAGAAGAAACCCCGCGTTTTCAGAGGATTGCGGAAAACAGTATCAAAGAGGCTGCGCGTCTCCGCGGGGCAAAAGCGGGAACGGAGCATCTTTTGATCGCTCTGCTGAAGGAAACAGACTGCATTGCTGTCCGCCTGATGAATACCCTGGGAGTGAATCTGCAGAAGGTCTATATTGACGTTATGATGGCAATGGGGATTGAGCAGAATGCGGCGAGGAATGATTTTATGTCCTGGCGGAGCGGAAGGGGAAAAGCGAGATCTTCCACTCCGATGTTAGATCAGTACAGCAGGGATTTGACCGCTTTGGCAAGGGAAGGAAGGCTGGATCCTGTAGTCGGGCGTGAGAATGAAATCATGCGTCTGGCACAGATTTTAAGCCGCAGGACAAAAAATAACCCATGCCTTACCGGAGATCCGGGCGTTGGAAAAACGGCGGTTGTAGAAGGACTGGCACAGAGGATTGTAGAGGGCGGAATGCCGTCTTCGATGGAACAGAAACGAATCCTTTCTCTTGATATGACGGGAATGGTAGCGGGGACGAAATACCGCGGCGAATTTGAGGAACGCATTAAAAGAGTGATGAATGAAGCAATGAGCGACGGGAATATTCTGTTGTTTATTGACGAGATTCATACAATCATAGGAGCAGGCGGGGCAGAAGGCGCATTGGATGCGGCGAATATTTTAAAGCCGGCGCTGGCACGCGGCGAGCTTCAGGTGATTGGCGCTACGACGCAGGAGGAATACCGGAAGCATATTGAGAAGGATGCGGCGCTGGAAAGAAGGTTCCAGCCGGTTTTAGTGGAGCAGCCGACTCTGGAAGAGACGCTGGAGATTTTAAAGGGGCTCCGCCCGCATTATGAAAAGCATCATCATGTGCAGATAGCAGACGAAGCGCTGGAGGCGGCTGTGAAGCTGTCCGACCGTTATATCAATGACCGTTTCCTGCCGGATAAGGCGATTGATTTGATTGACGAAGCCGCTTCCCGGATGAGCCTGGGCGGTTTTGGGGGCAGGACGGCGGAGCAGCTCCGTAAAAAAAGGCAGGAAATCAAGCTGCTTTCCACAAAGAAGGAACAGGCGCTTAAGGAAAAGGAATTTGAACAGGCGTCTTCCATCAGCAAAAAACAGCATAGCCTGGAAGAAGAGATCCAGGCTCTTATGGAGAAAGATGCCAGGGCAAAGAAAAAGAAAAAAGATACGGTAACGACAGAAGAAGTAGCGGAGATTGTTTCCATTTGGACAAGGATTCCGGTCAGCCGCCTGAAGGAAGAGGAGGCGGAACGGCTGCGGAACCTGGAAGAAATCCTGCATAAGCGGGTGATCGGGCAGAAGGAGGCGGTAACGGCTGCGGCAAGGGCAATCCGCAGGGGAAGGGCAGGCTTAAAAGACCCGGATCGCCCTATCGGTTCTTTTTTATTTCTTGGGCCGACAGGCGTTGGGAAAACGGAGCTTTCCAAAACGATTGCAGATGCGGTATTTGGAAGGGAAAAAGCCCTGATCCGCGTGGATATGTCGGAATATATGGAGAAGCACAGCGTTTCTAAAATGATAGGTTCTCCTCCGGGATATGTCGGTTATGACGAAGGCGGGCAGTTAAGCGAGCGTGTGCGGCAGAACCCGTATTCTGTAATTTTATTTGATGAGATCGAAAAAGCGCACCCGGATATTTTTAATCTGCTGCTCCAGGTATTGGATGAAGGAAATATGACGGATTCCCAGGGACGCAAAATCAGTTTTAAGAATACCATTATTATTATGACCTCCAATGTCGGCGCAAAACGGATTATGGAGCCGAAGAATCTCGGATTTATGGCAAAATCAGAGGATGGGCTGAACTATGAGAAAATGAAGGAAGGCGTCATGGAGGAGGTAAAAAACCTTTTCAAGCCGGAATTTTTAAACCGTATTGATGAGATCATTGTATTCCATGCGTTAAATAAGGAAGAAGTCAAGGAAATCGTAGGGCTTTTGGCAGAAGAACTCACCAGGCGTATGCAGACACAGCTGGAAATTAAGCTGGAGATTTCCGAAGAAGTCAAGGAAAATATCGCTGAAAAAGGCTATGATAAATCCTTTGGCGCAAGGCCGTTAAGAAGAGCTGTCCAGACAAGGCTCGAAGATCCGCTGGCAGATAAGCTCCTGGCAGGAGAACTGCCAAAAGGCGGAACAGTCCAGGTAGTACTGGAAGACGGGGAAATCGTCATTAAGCCCAAAGCAAAAAGAAAATCAAAAAAACAATCATAAATTTTGTATAAATTTGTGGAATTTTACGGCTGGATATAATATAATATGACTGGAGTCCTTGAGAATGTATTAAAAATTTATTCAATTATAGAAACAATAGCAGAGAGTGAAAGATTAATTTTAAAGAAGGGAGAAGCCGAAGGCGTTTTTCACTCTTGATGACAAGTCTTTGGCATAAAAAAATTATGGCAATAGTAAAGGATTTGATCCGTAAGGAAGAAGATGAAACGTTAAGCTTTGGAGATTATACTCTGACAGTGAAAACGAAGAAATCGGATTTTGAGTTTAACGGGGATTTATACAAGGTGAAAACATTTCAGGAAATTACAAAGTTAGAGAAAAATGGGATGTTTGTGTATGAATCGATTCCGGGTACGGCAGTGAACCAGTTTTCGATGGATGGTTCCGGAGTGGAGTTTTCCGTGGAGGGCACGCAGGATACGCAGATTACGCTGGGATTAGAGCCGGAAAAGGATTTTGATGTGTTTATTAATAATTTGAGCGTTGGCGTTATGCGCTCCAATCTTGGCGGAAAGCTGGTTATCAGCCTTGATCTGGCAAGCACGAAGGAAGCAAGCGTAAAGGTATCTGCACTGTAATGGCAAAGGGAAAGTCAGTATTCTTTTGTAAGGAATGCGGATATGAATCTTCAAAATGGCTGGGACAGTGTCCCGGGTGCAGGGCATGGGACAGCTTTGTGGAAGAGCCTTATGCGGGGAAGAAAAGCAGTGCCTCTGCACATTCCAGAGGAATCGGGCTGCATGGCATGGAACAGGAGCCAAAGACCTTAGGGCAGGTAATACTGAAAGAGGAAGAGCGGATTCCCACTTTCATCGGCGAGCTTGACCGGGTACTGGGCGGCGGCATTGTGCCGGGTTCCCTGGTGCTTGTCGGAGGCGATCCCGGGATTGGAAAATCGACACTTCTGTTACAGATGTGCCGGGAGCTGGTGCAGGGAAGACACAGGGTTTTGTATATTTCCGGCGAGGAATCCCTGCGCCAGATAAAAATGCGCGCCGCCAGGCTGGGATTTGTGGAGGAAGGGCTGTTATTGTTTTCTGAAACAAACCTGGATATCATTGAAGAGGCGATCCGGAAGGTTCAGCCGGAAGTGGTGATTATCGATTCTATCCAGACAATATACCGGGAAGATATTTCTTCCGCGCCCGGAAGTGTCAGTCAGGTGCGGGAAACGACGGCAGCGCTTCTCCATATTGCAAAGTCGGCGTCTGTGACGATCTTTATTGTCGGACATGTTACCAAAGAAGGCATGGTAGCCGGACCGAGGGTATTAGAGCATATGGTGGACACGGTTCTTTATTTTGAAGGCGACGGAGGAATGAGTTACCGGATTCTTCGTGCCGTGAAAAACCGTTTCGGCTCTACGAATGAAATCGGCGTCTTTGAAATGCACGGCAGCGGGCTGGTGGAAGTGAAAAATCCATCGGAGTATATGCTGAAAGGAAAGCCGGAAAATGAATCCGGTTCTGTCGTGAGCTGTTCTATGGAAGGAACCAGGCCGCTTTTGTTTGAAGTGCAGGCGCTTGTCTGCCGGACCAATTTTAATATTCCGAGGAGGACGACGGCGGGAACGGATTTTAACCGGGTGAACCTGCTTATGGCTGTCCTGGAAAAACGCCTGGGCATGAGCTTTTCGGAATGCGACGCTTATGTCAATGTGGCAGGCGGGATGAAAGTAAATGAGCCGTCTCTGGATCTGGCGATTATCATGGCGTTGATCTCAAGTTACCGGAACAGAGCGGTTGACGACAGGCTGCTTGTTTTTGGGGAAGTCGGGCTGACAGGGGAGATCCGCGCTGTGCCGATGGCGGAGCTCAGGGTTTCGGAAGCGGCTAAAATGGGGTATACTGCCTGTCTTTTACCAAAGAGCAATGCTGAAAAGCTGCCAAAAGGGATTGGAAATGAGATACGGATTTTTGGTGTCGGCAATATCAAAGAAGTCCTTACTTTTTGTTGAAGTAAGGAATGTTAGGAAGGGGATTTGTAATGTATAATAGGAATCTGGATGAAATTACCCATACAATAGAGAGCTTGGATGCGTCACAGTTGAAAGTAGAAAAAAATGCATTTGACGCGATTAACAGTTCAGATACCACATTGAACCTTGTGCGCAGAGGTCTGGAAAATGTAAATAGCCTGTCGGAAAAAATTGACGCGATGGAAATTGAGATTCAGAAAATTTCCGAAAGCATGGTACATATGACAGAGCTTACCAGCATGATCGTGGGCTTTGCCGGAGGGATTACGGGAATTTCCAATAAGACGAATATGCTTTCTTTGAATGCGTCGATTGAAGCGGCGCGCGCAGGGGAGCATGGGCGAGGGTTTGCTGTTGTGGCAGGGCAGGTGCGTGACCTTGCGGCGCAGTCGGCGAAATCGTCAAAGGAAATTACGGAAACGATCCATGCGGTGCAGAAGTTTTCGGAAAGCCTTGACGGAAGCTTAAAGAGCATTACGAAAGTAGTTTCCGAGCAGAGCGAGCTCCGCAGCCAGGTAAAAGAAATTTTTGACCAGATATTGGAAGCGGCTGATGCAGAAAATGCCGTAGCCCATAACATGGAAAAAGAAATTGCTTACCAGAGGGAGATTACCGATCATGTCAAGAGCGCGGTAATTGATATGGAAAGAGAAGGGTAGTGTAGTGTATGCCGCACTAAGGAAACAGATACAAGGCAGGTTTTAAACCGGTATGTTTTGTCTTAGTGCGGCAGCTCTGTTTAGAGAAAAATAATCCGTTTAGCTGTTTTTTAAATATGCTTCCTGCTGTGCAATGACTTTCTGCATGGCTTCTGTCCCCGGCCCTCCTGCGGTATTTCGTTTTTCCACACAGGTCTTTAAGCTGATGGCCTCATAAATATCTTCTTCAAACACAGGGCTGACAGCCTTTAATTCTTCCAGTGTCATATCATCCAGAGCGATATTTTTTTCAATGCAGAATAGCACAAGCTGTCCGACAATGCCGTGGGCATCGCGGAACGGGACGCCGTGCTTTACAAGGTAGTCGGCGGCGTCGGTCGCATTGGTAAATCCGCCCTTTGCGCTTTTTTCCATCGTTTCTTTATGGAATTTCATGGAAGAAATCATGCCCGTAAACAGGGAAATGCAGCCTTTTACGGTGTCGATGGCGTCGAAGGTGAGTTCCTTATCCTCCTGCATATCCTTATTATAAGCAAGAGGAAGCCCTTTCATTGTCGTGAGGATTGCCGTCAGCGCGCCATAGACGCGTCCTGTTTTCCCGCGTACAAGCTCGGCGATATCCGGGTTTTTTTTCTGCGGCATAATGCTGCTGCCGGTGCTGTAAGAATCGTCAATTTCGACAAACTGGTATTCATTGGAATTCCAGAGGATGATTTCTTCGCAGAAACGGCTTAAGTGCATCATAATGGTAGAAACGGCGCTTAAAAATTCAATCAGGTAGTCCCGGTCGGAAACGGAATCCAGGCTGTTTCCTGTGGCGCGGTCAAAATCTAAAAGCTGCGCCGTATATTCCCTGTCCAATGGGTAGGTTGTTCCGGCGAGCGCTCCTGCTCCCAGAGGGCATTCATTCATGCGGATACGGATATCGTGCAGACGTCCCCTGTCCCGTTTAAACATTTCAAAGTATGCCCCAAAATGATGGGCAAGCGTGATTGGCTGCGCTTTCTGCAGATGGGTGAACCCCGGCATATAGGTGCCGGTATGCTCCTTCATAGTTTTCAGAAGCTCTTCCAGAAGCTTTTTTAGAAGGCTGTCAGTTTCGTCAAGTTCGTCGCGGATGTATAATTTCATGTCAAGCGCCACCTGATCATTTCTGCTGCGCCCGGTATGGAGCTTTTTGCCCGCTTCCCCGATACGCTCTGTCAGATGCGCTTCCACAAAGCTGTGGATATCCTCATGTTCTTCTGTAAAGATAAGCGTCCCATTTTCAATATCAGCCAGGATTCCCTGTAAGCCTCCGATAATCTGCTCTTTTTCCTGTTCTGTTAAAATCCCCTGTTTTGCAAGCATAGTGACATGGGCAATGCTGCCGCGGATGTCCTGTTTGTAAAATTTTTGGTCAAAGCCAAGAGAAGCGTTAAAATTATGTACCAGCGAGTCCGTTTCTTTGGTGAAACGCCCGCCCCAGAGTTTTGCCATAATTTTTCTCCTTTCTTTTATGAAATTTAGTGAAATGATGAAAATATGATTCTTTCTTTCTGCTTTTCCCTGCAGCCCTGCCGGAAAAGCCGCTATCCAGATTTTAACTGATTTCGGGAGGGATTGCAAGGAATACTGAAAAGTTCTGCCGTTAATCTATAAGCTTCTCATCATTTCTTCAATCCGCAGAAGACGGTTGTATTTTGCAACGCGGTCTGTCCGGCTTGGCGCCCCTGCTTTAATCTGTCCGGCATTGACGGCGACGGCGATATCTGCAATGGAGGTGTCCTCGGTTTCGCCGGAGCGGTGGGAGATAATGGCGTTCCAGCCGTTTTTCTTTGTCATTTCAATGGCGTTCAATGTTTCTGTCAGCGTGCCGATTTGGTTTACCTTGATTAAGACGGCATTGCCCGCCTGTTCCTGAATCCCCTTTTGGATGCGTCTGGTATTTGTTACAAACAGATCGTCGCCGACAAGCTGGACGCTGCTGCCAAGACGTCTGGTAAGCTTTTTCCAGCCCTCCCAGTCCTCTTCGGCAATCCCGTCCTCGATAGAACCAATAGGATAGTCCCTGCAGAGCTTTTCCAGATAATCGATCATTTCATCGACAGAATAATAGGTGTTTGACTTCCAGAACAGGTATTCCCCTTTGCGGTTCTGTCTGGCTGCCGCGGCATACATTTCCGTGGAAGCGATATCAAGGGCTATGGTAAAATCTTTCCCAGGCTGGAATCCGGCGGCCTCGATTGCCTTGAGGATATATTCCAGGGCCTGTTCATCCCGGTCAAAGTTTGGCGCAAAGCCGCCTTCGTCCCCGACGGCTGTGGTATAGCCTTCGGTTTTCAGGATATTTTTCAGGGTATGAAAAACGCAGACGCTTTGCTCCAGCCCTTTGGAAAAGGAAGGAGCGCCGATCGGCATAATCATAAATTCCTGGATGTTGAGGGAAGAGTCGGCGTGTTTTCCTCCGTTTAAAATATTCATCATCGGAACCGGCATGACACAGGAGGCAATGCCGCCAAGATACTGGAACAGGGGAAGGTTTTTTGTTTTTGCGGCTGCCTTTGCGCAGGCAAGAGAAACGCCGAGAATGGCATTTGCTCCCAGCTTTCCTTTGTTTTCCGTGCCGTCTTCCTGCAGCATAAGGCTGTCAATCAAACGCTGGTCACAGGCGTTTTTCCCTGCCAGAGTTTCCTGGATCGTAGTGTTGATATTTTCCACAGCTTTTTTTACGCCAAGTCCCATATAGCGGCTTTTGTCATGATCCCGGAGCTCGGCGGCTTCATAAGCGCCGGTAGATGCGCCGGAAGGGACGCAGGCGCGCCCGCAGCAGCCGTTTTCCAGAAAAACCTCGGCTTCCACCGTCGGGTTGCCGCGGGAGTCCAGGATTTCCCGTCCGCGGATTTTTTTAATTATGGATTTTTTCATTTTCATCCCTGCCTTTCTGTTTATGAGCTTATATAAAGAAGCTTTTTATTTTAGAAATAGTATGGACGGATTTGGTTTTTTTATGCTAAGCAGAGTTGTATTCTATTAACACAGACTGTTGTAACAGTTCAGCCATCAGCTCGATTTGGCTGCTTTGCAGCCTGTTTCGCCGCTAAAGCGGCTAAAATCTCGCTTTTATGGCTGCGCCATATGTCAAAAATAAGGAAAATTGTACCTTACGAGTAAACTCGACGGTTCAATTTTCCTATTTTTGCCGCATGGCTGAACTGTTACAGGCTGTTAGCACTCATTAAAATTGAGTGCTAATTTTTTCTTGACATTTCTTCCCTTTTGTTCTATGATAATAACTATCGTTGAGGTGTTTTTTCACTCTTTATTTGTGCCAAAGGCAGGAACAAGATATCACGTCTTTGGCATGATACAAAATGTAAGAGTAAATTTTAATCAGAAGAATGGAGGAATTTTATTATGGCAAAGGAACAGGGCAGTTTACCGATTTTTTGTCGGCACGTTTATCAAGTTCGGCTGCTTAAAAGATGAGGGATTTCATGATGTATAAAGATTTGGATGATAAATATATCAGATTTTTAAAAAGCTGTCAGTGAGAACGGCGGAGGCTGTTTTATTGGCAGCTTAATTTATATCAGATAAAAAAGGAGTGATGTTTTATGGTACAAAATAGAGTAATGGCAGAAAGCAGGGAAGGCAGAATCACAGAGAACATGGTGGAGAATTACAGACTTTATTTAACAGAGGGAGAAAAAAGCAAGTCTACCATAGAAAAATATATCCGCAATATCCGGAA
>CANREH010000111.1 GCA_947629585.1 uncultured Lachnospiraceae bacterium | reverse complement strand
TGCCCCTTCTGTCCGCCGGATTTACGCCCTGTTTTCTTCCTTCCGTTAAAAGTATTGGCAGGTTTTCCGCCTTTCTGATCTGTAGACGGGGGAAGCGAGGTGTTGGAACTGTCATTATTGAGGATGCTTCTCAGGCGGGCATTGTCATCACGCAGAAGCTGGTTTTCCTTAGCCAGTCCCTCTATTTTTGCGTTTAGTCTGGAAACATCTTCTTTATGTTCTGCTTTTTCGTCACGAAGATCTGCTTCTACCGAATCAAGGCGTGCCATAACTTCCATAAGCTGCCTGTACATGCCTTTTTCATAATTTCCTGCCATGATGGACGCCTCCTCTCCCCCTGTGTTTTTTTGACAGGAGAAGTATAGCAGAAATACAGGAAAAAGGCAAATCTGAAAGACTGCGGGGTTCATCAAAATGACGGTGGATAACTTTCGCAAAAACTTGCGGTATGTGTATCACGGCTTATTTTTTAGAGAAAGAAACCACAAAAAAATTTCAGCGTTTTTACCATAACTTTTTCTTCAGTCCAGCCGCAAGGCTGAACTGTTACAAAGTAAGATTTTATTTACTGTCACATCTTGCAAAACTCTGTCACTATGGTAGAATATAGGTGGGTGTTACCAAAACGGGTAGCGGTTCGCCTTTTGCCAAAATGAGTACATTTTGAGAACTTCCTGTATCGAAGGAGGGGATACTTATGGAAAATAAAGGGAAAGGTAAGTACGATTGGTGTTCGAAATGATTTTGGAACTTGTCGGTATTGCAGTGACGGTCATCAGTATCATCGTCACGATAATCAGTATCCGGCAAACCAGAAAAAATAAAAAACATCAAAAAAGCAACCGCACCAGCCAAAGTTAGGTTGCTTTTTTGAATTATCCTTAACTAAGGCGAACCGTTGCTTTACGGTAACACCTTTTCTATAAGTTATCTTAGCACTTATCAGCATTTCCGTCAACATTTTTTTCACACGCAAAATCCGCTATAAGCGGCAGGTACAGGCAGCGCCCTAAAAACCGGAATGATCTGCACCATTTCATAGCAAGGGACGTAATGACTGCAGACGGGGAAGTCTGCACCAGAGAAGTACCGCCCTGGAGAGAAACGGGGATACCTGCCCTCCTACACCCGGACCGACCTGACAGACGCGTTACATGAAACAGCAGGGTTCCGTACAGACTATGAAATACTTACGGATATCAATATGAAACGAGTTATCCGGAGCAGCAAGAAAAAGTAATCATATATAGCTACATTTTAGCTATCCAAATCGAGGGAGAAGAAAAAAGCAAAAAGTAAGATTTTATTTGCTGTCACATCTTGCAAAACTCTGTCACTATGGTAGAATATAGGTGGGTGTTACCAAAACGGACAGCGGTTCGCCTTTTGCCAAAATGAGTACATTTTGAGAACTTCCTGTATCGAAGGAGGGGATACTTATGGAAAATAAAGGGAAAGGTAAGCACGATTGGTGTTCGAAATGATTTTGGAACTTGTCGGTATTGCAGTGACGGTCGTCAGTATCATCGTCACGATAATCAGTATCCGGCAAACCAGAAAAAATAAAAAACATCAAAAAAGCAACCGCTCCGACCAAAGTTAGGTTGCTTTTTTGATAAGCATACAACTGAGGCGAACCGTTGCTTTACGGTAACACCTTTTCTATAAGTTATCTTAGCACTTATCAGCATTTTCGTCAACATTTTTTTTCACACGCAAAAATCTGCGGTATGTGAAAAGACTAATTGTAGAAAGTAAAAAAGATTTGATTTATCCGGCGTTTCCTATTATAATAAATGGCAGCGATGATACGTAACAGTTCAGCCATCAGCTCGATTTGGCTGCTTTGCAGCCTGTTTCGCCGCTAAAGCGGCTAAAATCTCGCTTTTATGGCTGCGCCATATGTCAAAAATAGTGAAAATTGCCCCTTACGAGTAAACTCGACGGTTCAATTTTCCTATTTTTGCCGCATGGCTGAACTGTTACGATGATACAGACAGGAGGATATGCTATGATTCAGTTATATGAACAGGGTGCCTATCTTGTGAATGGCACAGAAATTGTGAAAGAAAATGAAGAGACGGATGCGGTTCTGCTGCAGAAGACCGGAAAGCCTGCCGATAAGGAGGAGGCAAAGAAAGCCACGATTGCTTACGGCATTTTAAAGGAACATAATACTTCCGATAATATGGACAAACTGAAAATTAAGTTTGACCGTCTGACTTCCCATGACATTACCTTTGTCGGGATTATCCAGACGGCGCGCGCTTCGGGACTGGAAAAGTTCCCGGTGCCGTATGTCCTGACAAACTGTCATAACAGCTTATGTGCTGTTGGAGGTACGATTAATGAGGACGATCATATGTTCGGACTTAGCTGCGCGAAGAAATACGGCGGTATTTATGTTCCGCCTCATCAGGCAGTGATCCACCAGTTTGCGCGGGAGATGCTTGCCGGGGGTGGGCACATGATCCTCGGATCGGACAGCCATACCCGATACGGCGCACTTGGCACGATGGCGATGGGCGAGGGCGGCCCGGAGATTGTAAAGCAGCTTCTTTCCCAGACCTATGACATCAATATGCCGGAAGTGGTCGCTGTTTACCTGACCGGAAAGCCGCAGAAAGGGGTCGGCCCGCAGGATATTGCGCTTGCGATTATCGGAGAAGTCTTTAAGAACGGTTATGTAAAGAATAAGGTTATGGAATTTGTCGGCGACGGCGTGGAGAACTTAAGCGTGGATTACCGTATCGGCGTCGATGTCATGACGACGGAGACTACCTGCCTTTCTTCGATTTGGAAAACAGACTCCGCCGTGAAGGAGTTTTATGAAATCCATAAGCGTCCGCAGGATTATAAAGAATTGAATCCAGGGAAAGTCGCTTATTATGACGGGCTGATTTATGTCGATCTGTCCACGATTAAGCCAATGATTGCAATGCCGTTCCATCCAAGCAATACCTATGAGATTGATGAATTGAATGCCAACCTTCTAGATATTCTGGATGAAGTGGAGAAGAATGCGCTGGTAAGCCTTGACAATAATAAAGTGGAATATAAATTAAAGGATAAGGTAAAGAACGGCCGTCTGTATGTCGAGCAGGGCGAGATTGCGGGCTGCGCCGGAGGCGGTTTTGAAAATATCTGTGACGCTGCCGATATCCTGCGCGGAAAGACGATTGGAAATGATGAATTTACATTAAATATTTATCCTGCTTCCCAGCCGGTAATGATGGAATTGGTGAAAAACGGAAGCATTGCCGATCTGATGGCGGCAGGCGCGACGATCCGCACCGCATTCTGCGGGCCATGCTTTGGCGCGGGGGATGTGCCGTGCAACAACGGGCTGAGTATCCGCCATTCTACGAGGAACTTCCCGAACAGGGAGGGCTCGAAGGTTACAAACGGGCAGATTGCTTCCGTCGCTCTTATGGACGCAAGATCCATTGCAGCAACCGCGGCAAATAAGGGCTTCTTAACCTCGGCAGCAGAATTTGACGGGGAATTTACCAAGCCGAAATATTTCTTTGACAGCAGCATTTACGAAAACCGTGTCTTTGACGGCGTCGGCAAGGCAGATCCGAGCGTAGAGATTAAATTCGGCCCGAATATCGTGGACTGGCCGGAGATGACCTTCCTGACCGATGACATGATTTTAAAAGTAGTTTCCGAAATCCATGATCCGGTGACAACAACGGACGAGCTGATCCCGTCCGGCGAAACCTCTTCCTACCGTTCCAATCCGTTAGGGCTCGCCGAGTTTACCCTGTCGAGAAAAGACCCTGCCTATGTCGGGCGCGCAAAAGCGGTACAGGCAGCGGAGAAGGCAAGGCTTGCCGGGGAAGACATCTGTGCGGCAAATGCAGAATTAAAGGAAGTTTATGAGAAGATTGCGGAGAAATTTACGATTGATCCGAAGCAGACAGAAATCGGAAGCACGATCTATGCGGTGAAGCCGGGAGACGGATCGGCAAGGGAGCAGGCGGCAAGCTGCCAGAAGGTTCTGGGCGGTTATGCCAATATCGCGCAGGAGTATGCGACCAAGAGATACCGCTCCAATTTGATCAACTGGGGAATGCTTCCGTTTACCTTTGATGGGGAGCTTCCATTTGAAAACGGGGATTACCTGTTTATCAAAGATATTAAGAAAGCAATTACCGATAAAATCTCAACCGTAAAAGCCTATGTCGTCAATAAAGGAATGAAGGAATTTGAGCTGACGCTGGGTGAAATGACGGACGATGAAAGAGAAATTATTTTAAAAGGGTGTCTTATCAATTATAATAAAAGATAAAAGGCTTCTTTTGTAAGTTTTTCATAAGGGAACAAGATAAGATTCAAATTTGCCACAATCGGATTTTAGAGAAAATAGCCTAAAAAATATTGATTTTTATGCGGTAATTGTGCAAATTCCATATATAGGCAGAGCAAAAAAGGGAATTTCATGTTGACAAAGTGCTGTCAGCGTGTTAAAATAATAATCACAAATTGTTCATAATTTTTTAATTAAGGAGGAGATTTGAATTATGGTAAAGAAATTTCTCTTGGGTGCATTAGCAGCCGTACTTATGGTGGAGGGCACATTAGCTACCACAGCAACCGCTGACGCAGCAGGCGTTCCAAAGGCAAAGTATACATACACTTTTGACAAGGCTGACAAGAATCTTATAGCGGTTAACCGTGAAGGTGAAGATGCAAGTACAGGAAAGCCAATAAATGCCGTAGTGCCTAAAAAGGACTCTAAGAAAAAAGTTATCTTAAAGAAAGGCAAGAAAGGCAAGGCTTTATATCTTGACTGGACATATGGCGTTCAGTTAAAGAACATGAAGTTAAAGTCTGACAAATATACCATTTCTTTCTGGGTAAAGTGTGATCATAATATTTCTGACTGCACGCCTGTATTCTTTGCAGGAAATGGCAAATGTGACGGCGCAAGCGATAAGTGGGTCAGCATTACAAAGCAGGCTTGGTTAGGCGTAGATCATTCTCCTGTTGTATGGTCTAATAACGCAGCTACAGGAGAGTTCCCATGGACAAGTGATATTTCTGAATCACCTCGTAACTTCTTTGCAAAGGACGCAGGCTGGAATCATATCACAATTACGGTAGGGGCTGCTTATGGCGATGCCGCTGCTACGACAGAATATCTGACAAAGGGTGAAGATGCTTATACCAAAGGTCCTAATGTTGTTATCTATGTCAATGGCGAGATGTATGGTACAGGTACTCCGGTTACTCCTGGCGTTATGGATGGCAAAGAAACAGCTTATCTTGGTATTAACTACTGGGATGTTAAACTTAAGGGATATATTGATGAACTGCAGATCTTTGACAAAGCATTAAAAGAGAAGCAGGTTCAGAAGCTTTACAAATCCGTTGGCGGTAAATAAAATAAGAGTTTAAACGAATTTCTTT
Source organism: uncultured Lachnospiraceae bacterium (assembly GCA_947629585.1). Classification (GTDB taxonomy): domain Bacteria; phylum Bacillota; class Clostridia; order Lachnospirales; family Lachnospiraceae; genus MGBC100174. Next base: position 5,588 of record CANREH010000111.1, on the reverse strand, counting down.
ACAGAAAATAAACAGGCACTTGATTGGCAGGTGTCTGTTTATTTTTTATGTGATGACTGCTGGTTTTTGATATTTTAATAAAAACTACTTTTGAGATTTGTAAATAAGTCATGCTGTCTCTTCAAATTTAGCTTTTAACTTTGCTATTTCATTTCCAAAATTGGTTTTCACCTGCCGCATTTCATATCAGTAATATTTCTTTTTCCTCTTTTTTATTTTCTACTTTTTTGGCGTGATGAAATCATGCAAAAAGCCGTAAATAATACATTTTCGATTGTCAGAAGGGAAAGCATATGCTCTTGACAAGAACAGGTATGTTTTGTTAGCATGAGAACGGTTGGAAAGTTGATAAAAGGAGATAAAGTGATTATGAAAGATACTGAACGGAAAGTTGAAACTGATTGTCTTTTATCACAGTCAGAGGATGAGGGACAAAGATACGGCAGAAATAAGGATACAGTGATAAACCATACATATATTAACAGTGGCAGCTATCGAAAAAAATTTAATTATATTTCCAATTCGCCTGAGTTGAACCGCCTTATATTTCAATTATCGAAAAAAATGTTGCAGCATAGGTCAGGAACAAGGCTTGAAGATATGTATTGGATTGATGCAGCACACCAAATAGTGATAGCAGAAGAGACGGAAAGCTGTTCTGAAGAGCAGATTATATATTCGGACAGCATACGTTCCAAAATACAAAAATATGGTAACCTGATTACGTTGCATTCTCATCCAAACAGTTATCCGCCCAGTATCAATGATTTAAATTCTAATTTTACCAATCATTATGGCCTTGGCATTGTGGTCTGCCATGATGGAAAAATATTCAAATATGCTTCAAATCAGGAAATAAGGGTAGACTATTATAAGATGGTTGTTGAAAAGTATTTAAAAAAAGGCTATAATGAATATGAAGCACAGATAGTAACTCTGCAAGAGTTAGTCACGAAATTTGATATTATGATAGAGGAGGTAAAAGAGGATGGTATGTGAAAATGATATATTGGAAATTCCTGAAAAATATAAGAAAATGTCTGAAGAAGAATTGGATAGGGAAATAGAGAAACTTTATAAATCTATGAAAGACCAAAATAAAGGTGAGATCAAAGAAAAAGTTGAAAAGTTGCCCGTAAAATTTTTTTTCTTACAGTGATTATGCCCCCGGTTCAATAGAAACCGGGGGTTTTCAAATACTATCCGATTGCGAAAACTTAAGGTTTTCCTGTGGTTGTCAAAATTTTGGAGATATGTTAAAATAGGAAGAGTTGGTATAGAAAGGAAACTTATTCAGGAAAGGAAAGCAAAAGGCGTAGAATGCTTTTGCACGGTGTTGGTTATGACAAAAATAATAGATGGTAAGAAAATTTCTGCTGAGATTAAGGAGGAACTGAAGGAAAAGGTGGCGGCTTTAAAGCAGGAGGGAAAGGAAATTACGCTGGCAGTGATTCAGGTCGGAAGCGATCCTGCGTCCAGCGTCTATGTCGGCAATAAGAAAAAGGCGTGTGCGTATGTTGGCATTCATTCCTTAGCGTATGAGCTTCCGGAGGAGACGACGCAGGAAGAGCTTTTGAAGCTGATCGGAGAGTTAAATGAAAAGGATGAGGTCAACGGCATTCTGGTGCAGCTTCCGCTGCCGGATCATATTGATGAAAATGCGGTGATTCAGGCGATTTCCCCGAAAAAGGATGTAGACGGTTTTCATCCGCAGAGCGTGGGGGCGTTAAGCATCGGGCAGCCGGGATTTGTTTCCTGCACGCCTGCCGGGATTATCCAGTTATTGAAGCGTTCCGGGATTGAGATTGCCGGAAAGCGTTGTGTCGTGATTGGCAGGAGCAATATTGTCGGGAAACCGATGGCAATGCTGCTTCTCAGGGAAAATGGGACGGTGACCGTCTGCCATTCTAAGACGAAGGATTTGAAAGAAGTTACGAAACAGGCGGATATCCTGGTTGCCGCTGTTGGGAAACCGAAGTTTGTTACGAAAGAATATGTCAAAGAAGGCGCGGTTGTAATTGATGTCGGCATTCACCGGATGGAAAATAAAAAGCTTTGCGGAGATGTGGATTATGATGATGTGGCGGAGCATACCAGCGCCATTACGCCGGTTCCGGGCGGAGTGGGGCCGATGACTATTGCCATGCTGATGAATAACTGCGTGGAAAGCCTGTTATTATCGAAATAAAGAGTGGCTGCTGCGGCAAGATGAAGGGGGAGGGGAAATGTCTGTTTTTTGGTACCAGGAGGAAGAATATCAGTTATTTTTGTCGGAATATGAGCTTTTGGCTGGTGAGGAGGCCGGGGAAAACGGGTATTTTGAAGGAGAAGAAGCCCAGGGGGAACAGATGGATTTCCGGATTGTGGATTATCGGCTGTTTCTGGAAAAGAAGAGTGGAAATCTGCTGACACAGGAGGCGGTAAGCTATTCCGGCGGTGTTTTGATTGTCAAAGGGCTGTTGGAGACGTATGAGGAATATGAAGATATTTTTTCTTATGAGGCAATCCTGGAACTGATTTTTAAAGACGGATGTCTGATAACGACGGTCGATCACAGCAAAGCGGGACTGCGTATCCGGAAGAATCTGGAAAGAGGTGTCCGCAGCCTGAATAAAGCAAAAGATCGGCACTGTATCCGGGCATTTATGCACAGGACGTTAATTTGTGATTACCGTCAGTCAAGGCTTGCATACAGTAAGAAAAAGCTGATGAGGAATATGCGGCTTTTTATGGCAGGAAAAGGAAAGGTTTTGAGAAGGCAGAAATGAAGATATTATTTATTTCACTGGGATGCGACAAGAATCTTGTAGACAGCGAGAAGATGCTGGGAATGCTTTCCGGCGCCGGGCATGAGATTGTTGATAAGGAAGAGCAGGCGGATGTGATTGTAGTCAATACCTGCTGTTTTATTGGCGATGCAAAGGAAGAGAGCATTGAGACGATTCTGGAAATGGCGGAGTGGAAAAAGAAAGGGAGCTTAAAGGCACTGGTGGTAACGGGCTGTCTTGCCCAGCGTTACCGCAAAGAAATTTTAGAAGAGATTCCGGAAATAGATGCCATTGTCGGAACGACTGGTTATGAAAAGATTGCGGAGGCGATCGAGGAAGCCGTAAGGGGAAAGAAAGCGGAAAGGTTTGAGGAGCTTTCGTATCTTCCCGGGGCAGGTCAGGAAAAAGCAGGTTTGGCAGGGAAGCAGATTTCCGGCAGGGTGCTTACGACTGGAGGATATTATTCCTATTTGAAGATTGCGGAGGGCTGTGATAAGCGCTGTACGTATTGTGTTATCCCGAAGGTGCGGGGAAATTACCGGAGTGTTCCTATGGATACTTTATTAAAAGAAGCGGAGTACCTTGCAGGACAGGGCGTGAAGGAACTGATTTTAGTAGCGCAGGAAACAACGGTTTATGGCAAAGATCTGTATGGAAAGAAAATGCTGCCGGAGCTTTTGAGAAAGCTTTGCAGGATACCGGGATTTTACTGGATTCGTATCTTATATTGTTATCCGGAGGAGATTACGGACGAACTGATTCAGGTGATAAAAGAGGAAAAGAAAATCTGCCATTATCTGGATCTGCCGATTCAGCACGCATCGAATGAGATTTTAAAGCGGATGGGAAGAAGGACGTCAAAACAGGAGCTTGTGGATATTATTGGCAGGCTTCGGAAGGAGATCCCGGACATTGCGATCCGCACTACGCTGATTACCGGGTTTCCGGGGGAAACAACAGAGCAGCATGAGGAATTGAAGCAGTTTATCCGGGAGATGCGTTTTGACCGTCTGGGCGTCTTTACGTATTCGCAGGAAGAGGATACGCCTGCCGCAGAGATGGACGGGCAGGTTCCGGAGGAAGAAAAAGAACGGCGGAAACAGGAGTTAATGGAAATCCAGCAGGAAATCGCCTTTGAACAGGCGGAGCGTATGCAGGGGCAGCAGCTGTATGTCATGGTGGAAGGGAAACTTCCGGACGAGCCTGTTTATATTGCGAGAACTTATAAAGATGCGCCGGGCGTTGATGGGTATTTATTCTTAGAATGTCCGTATGAGATTCTTTCCGGTGATTTTATGAAGGTGGAGGTCGTTGGATCGCAGGAGTATGATCTCATTGGGGAGATTATTACGGAATAGGAATAGCGAAAGGAATGTGGGAAAATGAATTTGCCAAATAAACTGACTCTTTCCAGGGTGGTGATGATTCCTTTTTTTGTGGCGGCCCTGATGGCGGAATTTCCACAGCACAGGATTGTGGCAGGGGTAATTTTTATCCTTGCAAGCCTGACGGATCTGCTTGACGGCTATCTTGCCAGGCGGGATCACCTTGTCACTACCTTTGGGAAGTTTGTCGATCCTCTGGCGGATAAGCTGCTGGTGTGTTCAGCGCTGATTTGTTTCGTGGAGCAGAAGCTTCTGCCTGCCTGGATGGTGATTATCATCATCAGCAGGGAATTTATCATCAGCGGGTTCCGGCTGATTGCTTCCGACAAAGGCGTTGTGATTGCTGCCGGGATGTCAGGAAAAGTAAAGACGGTCTGCCAGATGGTAATGTCGGTGTTATTGATTTTCCATTTTCCGGGAGATTTGTTTTCTGCCCTGGAGACGGTATTTATCTGGGCATCCGTGATTATGACAGTGGAATCGTTAGCTGTTTATTTATGGGAAAACAAAAATATTCTGGATTTGGAGCATTTGTAAGAAAAGAGGAAAGCGGCATGGTTGTAGAACTGATTAGCGTTGGTACGGAAATCTTAATGGGCAATATTGTCAATACGAATGCGGCATATCTTTCGGAAAAATGCGCGCAGCTTGGGCTTTCGGTTTACCATGAGGTTACGGTAGGCGATAATAAAAAGCGGCTGGCGGAAGTGATAAGGACTGCGGCAGACCGGGCGGACATTCTGATTTTAAGCGGCGGGCTGGGGCCTACGATGGACGACCTGACGAAAGAGACGGTGGCGGAAGTTTTTGGAAAACGGCTTGTCCCGGACGGGCATACGAAGGAAAGGATTGAAGCGTATTTCCGGAATCGGAAGGATGTTTCTGTGATTCCGGAAAATAACTGGAAGCAGGCGGAGATAATCGAAGGCTGCCGGGTGCTTGACAATGATAATGGGACAGCGCCGGGGCTGATTGTAAAGAAAGAGGATGGCACGGCAGCGGTTTTGCTGCCAGGGCCGCCTAATGAGCTGATCCCCATGTTTGAGCAGCAGGTATTTCCTTATTTAGAGGCGCTCTGCCCTTATGTCCTGTATTCCAGAATGGTAAAGATCTGCGGCATCGGGGAAAGTGAAGTGGAAATGCGACTCTTAGATTTAATCGAGGAGCAGGACAACCCGACCATTGCCACTTATGCAAAAACCGGGGAAGTCCATGTGCGGGTGACGGCGCGCGCGCACTCCGAAGAAGAAGCGAAAAAAATCATAAAGCCGGTGATTACGCGGATTATGCGTAAGCTTTCCGGGCATATTTACAGTATGGAGGAACAGGAAACGTTGGAGGAGCATGTGGTTTCCCTGCTGAAAAAATATGAGCTGCTGCGGCTTTCCGCTGCCGATTTTTCTGGAATTTCGCCGGAGATGGTAAAACAGATGGC
>CANREH010000110.1 GCA_947629585.1 uncultured Lachnospiraceae bacterium | reverse complement strand
GTACGACAACTTCTTGATCCGATCCTGGCTAAAGTATAGCAGACTTTTGGAGATATTTCCAAAAGCCTTATTGAAGTATACTTCTTCCTCCTCCATTTCCCTCTGTTCGGTAAAGTCTACAGTTTGCCTGCACTGCAATCCCGCGCTCCGCGCTTCCAAACCCGCTGCCGCAGACGGATTGCTTATGACCGGGCGCTCCGCAGCAGTTTTCTCATCATTTCCTCAATTTTTTCTTCTTTCAAAGGCTTCAGAATATAACCGTCCATGCCGCACTGTTCCAGCTTATCCTCGATCTCTTCCTCTGCATTTGCGGTCACGGCAACAATCGGTATCCTGTCAAGATCCTTTCTTCCCATGCTGCGGATCTGCCTTGCCGCTTCATAACCGTCCATCACCGGCATCTGGATATCCATCATAATCAGATCATAATATCCCGGCTTTGATTTTTTCACAAGATCCACGGCAATTTTCCCATTTTCCGCCGATTCCACAACAATCCCCAGATCACTTAAAAAATCCGACGCCACTTCCCTGTTCAGCTCATTATCTTCCACCAAAAGGACACGTTTCCCGCGAAGGCTTACTTCCTGTTCCGCCCTTTTTTCTTCTGCCTGATCGTCAGCCATTTCCTTACGGCAGATCCCGTTCTTTTCCGGAATTTCCCATCCGTCTCCGCCGCCATGATCCGATCCCGTCTTTTCCCGAGCAAAATGACCGTCAATCAATGCCATCATCTGCTCTCCTGAACTGATAATTTTGTTCAGGCAGTCCAGTACCTGCTCTCTGTCGTCTATATTTTTCGACGCAATGGCGGAAAATCCCAGAATGGCATTTAACGGCGTCCGGATATTATGGGAAAAGGAAGACAAAAACTTAAGCCTCTGCTTCCTGGCCTGCTGTTTCACACGCTTCCTATTTCTAAAAATCCATAAAAGATACCCGAAGAAAACAATTCCTTCCAACAGCACCCATGCGTTCAGCTTTTCCCATTTATTTTCTACACTTTGAAAAAATATATCACGCCTCGCCGCAACAATAATTTCCCATTCCCTATCCTCCCCAAAATCATCATGAAAATACAGATAATCCAGCGTTATTTCCGAAACTGCATCATGCCCCGCCACAGAAAAAGGGATCTGATGTCCCATTCCGGCAACATAATTTCCATTGATATTGTCGTAAAGATAAATACTGGTATTTTCTTCATTTAAACCGCTGTTTTCCGGAAACTGAAACATGGCCTGGAGCTCCATACTGCCATATAATACCGCCATTTCCTTTTCTGTCTTAACAGGAAAAAATGTCGTCAGGCTGCTTTCCCCTTCTTTCTCCCCTTCTATATGGAACCCGAGCCTGCTTTCCCCCTCAAAAGACATTCCCTTTTGTTCCCTGTCATAGGGCATAATGATGGTATCGTCCGGCAATAAAATTCCAACATCACAAAAAATATCCTGCGCACAAAATCCATCCAGTATCTTTTTCACTTCTTCTGATTCCAGAGAGTCAGAATCCTGAATCAAATTCTCCAGTGTCTTTAAAGAATCGCGGGCATAATCAAGCTTCTGCTCCACAGAACAGGCTATTTGGTCCGCCGATTCCCGAAACAAATCCAGACACCGCTGCTCCTCCATTTTTCCCAAGCGGTACGCCAGCAAAAATGACATCGCCATGATTCCAAGAAGCACAATAACCGTTACTACAAAACCCTTAAATTCATATGTTTTGTAACCTTTCATAAAGCAACCCCCATCTTACAGAAATTTTTCCACACTATATACCGCGAATTATAGCATACTTTGTCAGATTAAGTCAAAAATATACGTAACAGTTCAGCCATGCGGCAAAAATAGTGAAAATTGCCCCTTACGAGTAAACTCGACGGTTCCATTTTCCTATTTTTGCCGCATGGCTGAACTGTTACAAATATACTATTTTCTGACAGCACAATTAGTTGCAATCTTTCAGAAAATATACTATACTTGAAAAGGGAATATCCCATGCCAGAACCCGCCTGCGGGTCCTGCATCACTTTTAACAATACCGAAAGGAGAAACACAATGAACCAGATAACATTTAAACCTGTTTTCAATGAAATCAGAAAAGTTATGATGACGGCAGATCCTTCCGTCGTAAAAGACTTCCTTGCCATCCAGATTAATTTAACCGGGCTTGGCGGCGGCACCTTCTATGTAGAGGTCAAAGACGGCAGGCTGTCCGTAGAGCCTTACGACTATCATGACAGGAATGCCCTTCTCACTATTTCTGTCGGCGACTTCAAAAAACTTGCCGACGGCAAATTAGATGCCGGAGAAGCTTTCGGCGACGGTCGGTTAAAAATCGACGGAAGCATAGAAAAAGCGTTGGAATTAAACGAGCTGATGAAAACAGCGAAAAGATAATCAGCGGAAATTTTCACTCAGACAGATTTTCAGCTTGTTTTGGATCCTTAAAATAAGGGAGGTGTTATATATGGATACCAGAGTAGTTTCTATCGGCAGTCAGGATTTTGAGAATTTAATCACTCATAATGATTTTTATATTGACAAAACACATTTTATTAAGGAATGGTGGGAAAGCAGGGATAGTGTTACCCTGATTACCCGCCCCCGCAGGTTTGGAAAAACGTTGCTGATGAGCATGGTAGAAAAATTCTTTTCTTTAGCCTATAAGGAACAGTCTTCCTTATTTGAAGGACTGCGTATTTTTGAAGATGATAATTATCGGAAACTGCAGGGGACGTATCCTGTGATCTTTTTAAGCTTCGCTTCCGTAAAAGAAACTAATTTTGAAGATTTTTATGAAAAAATTCAAAACCTGCTGTCAGAGCTGTTTCGGAAACATAAATATCTATTAAATTCAGAAAAATTAGGAGAGGAAGAGAAAGAGCTTTTTACAAGCTTTCTTACCAGAAAAGCACGAAAGGCGGATATCACGGAATCTCTCCGAACCATTTCTGATTACCTGTACCGTTTTCATGGCAAAAAACCGATCATTCTGCTGGATGAATATGACACGCCGATGCAGGAAGCATACCTGAGCGGGTATTGGGAGGAAATGACTGTTTTTATCCGGGGATTGTTTAATTCCGCTTTCAAAACAAACCCGTATTTAGAAAGGGCTTTGCTCACTGGTATTACAAGGGTTTCCAAAGAGTCCATTTTCTCTGACCTTAATAACCTTGTGGTAGTGACTGCTACTACAAAAAAATATGAAGACAGCTTCGGCTTTACGGAACAGGAGGTCTTTCATGCTCTGGACAACAGGGGTCTTGGAGATCAGAAAGAAGCCGTAAAACAGTGGTATGACGGCTTTACGTTCGGCAGTCTCAGGGACGTGTACAATCCGTGGTCTATTATTAATTTCCTGGATCAGAAGGAAATCCGTCTTTACTGGGCCAATACTAGTTCCAACGGCCTGGTCAGCAGGCTTTTGCAGTCAGCGGATAACGATGTAAAAGAAAACATGGAATCACTTCTTCATGGCAGATCCATTACCACTACTTTAGATGAGCAGATTGTATTCAACCAACTGGGAAAGAAAAAGGGAGCTGTCTGGAGCCTGATGCTTGCCAGCGGATATCTGAAAACAGAATCTGCTGATCTGACAGACGGTATTTACACACTTTCTCTGACAAACCGGGAAGTGCTTTATATGCTGAGGGGAACGATTATGGACTGGTTTCAGGAATCCGATCATTACAATAGGTTTTTAAAAGCCCTGCTATCCGGCGATACGGAGGCAATGAATGGATATCTAAACCGTGTCCTGGTGCAGATCATGAGTAATTTTGACGGAGGCGCCCATCCTTCTTCTGCCGAACCCGAGCGCTTCTACCACGGTCTGGTCCTGGGCCTGATTGCAGAGCTGGGAAAAAAGTATTATATCCGATCAAACAGAGAAAGTGGTTTTGGCAGGTACGATGTTATGATGGAGCCGATGAGTGCAGAAGATACCGCTTTTATCCTTGAGTTTAAAGTATGGAATCCCGGCAGGGAAAAAACACTGGAAGAATCGGCCGACGCAGGCTTAAAGCAGATCAGGGAAAAACAGTATGAACAGGAGCTGCTTGACAGAGGATTTCATCCGGAAAAAATCAGAAGCTACGCATTCGCTTTTGAAGGCAAAAAGGTTTTGATAAAAGAAGGTTAGCCGTTTCCGAAGGAAGCAGCTCATAGGAAATTTCAAAGAAATTTCCTATGAGACAGTATATCAGATGGGAGATGCCTTTAATCCTTGTTATGGCATCCCCCTCTTTTTAGAAACGTCCTTTATTTTTCTGCAATCAGTTCCTCAACCTCCCGCACCTGCGGCATGACACGCAGCGCCCCTTTTCTGGTGGTAATGATCGAAGCCGCCGCATTGGCAAAGGCCAGCATTTCTTTTAATTTTTCCTCATCCAGGCCAGAAAGCCCGTATTTTAAAACAAAATGCAGGCAGCTGCCGCCGAACGTGTCCCCGGCTCCCGTTGTTTCTATTGTATTTTCCTGCAAAAACGGGGCGGCTTCCACGCGCAGATCCCGGTAATAAGCGCGGCTCCCGCATTTTCCCATGGAAAGAAGAATTAACGGTATGTTATATTCGCTCTTTAATTTACGGATGCCGGCGTCAAAGTCCTCCTCCCCGGTAAACCACTGGATCTCATTGTCCGAGATTTTCAGGATATCGCACTGGGAAAAGCCGTATGCTATCTGCTCTTTTGCCTCGTCTAAGTTTTTCCAAAGGGGCGGCCGCAGATTCGGGTCAAAAGAAATGACGGCTCCGCTTTCCTTCGCGGTCCCTACCGCTTTTTTCGTCGCCTTCCTGACTTCCTCATGCGTCATGGACAATGTCCCGAAATGGAAGATTTCTGTATTTCTCAGCAGCTTTTCCGGTATCTCGTCTTCCCTTAACATCATATCCGCGCCGGGATTGCGGTAAAAAGAAAAATTCCTGTCCCCGTCCGGCATTGTTTCCACAAAGGCAAGCGTTGTCCGGACATTCTCATCCACGGCCAGTCCCGACGTGTCAATCCCGGCTTCTTTTAATACCGCTTTCAGGCGGCTTCCGAAAATATCATGTCCCACTTTCCCGATAAACGCCGTCTTTCTCCCTGCCCTCGCAAGCATAGACAGCACATTGCACGGTGCCCCTCCGGGATTTGCCTCATAGATGGGATTTCCCTGTGCGCTGATCCCGTTTTCCGTAAAATCAATTAACAGTTCTCCCAACGCAACAACATCAAATTTTTCCATTGCCGCCCCTCCTTCTAAACAAGATTATATTTCACAATATCCATATGCACAGTCCCGTTTGCCGCAAAGGAAATGCCGTCCGCCTCCTGATCGGTATAAATCACGGTCGTCATCGCCTGCTCCCCGTCATTGACAAACACTTCCATGCTGTAACGATCTAAGAGAATCCTCAGCTTTAAGTTTCCATTCTCACTGTTTACCCGGCTGCTCCTTTGATGGATTACCGCTTTTCTGGAACCGGAAAATGTCCGGTCTACCGTAAGCAGGGATTCTTCCGGCAGAAAGCAAAGGGAGGTATGGTACTGCTTATTTTTCGCAACCTGAATTTCCAGTTTCCGGTAACATTCCATTCCATCTTCCGGCCTGACAGAAAGCTCCATGTCCACCCTGCGGCCTGATATCCCGTCCAGCTCTATTTCGCCCGAAAACGAGACATCCTCATATTTCAGCTTACCACACCGCAGATTTTCCAGTTCCCTGACCGGTTTCTGGTACAATTTCCCATCCTTCACCGACAGCTCCCTCGGCAGGCTCATCTGCCCGAACCACAGGGCGTCCGGCTGGAAATCACAAGCGTCCCAGTTCTGCATCCATCCCACCATAATGCGGCGGCCATCCGGCGCCTGCATGGTCTGCGCAGCATAAAAATCAATGCCGCAGTCGATTGGCTGATCCTGTCGCTTAATAAAAGTTTCCGTTTCTTCATCAAAGTCACCGATCAGGCACAGAGTCCCGTTTCCGTTATAATACGGCCCTTCCGGAAGCATCTCCTGCGGGCTGAGAAGCAAAACCCATGCCTCCCCCAGCTTAAAAAAGTCAGGGCATTCCCACATTTTCCCGAAACGGTTCCGGCTGGAAGCCAGCACGCTTTTATATTCCCATGCAAACCCGTCCCGGCTCTGAAACAGCAAAATCTGCCCGCTGCCGTCGGCCGCCCGGTTCCCGACAACACAGCGGTAACTTCCATCCTCCCGCTGCCACATTTTCGGATCGCGGAAATCCTTTGCGCTGCACCCTTCCGGCAGATCCGCTGCGGTTATGACCGGATTTTTTTCATATTTTTCATAATCCAGCCCATTCCCCACCGCAAGGCACTGAGTCTGTCTCTCACCGCCGCCGTTTCCCGGTTTTTCCTTCGACACGCCTGTATACATCAATAACTGCCTGCCGTCAGGAAGCGTCAGCGCGCTTCCTGAAAAACACCCGTCCCTGTCATAGCCCTGATCCGGGGCAAGTGCAGCCGGAAGATATTCCCAGTGCAGCAAATCTTTGCTGACCGCATGTCCCCAGTGCATAAAATTCCATTGGCACTCATAAGGATAATACTGATAAAACAGATGATAGGCGCCGTCATAATACGAAAATCCATTGGGATCATTCATCCATCCTGTCCGGACAGACAGATGAAACGCCGGCCTTTCTTCCTCCTTAATCCTGTTTCCTGCCGCTTCCTCATATCGGCGCGCTTCCCTTAATGCCTGACTCATCATAGTCTCTTTCCTTTCTCCAGTCCTTATAATAGTAACCGTATACCTTATAATAGTAACAGTTCAGCCATCAGCTCGATTTGGCTGTTACTTATAATATGCATCCAGATATTTCTGGAAAATGTCCAGCATATCGCTTAATCCATACGCCTCCAGCTCGTCTAAATACGCATCCCAGTCTTTATCCGTGAAACCGTTCATAATCCAGTCCGAGCGCTTGGTATTGATCGCTTTCGTGATATCCGTCTGCAGGTTAGACAGCTCTTCGGTATCTTCCTGGCTCATGAACACATTCGGGTATACATATTTTGTGTTCATGTCCGGCGTATAATATTTTTCAATCCAGTCCAGACGGTACTTTGCGTCATCCGGGCAGGTCACATAAACATCATAATATTCATCCAAAACCGCCAAAGGGCCGTTTACGCTTTCCGCTTCCCTTACCTCTACCGGAGAAGCGTCTCCCAAAGGAGCGTGTTTTAACATCTGATCCCCGTTTTCATTTTCTCCCAGCTCAAAAATATCAAAATCATCATCTTCCCCATAAGTCCCCCAGTTATTCTGCGGGGACTGGAACGGGTCATACATCCGATCCAGCCATGCGCAAATCAGCGCAGGCTCCTTTGCAACTGCCGTCACTACGCAGCGCCCTCTGTCATATCCGCCGGTAAAAGAACCATTCTCCGGCGTAATATTTCTGGTGTCCGCCGTCAGGGCCGGGAGCGGAACCCATCCGTCAAAATCATCCACAATATTGGCGACGTCCCAGCTAAAGCATACGCCGTAACGCCCGGACTTTCCTTTTGACACATACGTTGACCAGTCCTGCGTAAACGCCTCGGAATCGATCAGTCCTTCCTCATACAGCGAATGAAGCCAGGCAATACCGTCCTTAAATCCCGGCTGCGCCGCCGTGCAAATTACCTTCAGGTCATCAGTTACAGCGATATGCCTTCCCTGATCATTATCCCCGTAGCCTTCGCCGAAACCATTGAGCAAAATCGCCATATCCTGGCTTCCGTCATTGACGATACACGACATCGGGATAATGCTGCCGTCAATGGCAAATTCTTTCTGCAGTTCGGAAGCATGGTCGCGGAACGCCTCTAAGGTCTGCTTAAACTCCTCCACCGTCTCCGGCACGTCAAGCCCCAGGAAATCCAGCCATTTCTTATTGATAAAGCTCATCTCGCTGACCGTCTGGATTGCCGTCTTTTCCGATCCAAGCTGCTCAATCCACGGCAGCGCCCAGATATGTCCTTCCGTATCTGTACTCATTTTCTTATATTCCGGGTACTTGTCAAAAATTGCCTTCAAATTCGGCATATAAGCGTCAATGTATTCTTCTAACGGTATGATAACCCCCTGATCCGCATAGCGCAACAAATCATTGTCAGAAAAATTTGCCGTAAAGATGAAATCAGACAGGGTATCCAGATTTGCCATTGCGAGGGTAATCTTATCTCCCCATTGATCCTGCTGGATCGCCGTCCAATCAATCTCCACATTTGTTTCTTCCTGAAGGCGCTTGAAAATCGTGCGCTTATTCGGATCGGATTCCGTATTGGCCGGGTAGCTGATCATTCCGGTCAGTGTTTTCTTTTCCGCAAGCGGGAATTTCAGTTCCTCCAAATCCACTTCCTGCAGCGTTCCGTCATTTAACTCCACCTTCGAGCCGCTGCCGCCGCAGGCAGTAAAGGAAAATGCCAGGGCTGCCGCCAATGTTGCCGCCACAATGTTACCATAAATTCTTTTTCTCATATCCATCTCTCCCATCGTTAACCTTTTACCGAGCCTGCCATGATCCCGCTGTCGAAATATTTCTGGAAAAACGGGTACATCACAAGCAGCGGAAGGCTGGAAATAATAATCGTTGCATATTTTAACAGTTCCGCAAGCTGCGCGCGCTGCGCCGTGCTCTGCATATCGGAGATCATCCCCGATTCCGGCTTATTCTGGATCAGGATAGAACGCAGCACCAACTGCAGGGGCTGCTTCGCTGCATCATCCAGATAAATCATAGCGTCAAAATAGCCGTTCCACATTCCCACGAACTGCCACAGCGCCAGTGTCGCAATAATCGGCGTGCAGACCGGCAGCAGGATCTTAAAGAAGAACACCAGCTCATTCGCCCCGTCCACATCAGCCGCTTCCCTTAATTCTTCCGGGATGCCCTGATAATACGTTCTGGCAACAATCATGTTCCAGACATTAAACGCGCCCGGAAGAATGACCGCCCACATACTGTTTAACAGGTTCATTTTGCTGATCAGCAAATAAGTAGGGATCAGCCCGCCGCCAAAAAACATGGTAATCATAAAAATCACATTGAACAGTTTCTTCCCGCGGAAATCCGCCCGGGACATCGGATAAGCCGCCAGCATCGTAACCAGTACGGAAATGACGGTAAATACCACCGAGTAAAGAACCGCATTTTTAAAACCGACCCAGATCTGCTGATTGGCAAGCACGCGCCTGTACGCCGTCAGCGTCCATTTGCTGAAATCAAACGTAATCCCTTTATTCTGCAATGTGACCGGATCAATAAACGATGCCACAATGATATAAATCATAGGAATGACAATCGCAATTACAAACAGCCCCAGCAGGAAAAACCCTATGCCAAGCATTGCCTTGTCCTGCAGGGAATATCTGGCAAATCTGCCTTTTCTCTTCATGTCCGTCCCTCCTTTACAATCCCTGGCCTTCATTCATCCTGGCGACAATCTTGTTGACGGCAACCAGCAGAATAACATTGATTACCGTATTAAACAGCCCTACCGCCGTAGAAAAGCTGTAATCCCCGTCGATCAGACCTTTTTTATAGACATAAGTGGAAATGATTTCCGAAGACGCAAGGTTTAAATCCGTCTGCAGGGCATACGCTTTTTCAAATCCGATGCTCATAATGTTGCCTGCCTGCATAATAAACTGGATGATAACCATGCTCTTAATCGCCGGCCATTCCACCGCCTTGATCTGCTGGAAAATATTCGCCCCGTCAATGACCGCCGCCTCTTTTAATTCTATACTGGCATTGGACAGGGCCGCCGTATAGATGATGGAACCCCAGCCTGCCCCCTGCCAGATGCCGCTGGCAATGTAAATCGTCCTCCACGCTTCCGGCATGGTCATAAAATTAATCTGCGAATGAAGCAGCAGGTTGACAGGCCCGGTAACGGACAGCAGAATCCTGACAATACCGCACAGGACGATAACCGAGATAAAATTCGGCATATACAGCACCATCTGTACCTTTTTCTTCACGCCGGTCCTTTCAATCCGGTTCAGCAAAAAGGCAAGGATGATAGGGACCGGGAACCCCCACAGCATCCCAAACACGCTTAACTTTAACGTATTCGCCAGATAGCTTATGAAATCCGGCGACGACAGGAAACGCTTAAAATGCATCAGCCCGACCCATTTGCTTCCCAGGATGCCCCTGATCGGGTTGTACCGCTCAAAGGCAATCAGAATACCGCCCATTGGGATGTACTTGAAAATGATCGTCAGCGCCAGGGCCGGCAGCATGAAAAATACATACAGCTGCCAGTGCTGCGTGACATAAACCAGCCCGTTATGCAGTCCTGCCTTTTTCTTGACTTTACTTTCAGCCATAATTCTTTCTCCTTTCTTTTCCGCATTTTACACCTGCCCGGCTTCTCTGATTTGTGCATTTGTAAAATGCTTTTTGTTTTTTGTAACTGTAATATACCCCCTATTTTACATTTTGTCAAGACTATTTTGTGCAAATACACAAAAATATTGTTACATTTGAATTTTCCATTTGTTCCTTTTACCCTAATTTTTTGGAAAATATATTTTTACACTTTTACATTTGACACATTTTGATTTTTGTATTATAATGAAAGAAACGAAAGGAAGTGACCGATAATGGCAGACCGCGTTACCATCCAGGACATTGCCGACGAACTTGGCGTTTCCAGGAACACCGTATCGAAAGCAATTAACAACACCGGGATTCTCGCTGACGCTACCAGAGAAAAAGTTTTAAAAAAAGCCGTTGAGATGGGCTACAAACAATTTTCCTATGTAAATATATCCAGTTTTGACACCGAAAACCCGCCTCTCCCTCCTGCGTCCAAAAGGGAGATTGCTTTATTCACCTCTAATTTTATAGGGAACTCCCACTTTGCCTCCACCATGCTGGACAAATTCCAGAGGGAGCTGTCTACCTTAGGGTACAGCTTTACCCTGCACCGGCTTCAGGAACAGGAGATAAAACAGCTTGTACTGCCCGCCTCTTATTTTGAGGAACGCACCGC
>CANREH010000109.1 GCA_947629585.1 uncultured Lachnospiraceae bacterium | reverse complement strand
GGGAGATGGATTGTCATATCATCTCGTATCAGTGATTTTCCAAAAATAAATTTGCCGCCTTTGTTCATCTGTGGCATGTATCATCAACTCCTTTTTTTAAAAGTGGAAGTCCACTATACCACAAGAACATTCAAATGTCACTAAGGCTCTCTAAAGTGTGTCAGATTCCACATCGCTTTTTTGATTATAACAATACAATGAACATTGAATTTGTAGCAGATATTTTATATTTGATATGTATTAAAATACCACATCGCAGGGAGTTCTTTTTTGCTGAAAATTCATATTGTTATATGAGTTTACTTCAAAATACATAGTTTCTCCCAAATATCCTGCATTTAATTCTGTTAAACGTCCATTTGCCCAATTATTAGTACTTCGCTTGTCGAACCAATGCAGCCATTTGCAGTCATAAATTACGCCAAAATAATATTGACAGTCATAATTTAAGCTGCGGACATATTCTCTCAATTTTGGCATATCAGTTTTGATGTAATCGGAAGTTGACATGGCATTTCCGCCGTCATATTTTAATTCGATGATAGCAGCTATGTCAGTCATTCTTTCGGACAGCCATGTTGTTTCTAATGTCATGTCCATTTCAACAATTGCTAAATCTGCAAAAAATTTTAACTCTTTAAAATAAAATTCGGGATAAATATATAACTGATTTTTTTGTAACAGGGGATTCAATTCATTTTGTAAATGATGATATAAACTGCATTGAAGGCTTGCTTCTTTTATTAGAAAGCCATTACCATAATCGGTGCAAATATTATGAAGCCAAATATTCTTTATTGCTTTATCAATTTCTTTTCGGATACTTTTTTTAATCATAGTGTACTCCTTTTTAGCTTTAGCTTATTCATTTTCGGGATAGATTTTTACAGAGATACCTCTAACCCCTTTTTTGACAATCCTACTGTCATCAAGAATACTTTGCTTAACAGCGTCTAAATCCTTTGAGAGCGCTTCAATGGCACGTTGGTGTTCTTCCTCGGATAAGAAGCGTTCCGTATCATTGATAAGGTTTTGCTGTAATTCCCTTGCTTTCATATAAACGCCCAACTTATGATTGAGCAGTGAGTTCTGAAAGGATATTTTGATTGTGGAAGGAATAAAACTCCCGTCCTCGTCCTTTTCTGCTTCAAAGTCCATATCTAACTGTTCGTCCATTTTTAATATCAAGGACAATACATCTGATACCGTTTCTATATCAAAATCCATAAAAACATTGATACTGATACCCAAAGCATTTGCAATTTTCATCAGTTGGTCGGGTTTGGGGTTGCGGATGCCATACTCATATTTTTTGATTGTGGCAGAATTGATACCGGAAAGCTGACCGAGTGTTTCCTGTGATATACCACGCAAATTCCTAAAATGTTTGATCTTTTCCCCAGTGGTCATGTCGATACCTCCAATTCTTTGATTTCCGTTGGTGCTTAGTTCAATTATATCACGTCAGGACACATTTGTGTATAAAAAATTTAAACTTCAATAAGGTTTTTGGAGATATTTCCAAAAGCCTTATTGAAGGTCCTATATTTGATAATTGCAAATGAAGAACGGAAGTGATATAATCAAATTTATAAACTGCAAAATAATTTGGGAGATGGTTTACATGGTTGAAAAGAATATTCGCAATATATTTTTAAAATATCCCGAAGTTATTTATGGTTTTACAGATATTGCGTACAGTGAATATGTAAATACATATAAATCCGCTTTAGTCTTTGCAGTACCTTATGGGGAACAGCTTACAATCGAAACATATTCTGAAGTAAAGTTTGAAAAGGGTATTTAGGATGCAAAAAAAGTATTGGAAGAAATTTTAGCACAACTGCAAAAAATGCTTGATGAATATAATGTGAAATATTATGTTCCGCCCGTAGCACAGAATAATGAGGTGGATCTGACAGCCCCATTTTCTTATATCTTAAAACTCATGGAAGAAAAAATGCCTGCGGTCTTTGTATGGCTGTCTGCCCGTTTGGAACGTAATAATAAATTTTAATTTGCAGGAGAACAAAGTGGAATTAGCAATCGCCCTTTCAAATAGAAAAGTACAGGATAATCTTCGGGACGGATTGCCATATCCTTATACAGAACAAGATGGAAAGGACTATATTTCTGATATGCTTTCCGCAAAACTTCACATTTATATTTTAAGTTATCTGCCGAGGAGTTTGAATAGCGGACATTTAGACTGGAAAGCTTTATTTTATAGGGTTTTCTGGTCTTTCTTTTTTCTCTGTGATGTTAATATGATGTTAAGAAAACACTCCGTACTTTTCGTACTTTCCAATTGTCCCACTTGAAAACCCTGTCGGAATATGGTAGTATCTTCCTGGGTGTCACCAAGATGGTAGGTGGCTGGCCCTCTCCGGAGGGATTGTGTTCTATGCACCCCTCCGTTTACATAGAAACCCGCAAGGGAATCCAGTGGAAGGGAGGGCGACGCTTATGTTGACGTTAGAAGGTCTAATAGCTGTTATCAGCCTTTGTGTTGGCTGCTTTAGTCTCGGATACGCCATTGGGCGTAACGATAATCATAAGACACAGAAATAGCCGCCCCGACCTGGTAAGTTGAGCGGCTATTTCTTTAGCAATTCATAATATCGGGCTAGCCATCTATCGGCGGCACCTTTTTCTATCCTTACTATATCACAGCTTGCCGGAAACTTCAAGTATCTTTTTCTGTTTCTTGAGTTTATACAGCTCTATGCAGAAAGCACGTTAGAAGTACGGCAGCTTCCTGATCTGATCCTGGCAAACAGGCGCAGCAGGAACTGTTAATATTTGACTTATCCGAACTTCTGTTTTATAATAATGGCTATCGTTTCAACATCATTCATGGAGAGGCATGGTATTTTATGGATCATAAAAATCAGGTTTCTGAGGAGGAATCGAAGGGTAAGAATCCTTATCAGGAAGAAATTATATTAGTTATTACAGTTGTACTTTCCCTTTTGTCGCTGTTCAGTATCCTCGGCATTGGGGGAATTGCCGGGAAATGGCTTCGCACGTTCCTTTTTGGGACAATGGGGATGATCGGGTATCTTTTCCCGTTTCTGTTATTTTTTACGGTTGTTTTTATCTTGTCTAATTACCATAACTGGCGTGTACTCAGTAAAATTTTTTGTTGCATTGGGATTTGTTTTGTCCTGATGGGGCTGCTGCAGATGATATTTTATGGAAATGAGGAAGTGACGATTCCGGGGGCGTATCTTTTATGTGCCAAGTCTACGCTGGGCGGCGGCTTTTTTGGCGCGCTTTTTTCTATCCCGCTGGTTTCCCTCGTCGGGACGGCGGGGGCTTATGTTATCTTTGCCGCCATTATTCTGATTCTTGTTATGTTTATCAGCAGCCGTTTTTTATTTTCCGCCCTGAACCGTTCCGGGCAGAAGAAGCTGGAGACGATGCGCAGGCAGTATCAGGCGGAACGGATGGAGAGGACGATTCTCAGGGAATCTTATGGGGAGCTTCCGCCGCGGAAGCGCAGGCCAAGCGTTACGTTTGATTTGCGGGAGGACAGGGAAGAGGCGGCTTTGGCACAGGAGATACCGGGAACGGTGCCTGCCGGGGGGAATCCGCCTTTGACCGCTTCTGAAGAAGAGGTGAAAAAACCATCCCGGAAAAAAAGCAGGAAAAAGGCGCAGGATATGCAGGAATATACTCCCAGTGTGGAGGAGTCTGCCCCGATAACGCAGAACAGCGATGAAATTAAGAAAGAGTTGGAGCAGTCAATCCTTCCTGTGGAGGATGTAAAGGAACAGGAGGCGATTCCATTCCGCCCGGCTATCCGGTTTGTTGACGGGAAAGAATCAGGGTATGTCCGCAAGGAGCTGCCGGAGCCGGAGGTGGATTTTGTTGACTATTCAAAAGATCAGCAGAAAACGCCGGAGATAGAAACCCCTGCGCCGCAGGAAACGGAAAAATTTGTGCCACAAGAGCCACAGAGAGCAGAAGAATTTATGCAGCAGAAACCAAAGAAGGCGGAAGAAGCTGCACCGCAGGAATCAGAAAGAGCAGAAAAACATATGCCGCAAACGTATCCAGAAATAGAATACTCTCTGGAACAGGAGTGGGAAACGGGATCTATGGTGGCGGAGCAGGCGTTGTCTTATGCAGGACAATCACAGTTGCAGAAACCGGAGAAAACAGGAAACCAGGAACAGCCAGAAAACTCAGAGCAGCCAGAACCCTCAAAACAATCAGAAAACCCAGAACAGCCAGAAAACTTAAAACAGACAGAACCCCCAGAGCAATCAGAACAGCCAGAACCACCGGAACAACCCGTACAGAGGCCGCCGCTTGCTTCCGGCAGTTTTGAGCGTTTTACGAAGGAGCGGAAGTTTGACGGTTCTGTTTTGGAAGGGACAGGGGAGGAAGATATCATACCGCAGGCAGGTGCAGGGTCAAGCCTGGGCTATGTGTTCCCTCCGATTAATCTGCTTGCCGCCCCGGCGCAGGCGAGAAGCGGCATGAGTTCGCTGGAAATACAGACGACGACAGAAAAGCTCCGGCAGACGTTTGAGAGTTTTAAGGTCCGGGTAAGGTTTGGCAATGTAAGCTGCGGGCCTGCGGTGACACGCTACGAGATCCAGCCGGAGCAGGGAGTGAAGGTCAGCAAAATTACGAATCTTGCGGATGATATTAAGCTGACACTGGCGGCGCCGGATATCCGGATCGAAGCCCCAATCCCGGGAAAAGCGGCGATTGGAATTGAAGTCCCCAATAAAGAGACTTCCCCTGTGCTGCTCAGGGAGCTTTTGGAAAGCGATATGTTTAAGGCGCATAAATCGAAAATTGCGTTTGCTGTCGGAAGGGATATTGCCGGGCAGCCGGTGGTGACGGATATTGCGAAGATGCCGCATTTACTGATTGCGGGGGCGACAGGCTCCGGAAAATCTGTCTGTATCAATACGCTGATTATGAGTATTTTATACAAGGCGAATCCGGACGATGTGAAGTTAATCATGGTCGATCCAAAGGTAGTGGAGTTAAGCGTTTATAACGGGATTCCTCATTTGATGATACCAGTTGTCACCGATCCGAAGAAGGCTTCGGCGGCGCTTAACTGGGCGGTGATGGAAATGACGGACCGCTATGGGAAGTTTGCCGAACTTGGCGTCCGGGATCTGAACGGATATAACAAAAGGATTGCGCAGGCGAAAGAGCTTGCGAGCGGGAAAGAATCGGAGAAATACAAGAAGCTGCCGCAGATAATCATTATTGTGGACGAGCTTGCCGATCTGATGATGGTAGCGCCCGGCGAGGTAGAGGACGCTATCTGCCGCCTTGCGCAGATGGCGCGTGCCGCGGGGCTTCATCTGGTGATTGCCACGCAGAGGCCGTCGGTCAATGTCATTACCGGGGTCATTAAAGCAAATGTGCCGTCAAGGATTGCCTTTTCGGTTTCTTCTGCCGTGGATTCCAGGACGATTATTGACGGCGTCGGAGCGGAAAAGCTGTTAGGAAAAGGGGATATGCTGTTCTTTCCTTCCGGGCTTCCCAAGCCAATCCGTGTCCAGGGGGCTTTTGTGTCAGATACGGAAGTCAGCCGGGTAGTGGAATTTTTGCGGGAACAGAACCAGAGCCATTCCTATGACAGCGCTGTTTCAGAAAAAATTGATACGGCGGCGGATTTTTCTTCCGGAGCTGCGGAACCTGCGGCACATGATGAGTATTTTGCCGAGGCGGGGCGTTTCATTATCGAAAAGGATAAGGCTTCGATCGGGATGCTGCAGCGTGTATATAAAATCGGCTTTAACCGGGCGGCACGCATTATGGACCAGCTTGCCGACGCCGGAGTTGTCGGGCCGGAAGAAGGGACAAAACCGAGAAAGATTCTGATGTCAAAGGAAGAATTTGAACAGTACATAGAAGAAAGAGCGTAAAAAAAGAAGAGCGTAAAGGGAAGAGTGGAAACAAATTATGAGTAACAAGACATCTGTTTTTACGGCGCTGATCAGGGAAATCTGCAGGGAAGAGGGAATTTCGCTGGAGGCTTTTTCCTGTGATTTTATGTTCCGTCTGGAAAAAAACGGAAACGTAAATTATATTTTTGGCTACCAGTTTGGGTTAAACAGCGCCAGCTCCCATCTGATTTGTGAAGATAAAAGCACGGCAAGCGAGCTGTTAAGCCATGCGAACATTCCCAATGTGGAGCATTTTTGTTTTATGTCGCCGATGAATATGAAATATGTGGAGGCGGACGGGAACTGGCAGGGCATCCTTTCACTTATGGAAAAATATCATACTTTAGTATTAAAGGATAATAAAGGCACAGGCGGGCTTTCTGTTTACCGTGTCAGGAACAGGGTGGAGCTGGAAAATGCGGCGCAGATCCTGTTCCAGTCGGCGCATTCTATTTCCGTCAGCCCTTATTATGAAATTTTGCAGGAATACCGCGTGATCGTTTTGGACGGCGGAGCAGAGCTGATTTACCATAAAGAGCGGCAGAGCCTTACCGGGGACGGGATTCATACGATCCGGGAGTTATATGCGGATTATCTGAAGCGATCGGATGGCTGTATTGCTGCAATAGAACCGGAATATGCAGAAAAAGTGCTTATGAAAGGGGAGCGTTACCCTTTCAACTGGAAGCATAACTTGGGGCAGGGGGCTAATCCGGTATTTGATACGGAGGAAGAAACCGTAAGGCCGTTAAAAGAGCTTGCGAAAGCCGCCGTTTCCTGCGTCGGCGTCCGTTTTGCTTCCGTTGATATTGTAAGGATTCGTTTGGAAGAGGGGAGGGAAGAGCTGAGGGTACTGGAAATTAACAGCGGCGTTATGATGGAATATTTATCCCATAAAAATGAAGAAGCGAGGAAAAAAGCAAAAGAAATTTATCGGAAGGCAATCAGGAAAATGATGGAATGACGATAGTTTTGGAGGGGAAGGCAGCAATGGAAAATAAAATTATTGTAAATACGAAAAAAGAGTTATTTCCGGCAGCGCCGGATTTGTACGGGCTGTTTTTTGAGGATATTAACAGGGCAGGGGACGGCGGGCTTTACCCGGAAATGATAAGGAACCGTTCGTTTGAGGATTCCCTGACCCCGGCAGGCTGTACGGTAGATCCGGAACGGAAAATTTATAAAAACAAGGCAGGCTGGCCGGGAGCGTTTAACCACGGGGAAGGCATGGACGACTGGGCGGAGAAGGTGGAAGATACGCCGGTTCCGGGCTGGTATGCGGATTTGGCCGTGATGGAAATCAGGACAGAAGATACCTTAAACCCGAACCGGGAGGCGGCGCTTCAGGTTTCTTTTTCGGAAAACGGAAAGATCTGGAATATCGGCTATGCCGGAGTCCCGGTAAAGGACGGGGATTATGTATTTACCCTGTTTATCAAATCAGATACAGACACAGAATTTACGGCGGCGCTGGAAAGTAAGCAGGGAACCTGTTATGGAAAAGAGGTTTTTTTTGCTGCAGCAGGAAAGGATTATCAGAAAATCGACGGAAAGATCCATGCGGAAGGCAGCGATTTTCAGGCAGTGTTTTCCCTTACGGCAAAGAAGGCCTGTACGGTTATGATCGGGTTTACTTCCCTGCTGCCGGAAGATACCTATCTGGGGCATGGGCTTCGCAGGGATTTGGTGGAGTTTTTAAAAGGGCTTTCCCCGAAATTTATGCGTTTTCCGGGCGGCTGCATTGTAGAAGGGCTTACCGAGGAAACGGCAATGCGGTTTTCCCATACCATCGGCCCAGTCTGGGAACGCCCGAGCCATCAGCTCATGTGGCATTACCGTACCACAAACGGGCTTGGTTTTCATGAATATCTGCAGTTGTGCGAAGATCTGGGCATAGAAGCCATGTATGTCTGCAACTGCGGGATTAGCTGCCAGGCAAGAAGGGGTCGCGGCTTTTCGGAGGATCTGGTAAAGGAAATGTTAATGGAAGCGGATCATGCGATCGAGTATGCGATAGGATCGGAAGATACGGAATATGGAAAGCTGCGCGCTGCGGCAGGGCATCCTGAGCCATTTTCCTTAAAATATGTGGAGATTGGAAATGAAAACTGGGGAGAAGAATATTTAGAGCGCTATGAATTATTTTACCGTACCCTGAAAGAAAAATACCCGGATATCATTTATATTTCCAATGGGCATACAGAACGGGAGCAGCTTCCGACGGAGGTTGTGGACGAGCATTATTACAATGCGCCGGAATGGTTCCTCGAAAATGACCGCCGTTTTGACAGCTATGACCGGAACGGGCCGAAGATTTTCCTCGGGGAATATGCGGTCAACGGCGGGAATACGATTGCGTCGATGGAATGCGCGCTTGCAGAGGCTGTTTTCTTAACCGGGGTGGAAAAAAATCAGGACATAGTAACCCTCTCGGCCTATGCCCCGTTATTCCAAAATTCCGATTATACGGCATGGAAGCCGAACCTGATTGTATTTGACAACCATCAGGTCTATGGGATTCCCAGCTACCATGTCATCAGCCTGTTCGGGAGGAACCAGGGAGATACGGTGGTGGAATGCCGATCGGAAACGGAAGGAAGGCCGCCTGTTTACAGAGGAATCCCGGGCCTGTTATGCGAGCAGCCGGGGCTTTGCTTTAAAAATGCAAAAATTGACGGGAAACCGGTTTCTGTCAGCCGCACCATTTACGGAAGCTGGGAAGAGAACGGCGGAATATATGAAATGCGCCGGGGCGGGAAGGAACATCCGTTTACCGGGAAGAGCGAGGAATGGAACCGGGCATTTGAAGCGTTTATCAGGGGAAAGAAACGGCCGGGGCGTAAGGATGAGCGGGATTTGATGTGGGTCACTTTTGATGATCAGGACAGAGAAGAATATACCTTTGAGATTGATTTAAAATTTGATCCGGAAAATGCCGTTACCCTGTCGGTATGGAACAGCCGGACAGATACGGACGCCGGGTGCAGCGAGCCAAAGGATAAAGAGTGGAATCTTATGTCGGTGCGCAGCCAGATTTGGAAAATGGAGCAGGGCTTTGGAGTTACGGACATCAAAGGATTTTTTGATTTCGGGAAACCGGAGCCGGAAAAGACGGCGCTTCCGGAAAATGACGGGGAGTTCCATACTTATAAAATCAAAGCGGACCACGATGGGTATCAGTGTTATATCGATGATAAGCTGGTGCAGCAGAAAAAGCATATCCTGCACCCGTTGATTTATTCTGCGGCGTCAACGGAAGGGGAAAAGCTGATTTTAAAATTAGTCCATGTTGGAGATACCCCTGCGGATGTCAGCATTGTGACAGACTGTGAGATTGAGAAAGAAGTCCGTGCAGAATCTATTTCGGCGGAGTTATCCGCAGGAAATGATTTTGAGCATAAAGAGCGGGTGGCGGTAAAAACTTCCGAAATCTGCGTGGAGGGTTCTGAATTTATATATCATATCCTGCCGCATTCTGTTGACGTGCTTACGATGAAGAGGGCAGTGAAAAAATAAAAATTTATAAGGTGATGGAGGAATAGGTATGAGATGGCAGAGATTTTTATACCAGCCGGGGCTTCCGCTGGGGAAAAACGGGGAACGGGTAACGGCGTGCAGGGTGCATAGAGAGTTATCGAAAGAAAGTGCGAAAGAAGGCATGGTGCTGCTAAAAAATGAAAACCAGGCGCTTCCTTTTCGGAAAGGGGAAAGAATTGCGCTCTTTGGCAAAGGCACGTTTGACTATGTAAAAGGCGGCGGCGGAAGCGGGGATGTGACCGTTTCTTATACCAAAAATCTGTACGACGGCTGTCAGAAGCTTTCCGATCGGATCAGCGTATGCGAGGAGCTAGCGGATTTTTACCGGGATTATGTGCAGGGGGAATATAAAAAAGGAGCGGCTCCGGGGATGATGCCGGAGCCGGAGCTGCCGGAGGAACTGTACCGGAAGGCAAGGAATTTCACAGATACGGCGGTCATCTCCCTCTGCCGTTTTTCCAGCGAGGGCTGGGACCGTCCAAGCAGCCTGGAAAAAAGAGCTTCTGACAGCGGTGAAGCGGAGGCTGCGGCAGAAGAAGGAGAATGGCCGAAAATCTGGAACAGACACAGGAAATTGTTCCCGAAAGGAGATTTTTACCTGACGGACGAGGAAAGCGCGTTGGTTGAGAAGGTAACGTGCCTGTTTGAGAAGGTAATTGTCGTCATGAATACCGGCGGCGTGATGGACAGCAGTTGGTTTGCAGACAATCCTAAGATTTCTTCGGTACTGCTTGCATGGCAGGCGGGCATGGAAGGCGGGAGCGCTGCGGCGGAGCTCCTCTGCGGCATCAGCAGTCCGTGCGGCAAACTGCCGGACACCTTTGCAAAACGTCTGGAGGATTACCCGTCGTCTTACAATTTCCATGAATCCGAGGATTATGTAAATTATACGGAGGATATTTATGTAGGCTACCGCTATTTTGAAACGGTTCCGGGCGCGAAGAAAAAAGTCAATTACCCGTTTGGATTCGGGCTTTCCTATACAAAGTTTGAGCAGAAGATTTCTTCCGTAAAAAGAGAAGGGGATTTCCTTTTTATTAATGTCAGGGTGTTAAATACAGGGGACATGGAGGGGAAAGAAGTCCTTCAGGTCTATGGAAATTTATCAAAGAGCGTGCTTGGAAAACCAAATAAGACCCTGCTCGCCTTTGCAAAGACAAGGCTGCTAAAGCCGGGGGAAATGCAGACAGTTGCCTTTTCGGTGGATTTAAGGGAAATGGCAAGCTATGACGATCTTGGGAAAATACAGAAATCCGCCTATGTCCTGGAAAAAGGGGAGTACCTGTTCTTTGTCGGAACTTCTGTCAGGGATACGGAAATGCTGGATTTTACTTATTTCGTTGATGAAAATACAGTAATAAAGCAGATGGAAGCAAAGCTTGCGCCGGTTTCTCTGGAAAAAAGAATGCTGGCGGACGGGAGTTTTGAGGAGCTTCCGACGGCGGAGGCCGCGGATGTGGACGCGTGTGCCTTAGAGCCGTTAGATAAAGTGCCTTTGGACGGGATGACCCCGGCGCACCGCGCAGTTCCGGGCGTGTTTGCCTGGAAATGGGCATATAAGGGAGGAATCCGGCCGTTTACGGAAGTGGCGGACGGCAGCCTGGAATTAAAAGATTTTATAAAACAGATGACGGATGAAGAACTGGTGAACCTGCTTGGGGGCCAGCCGAATACCGGGGTCGCCAATACCTGCGGATT
>CANREH010000108.1 GCA_947629585.1 uncultured Lachnospiraceae bacterium | reverse complement strand
GTCCAGTTACTCTGTACCATCCCCGGCATTGACCGCAGAAGTGCGATCACTGTCATTTCCGAGATCGGTACTGACATATGCTGGTGCGGCTCACCCCCTCCGGAAGCGTACTGATTACAGTGCCAATCTCCGTATTGGCAACAGCACTTTAGCGGCGAATTTTGAAACTTCCATTGACAGCCCCTGCTTTTCCCAATATAATAAACAAAGAACTCTGCTTCTCTATAGCATTCCTTTTCTCATTCACTAGGATATAGTCTTATATTTCTAAAAATATTATACTAATATCAACACGTTTGTAATTTCTTAGATAATCTAATCAAATCAAAAATAATACCCATTTCTGGTATTACACTTACAAAATGAGGTGATTTCTTAAAAATGAAAAATTTAAAAACATTACGAAAAAGCTGTAATCTCTCACAAAAAGAGCTTTCCCAATTTCTTCATATCTCACAACAATCCATCTGCAAATATGAAAATGGCTATGCCGAAGCAAATGAGACGCTTCTTATCCGGACAGCAAGTTTCTTTGGAACTTCTGTTGATTATCTTCTGGGGCTTTGCGACTCTCCCAAAACCACCGATTTCATCCAAACTTCTGTCCGTTTTTCCTGCCAAAATTCTTTAAAAGAAAATTTTCTCCTGAATTTATACAGAAATGCTCCCCAGGAACAAAGACAGGCTGTCGATACCATCCTCAAAAGCTGCTCCCAGGAAATGAAATAAATTCAGCATTTCCTACGCCT
Source organism: uncultured Lachnospiraceae bacterium (assembly GCA_947629585.1). Classification (GTDB taxonomy): domain Bacteria; phylum Bacillota; class Clostridia; order Lachnospirales; family Lachnospiraceae; genus MGBC100174. The sequence continues at coordinate 10,525 of CANREH010000108.1, read as the reverse complement.
GCTTCATATCCTTCATGGAGTTATCCTCCAAAATGGAGAACGCTATATTTGTACCGTGGTCAGCCACGCGTTCCAGATTGGAAAGCAGGTCAGAGAATATCATCCCGCCCTCGGCATCGCACTTTCCTTCGGTCAGTCGGACAACATGGTTATGCTGGTATTCCTTTTCCAAATCATCAATTTCATTTTCCAGTGTCATGATCTCCGATAAGTTCGCCGTCGTTTTATCTTTAAACATATTCAGGGAAAAATCCAGAAGCCGCCCGGTCAGACGGTACATTTCCCGGATCTCTTCCTGTGCCTCATTGCTGAAAAAGACCTCGTCCTCCGCCATTGTTTTCGTAAAATCCGCAATATTTTCCGCATGGTCGCCGATTCTCTCGATATCATTGACCACATGGAACAGCCCGCCAAGCTCTTTTTTGTCCCGGACAGGAAGGCGCATCTGGTTTACCTTGATTAAATAATTCGTAATCTCCGTATTCATTTCATCAATGGACTTTTCAATGGTGTAAATCTCCTCTAATTTGCTCACATCCCTGTGCAGCAGTGCATCGATGGAGCGGTTCAGGTTGCCGACTGCCACACGCCCCATATGCTCGATTTCACAGACTGCCTGCGGAACGGCAGAAGACGGGGAATATACCGTATGGCTTCCGATAAACTGTAACTTTGTCTCCTCCACCTTCTCGTCATCGCCCGGAATCAGCAAATACGTCAGCTTCACAAGCAGATCCGAGAACGGGGCCAGCAAAATTACCTGCGCCAGCTTAAACAGCGTATTCATATCCGCAATGTCCTTTGCTACGCGGCGGTTCTGCCCGTTTACCGGAGCTTCCGAAACCCCTCTGGAAAAGAACTGTACAAAATCTACTAACTGCTGTTCAAACAGCAGCAGCAGGATCACAACAATGCTTGTCCCAATGATATTAAAGATAAAATGAATCAGGGCGGCGCGCTTTGCCATCTTATTTCCGTTTAAAGAAGCAAGCAGCGCAGAAACACAGCTCCCGACATTACAGCCGAGCGCAAGGAAAAAGCAGATTGTCAGCGATGGGATGAGGCCCTGCGCGCCCAGCACCATCACGATTCCCACCGTCGCGGAGGAACTCTGTAAAATTGCCGTAATCACGAATCCGACCAGGATTGCAAGGAACTTATTATCCAGGGAAGCTAATAAATTTACAATCGCCGGAGAATTTTTCAACACCGACATAGATTCCGACATCGTGCTAAGCCCGATAAAGAGCATTCCAAACCCCAGAAAAACCTCGCCGATTTTCCCTGCCATCGGGTTTTTGATAAACATTGCCATAATGACCCCGATCATCAGGATAACAGGCGCCACCTGTTCTAAGTTCAGGGTCATCAAAAGCCCTGTCACCGTTGTGCCGACATTAGCGCCCATGATGATGCCGACCGCCTGGTATAAATTCATCAGGCTGGCGTTGACAAAACTGACCACCAGCACGGTCGTCGCGCTGGAAGACTGGATAATGGCAGTAAACAAGAAACCAATCAAAATGCCTACATACTTATTCTTCGTCAGTGTCTCCAAAATTGTACGCATCTTTGCACCGGCGGCTTTTTGAAGCCCGTCGCTCATCATTTCCATTCCATAAAGGAACAGGCCCAGGCCGGTAAGCAGTCCAAGAACTATCTCCATACGTTCTGTCCTCCTAAATTTCCATGCCCCGCTTGCGGGACACCACTGTGTATAAACAATACTTAACTTTAATATATTCCAAAGAAAGATACAAGCATTTTTCAGTCTTGAAAAAAATAACCCCCTGCCGCTTCCATATCCTTCTGCATATTCTGCTTCAATTCCTCCACAGAGCCAAATTTTTGCTCCCCGCGCCAAAAATGGCAGAGGAATACCCTGCATTTTTCCCCGTATAAATCACCGGAATAGCCAAAAATATTTGTCTCTGCAAGGATTCTGTCTGAGCCGACGGTAGGCTTTACCCCGAGGTTCGTAATCCCATAAAAACTTTCTCCTCCCGGAAGCTTAATTTTAGAAAAATATACGCCGTTGGGCGGCAGGATCTTTTCCTCTGCCGGAAGCTGGTTTATCGTCGGCATCCCCAGCTTCCGCCCAAGCTGGCGCCCGTGCAGGACCTCTCCATAGATCATATAAGGCTGCCCAAGCATCGTAAAAACCGCTTCCATATCGCCCTTTTTCAGCGCCTCACGGACGCGGGTGCTGCTGACAATCCCGCCTTCCATTTCCTTTTTATCGAAAACACAGACTTCAAACCCGCATTCCTTTGCAAAACGCCGCAAAAGCTCCGCATCTCCCTGCCGCCTGTAACCAAAACGGCAGTCCTTCCCAATGACAATAACCTCCGCCCCAAGCTGCTCCGCCAAAATATCCTTTATAAACAGTTCCGCCGGCATACGGCTGGTTTCTTTATCAAACGGATAGCTTATCAGCACATCCATTCCCAGCTCCTCCATCAGCAGGCATTTTTCCTGCTCGCTGTATATCACTCCCTGGCCCGTTCCCGACAGAATGCTCGACGGGTTATGATCAAATGTAAAAACGACCGTTTTCTGCCCTTTCTGCTTCCTGTTCCCGGCATATTCCAAAAGCAGGCGATGCCCGCAGTGGACGCCGTCAAATTTCCCAATCGTTACAATCGTATGCTCTAACTTAAAATTCTTTGTTTCATGAATATATTCCATGCCCTGTCCTCGTCAGTTTTCAAAACATTTTTTCCGGAAAGTAAGAGCGTTTCTCTTTCCGCCATTCATAAATAGCCGCAAACTGCCCGTCCGTCCGGTAAATACGCAGCTTATCCCCCTGCCAGGAAAGCCGAAGGGGATTCCCATTCGCCAATAACTTCTCATTTTCCTGATCCTCCACTGCTACTTTCGGATAATCCGGAAACAGCGTATCTACCGGAACCAGCACGCAGTCCAGGCTTCCTTCCCTTGCCAGCTCCTCCACCTTAGAAAGCGTCAGGGAATCTTCTATCTTAAAATTCCCTGCTTTCGTCCGCCGGAGGGACTTCATGCAGGCGCCGCATCCCAGCTTTTTTCCGATATCATGGCACAGCGTCCGTATATAGGTGCCTTTGGAACAGGAAACACGAAACTGCACTGTTTTTTCTTCCCAATCCACCCGGATATCCCCAATGTCAAAAATCGTGATACGGCGGGGCTTCCGCTCCACTTCTTTTCCTTCCCTTGCAAGCTCATACAGCCGCTTTCCCTGCACTTTAACGGCAGAATACATCGGCGGGATCTGGTCATATTCCCCCACAAAAGAGGCAATGGTCTCCCGCAGTTCCGCCTTCGTCACATTAGGAAGCTCCCGTTTTTCCAATACATTCCCGGTAAGATCCTGCGTATCTGTCACCGTCCCCAGAAGCATGACGGCTTCGTATTCCTTTTCTTTCTCCGTCAGCAAGCCGCACGCCCGGGTCGCTTTCCCCAGGCAGACCGGCAGTACGCCGACCGCCTCCGGATCTAAAGTTCCCGTATGACCGATTTTTTTCTGGTGCAGGATTCCCCGCAGCTTCGCCACAACATCATGCGAGGTAAATCCCTGTTCTTTATATATGTTCAAAATTCCATCCATACTATGTTCTCTCATTCAGAAACAGCCTGCTCCTCCATCTGCTCTGCAAGCAGGGCCGTCAGGTTATTGATAACATCATGGACAGACCCCTTCATGGTACAGCCTGCCGCTTTTATATGCCCGCCGCCGCCAAAATACACCGCAGTTTTTCTGACATCGACATCATGATTGGACCTCATGCTGACCTTAAATTTCTGCGGAGCCGTCTCATGGAGCAAAATCGCCACCTCAACGCCTTTAATAATACGCATCTGATCAATAATCCCATTCAAATCCTCTGATTTTGCTTCATAAAATTTCATAGCGTCCATAGTCAGGGCAGAGAAAATCACCCTGCCTTCCATAACACGGATACTTTCCATCAGGCATCTCCCCAAAAGCTGCGCCTGGATATACGTTTTCTGATAATAAGACTCGTCGATAATCCTGGGAAAATCAATCCCGGTGCTGATTAAATGCCCTGCAATGGAAAGCGTCCTCCGGGACGTATTGCTGAATTTAAATACCCCGGTATCATGCGCAATCCCGGTATAAAAAGCGGCCGCCATATCCTGTCCCAGAAATGCGACAAACGCTTCCTCCGAAAGCCCCTCTTCCTTTGCCCGGCTGAAAAACAACTCATAGAGCAGCTCCGCAGTAGAGCTTATTTCCGGCTTAACTAAGGTATGATCCGCATATAAAGTATTGCTGATATGATGATCAATGCAGAGCGTATTTTTTGCCCGATGGAACATTCCCTCCGAAAAACCAAGACGGTCAATGGAGCTGCTGTCCATCGCAAGAAACAGCTCATACGTATCTTCCGACGCTTCCGTACGAATTTCATCAAATCCCGTTAAATAAGAAAACACCAAAGAAGGCCGTTCCAGATATACGTCCACCTTTTTCTGCGGATATTTCTTTTTCAAATACCCAAGCGCAGCCAGGCATGAACTGATACAGTCGCCATCAGGACGGACATGCCCTCCAATGGCGATGCTTTCCGCCTTCTCAATCAGTTCCATAAAATCCAACATCACCTTATTCATCCCTCCACTTGCCCGTCATTTTCTTTTTCCTCTCGGGCATGTATATCTTTATTGACATCGTCAATCAGCTTTGACATTTTTACGCCATATTCAATAGATCCATCCATAATAAAGGTAAGCTCCGGAGTATTCCGAAGGTTGACCGAATGCGCAAGCTGCCCGCGCAAAAAAGAAGCTGCACTTTTCAGCCCTTCATACGTCGCCTGCTTTGCTTCCTCATCCCCAAACACGCTGACATACACCTTCGCTGTTTTCAAATCCGGGGCAACCTCCACAGAAACCACGCTTGTCATTGGATGGATTCTTGGATCTTTTAACTCCATGCTGATTAAACGGCTTAATTCCTTTTGGACTTCCCCATTAATGCGGGTATTTTTAATACTGTTTTTTCTCATAAAAATCTCCCATAGATTCAAAACTCACTTCATGATTCAAAAGGGTGAAAGAATCCGGAACCATCTTTTTTCACTGCCTTTCACCCTGTCTGATGCCAACTACCTCGGCACTTCTTCCATAATATAAATTTCAATCTGGTCTTCCACCTGAATATCGTTAAACCCTTCAAAGACAAGACCACATTCATATCCTGCGGCAACTTCCTTGACATCATCCTTAAAACGCTTCAAAGAAGCCAGCGCCCCGTCAAAGAGCTGCTCACCGCCGCGGCTGATCCTTGCTTTGGAGCCGCGTACAATCTTTCCATCCAGGACATAAGAACCTGCAATCAGGCCGACGCCGGATGCCTTAAAGGTCTGGCGTACCTCGGCATGGCCGAGAACCTTTTCCTCATAAACAGGATCTAACATTCCCTTCATAGCGGACTCGACATCCTCAATCGCATTATAAATAACCCTGTAAAGGCGCAGATCCACCTTTTCACGGTCGGCGATATCCTTCGCCGTACTCTCCGGCTTTACATTAAAGCCGATAATAATGGCATTGCTGGCGCTGGCAAGGGAAACGTCCGATTCATTGATATTCCCGACGCCCCCGTGGATCACGCGTACTGCCACTTCCTCATTGGAAAGCTTTAACAGGCTCTGCTTCACGGCTTCCACAGAACCCTGCACATCCGCTTTTACAATCAGGTTAAGCTCCTTGATATTTCCTGCCTGGATCTGGGAGAATAACCCGTCTAACGAAAGCTTCGCGCGGGTGTCATCAATCAGTTTTTCCTTACTCTGCGTAATATATGCACTGGCGATGCTTCTTGCTTCCTTTTCATTTTCCGTTACCATAAAGATTTCCCCGGCAGCCGGAACTTCATTCAGACCGATAATCTCTACCGGTGTTGACGGCAGCGCTTCCTTGATCCTCTGCCCCCTGTCATTTGTCATGGCACGGATATGCCCGAAAGCAGAGCCGATAACAATCGAATCCCCGGCACGGAGCGTCCCCTTCTGAACCAAAACCGTTGCCACAGGCCCGCGTCCCTTATCCAGGCGCGCCTCGATTACGATACCTCTTGCCTTCCTGTCCGGATTTGCCTTCAGCTCACAGACATCCGCTGTCAACAGGATCATCTCCAAAAGGTTATCAATACCTTCCTTTGTATGAGCGGAAACCGGAACAAATACCGTAGTTCCTCCCCAGTCTTCCGCAATCAGCTCATATTCCACAAGCTCCTGCTTGACACGCTCAATATTTGCGCTTGGCTTATCAATCTTATTGATCGCTACAATAATCTCAATTCCTGCTGCTTTGGCATGGTTAATTGCCTCCACCGTCTGCGGCATAACGCCGTCGTCCGCAGCCACGACAAGGATTGCGATATCCGTTGAATTCGCCCCGCGCATACGCATGGACGTAAACGCCTCATGCCCCGGTGTATCCAAAAATGTAATCTTTTCCCCGTTAACATCGACCATATAGGCGCCGATATGCTGCGTAATACCGCCTGCTTCATGGGAAGTTACATTCGTTTCCCTGATAGCATCCAAAAGGGATGTTTTTCCATGATCAACATGGCCCATAACACAGACTACCGGAGGACGTTTCTTTAACGTCGCCGGATCTTCTTCCTTCTCTTTCAGCAGCTCTGCAACAATATCTACCTTTTCTTCTAATTCCGCAATACAGTTATACTCTAATGCAATCTCTTCCGCTTCTTCAAAGGTAATCTCCTGATTAATGGAAATGACCTTACCCTGCAGAAACAGCTTTTTAATCAGCGCTGCCGGCTGCTGTTTCATCTTGTCGGCAAGCTCTTTGAGCGTAAGCTTTTCAGGAATCGTAATCGTCTTAATCGTTTCCTCCGGCTCCTGCGGCTTCGGAACAGGCTTCGGCATCTGGAAAGCCCCTTTGCGGTTCGGGTCTTTCTTCCTGCCCCGTAACTCTCTCTCATCGTCGTCACGCTGGTTATTATTTTTCTTTTTATTATATCCATTATTCCGGTTATTGGAATCCTTCGTCGGAATCGGGCTTGCGGCAAATCCTCCTAAGCCGCCGCCATAATTTCCGCCGCTCCTCCGGTCACCGTTTTTATTCTGGTTATTCCTTTGCCCGCGATCATTGCGCCCATCCCGGCTCTGGCTTCTGTCGCCCCGATTATCACGGTCACGGTTCTGGTTTCTTTCTCCCCGGTTATCACGGTTCTGGTTATTTCTTTCCCCGCGGCCCTGCCCATTTTTGTCGCCCCGGTTATCACGGTCACGGTTCTGGTTTCTTTCTCCCCGGTTATCACGGTTCTGGTTATTTTTCTCTCCGCGGCTCTGTCCGCTTTTGTCCCCCCGGCTTTCCCGGTTATCACGGTTCTCGCGGTTTTTCTCTCCTCTGCCCGTATTACTCCGATCGCCGGAACGGTTCTGGTTATTTTTAGGCTGTCCGCTGCCGGCATTTTTCTTCTCTTCTTTTTTCTCTCCCACGCTGTTCTCCGCTTTTTCTTCGCTTTTCTTTCCCTCTGCGTTTTCCGGCTTTGCTTCTTTCCGGCTCTCCGGCTCCTTCGTTTCTTCCTTTTTTCCTTCCTCTTTTGCAGGACTTACTTCCGCCTTTGGCTTTTCCGCAGCAGCCGCCGTTTTCTTTGCAGAAGGCTTCTTAGCAGGGGCTTCCGCTTCCTTCTTCGCGCTTTGACCGCCCTTCATCTTGGATGCAAACGATCTCATAATCAGTGCAATCGCATCATCCTCAATCAGCTTATTCGGACTTTTCACTTCCTCAAACCCATTCATGTTTAAGAAAGAAATCAATTCCTTATTGGAAATATTAAGCCCCTTTGCCAGATCGCTCACTTTCATTTTCGCCATATATCGATACCTCCAGTTCTATCTTCGTCAACAATTATTTTCTGTACTGTCAGGAACACTACTGTCTGTCTTTCTCTGCAATCTCTGCCTCCTTTTGTTCTTCTAATAACACTTTCTCAACTGCCTCTGCCAGATTCGCGTCTGTCACTGCGACGGAAGCCCTGAACTCTTTTCCGATTGCATGACCAAGCTGTTCCTTACTACCATAAAAATAGATGTTCACCCTGTAATATGTACACATATCGCGAAAACTCTTTTTCGTATTATCGGAAGCATCTATTGCAACAATGACGATGTATGCTTTTCCTTTTTTTACTGCCTGTTCGGTTGAGAACTCTCCGCTTACCAGCCTGCCTCCTCGTGCAGCCAAGCCAAGATAGGAAAATATCTTACTGTGTTGATTCAAATTTTACAAACTCCCTTTCCAATGATTCATATACCTCCGGGGAAACTGCCATTTTAAAGGAACGGTCAAGCCCTTTTGTTTTCCTTGCCTTTGCCAGGCAGTCCGCATTCCTGCATAAATAAGCGCCCCTGCCGTTTTTCCTGCCCGTCTCGTCCAGGCAGAACTCTCCCTCGGGCGTCCTTACCACCCGGAGCAGTTCCCGTTTATCCTTTGGCTCTCCGCAGCCAACGCACTTCCTAAAAGGAATTTTTTTTCCGCTTTTCATTCTCTGACCTTACTCTTCCTCCATGCTGTCCGGCAGGCCCATCACCTGGGACTCGCTTTTAATATCAATCTTATAACCTGTCAGCCTTGCCGCAAGCCTTGCGTTCTGCCCTTCCTTCCCAATCGCCAGGGAAAGCTGGTAATCGGCTACCACGACATCCGCCGTCTTTTCTTCCGTGTTGACCTCCACGGAAATCACCTTCGCAGGGCTTAACGCATTTTCAATCAAAACTGCCGGATCTTCGCTCCAATTAATAATATCAATCTTTTCGCCGCGGAGCTCATTCACAATCGCATTAACCCGGACACCGTTCATGCCGACGCAGGCGCCGACCGGATCAACCTCCGGATTATTGCTGGCAACCGCTATCTTGGTACGGGAACCCGCTTCCCTTGCAATGCTCTTAATCTCTACTGTGCCGTCCCTTACTTCTGTCACCTCAGCCTCAAACAGCCGCTTTACCAGCTCCGGGTGGGTACGGGAAACCGTAATCCTCGGCCCCTTTGTCGTATCCTTCACTTCCAGCACATATACCTTAATGCGATCCGTGGCATTGAAATGCTCTCCCTCCACCTGCTCATTTGCCATTAATACGGCATCTGCTTTTCCCAGGTTAATACTGATATTGCCGCCGACATACCGCTGCACAATCCCCGTAACGACATCCTTTTCCTTTTCATAAAACTGGCGGTAAAGGACCTTTCTCTCCTCTTCCCTGATTTTCTGGACGACAACCTGCTTGGCTTTCTGCGCGGCAATTCTGCCAAAGTTCCTCGGAGTCACCTCAATCTGGACAATGCCGCCCAGCTCGCTCTGCGGCGATATTACTTTCGCTTCCTCCAGGCTGATTTGAAGGATCGGATCTTCTACTGTTTCCACAATTTCCCTTTCTGCATATACCTTTACCTCCCCCGTTTCCCGGTTAATATTGACCCTGATATTATCCGCTTTTCCAAAATGGTTCTTACATGCCGCCAACAGAGAATTTTCCAATGCTTCCAATAAAATATCCTTGCTGATATCCTTTTCCCTCTCCAACTGATCCAACGCTTCTATAAACTCCCTGTTATGATTCTCTGTTACCGCAGTCTTACTGCTCTTTCTCGCTGCCATAGTCTGCCGGCTCCTCCTTTTCTTCCATAAATTTATTTTTCCACTCCATACCACATTTTAAAAATCAAGCGCCAGCCGTACCATAGCGACGTCATTTCTCAGAAATTCTTTTAACGTGCCGTCTTCCAGCTCTATGGTGATTGTTTTCTCATCAAATGCATGTAAGAGTCCTGAAAATTCCTTCTGCTTGTTTACAGCCCTGTAAAGCTTTACCTCCACCTCTTCCCCGAGGCTCCTCTGAAAGTCCCGCTCCTTTTTCAGCTGGCGTCCCAGCCCCGGTGAACTGACTTCCAATATATAAGAATCCGGGATGAAATCATGCACATCCAGCAAATCGCTTAAAGCGCGGCTGATAACCTCGCAGTCATCAATCGTAATCCCTCCTTCCTTGTCAATGTAAATGCGTAAAAACCAGTTGGACCCCTCTTTTACATATTCTACATCAACAAGCTCGAAGTTATGCTTTTCCAGCAAAGGAAGCACTAATTCCTCCGTCTTTTTCTCATATTCTTCTTTTTTCGTCATGCCCTTCCTCCATCCTAAGAAATGCCGCAGGAACTGCCGTTCCGCCCTTCCATCCATAAAAGCTGTTCTTATGCTCCGCTTATCACCGGATTTACAGACAACATTTTGTATACCAGCCCGCGCTCCCGTAAATTTGGCTGGCTGAACGGTTACGGAAAATTTTACGAATGAAAAGAGTGGACTTGCGTCCACTCTCCATCATTGTCAGTATCCTAACTTTTTATTAAGTTTAACACTTTATTCCAGAAAATGCAAGCATTTTCTGAACTTTTTGTATAACAGTTGTAACAGTTCAGCCTTGCAGTCGGACTAACGAGCACTACACCGGCTAAAATATAGCCGGTGTGCCCATAAATAACT
>CANREH010000107.1 GCA_947629585.1 uncultured Lachnospiraceae bacterium | reverse complement strand
CTGGAGAGATGTATTCCTGTCCGTATCAATAACCGGAATATTCGTCAGGACAATGCAACAGCTAATTTAAAACAGGCGAAAAAAATCCTGTTGAACAATCATGCTCCAAACCAGAATTGACTCAAAAAAGTATAACACAATGATTACTTTTCACTGACAGTGGTACTACTTTCTTTCCTTATTTATTACCGGAAATATGTCACTGTCAGTTATCTAAAACCATAGTACCAAACCAAAAGATTTTAAAACCAAAACTGCCCGGATACGGGCATAAAAAGGAGGTGCCAGATATGGCAGATAAAAAAATCATGACACCGGAAGAAAAAGCACTTTTACAGGCAAGACACCGCCAGGAAGAAGCCGAAGCAAGAAATCGCAAAAAAGAACGTGATGCCAGAACACACAGGTTAGTCCAGGAAGGAGCAATTCTGGAAAGTATTGTTCCCCATATTAAAGAAATGGATTTAGATTCCCTGAAACGGGAGCTGATGATCCGGCTACGGGGAATGTAAACGCACAAGTTCTACTCCCGAAGGGCGCACTTACTCACCACCTGATAAATCAGGCAGTGGTATCCCCTTCGGGGCTCGTGCGCTCTGCCGAGAGCTTTATCCGCTGTTGCAGGCAACATCGAAAGGAGGTGCCAGATATGGCAATTTATCATATGCAAGCCAAAGTCGTCAGCCGTGGTTCCGGTCGGTCTGCTGTTGCTGCTTCTGCTTATATGAGCTGTAGCCGCATGTACAATGATTATGACGGCATCCAGCATGACTATACCAGAAAACAGGGGCTGATCTATCAGGAGGTGATGCTTCCTCCAATGGCTCCATTGGAATGGAATGACCGGGAACAACTCTGGAATGCTGTGGAAGAAACCGAAAAGACCAAAGACAGCCGACTTGCAAGAGAATTTGTTGTCGCACTCCCCGTTGAGTTGGATAAAGACAGCAATATTTCTCTTCTTCAAGATTTTATTAAAAAGAATTTTGTAGATATGGGGATGTGTGCTGATTTTGCCATTCACGATACAGATGGTCACAATCCCCATGCACACATTCTTCTTACTGTCCGACCATTAAATGAAAATGGAACATGGCAGTATAAAACAGAAAAAGAATATCTCTGTATCAAAGATGGGGAAGAAAAAGGGTTTACTGCTTCTGAATTTAAAACTGCTCAGAAACAGGGATGGGAAAAGCAATATCGCTATAAAGTTGGGAAAAAGAAAGAATATCTGACTTCTTCTATTGCACAGGAAAAAGGATATGAACGAATTGATAAACACCCCAAGAGCAGCCGATATGGCAGACAGAATCCTATTTCCCAACAATGGAACAGCGATGAACAACTTTGTATCTGGCGGGCAAACTGGGCAGATGCCGTAAATGAAATGCTTGCACGTAATCAGATAAATGCTACCATTGATCACCGCAGCTTTGCAGATCAGGGAATCACCGAACAGCCAACCATCCATGAAGGCTACATTGCCCAGAATATGGAAAAGAAAGGCATGATAGCAGACCGCTGTGAAATCAACCGTCAGATTCGTGCGGATAACAAAATGCTCCGAGAATTAAAAGCAAAAGTAGCAAAACTGGCTGAAGCTGTAGAAAAGTCTATTCCAATAATTGCAGAAACATTGGAAGCAATCCGAAATCACATGATTTTTACACAATATCATTTGCTCCACAATGAGATGCAAAAAGAAGTGATCCATGACTGGATGAATCATTTTAATCCAATACTGAATAAATACAACACCGTTAAAAAGAAACTCAAAGCTAAAGTTACAGAGCGAAAAGAACTGAATGTGAAAAAAGAGAAAACCAGTATTTTGAATCCCATCCAGCATATAAAATTGAATCAGCAGCTTACCACTATTACCGAAGAAATCGAAGAACTGAAATCAAGGAAAGAGCAGCTAATCTTCCAGGCAGAATGCTCTACCGATAAAGATATGACGAATCTATCCAAAAAATATGACCAGATGAATAACAATCTGGATATCCTGGATTCTCAGGACATCTCGCTCAAAAAACAGCTTGAAAAAGATGCCGCCGCTTTCCGGGAAGAAAAATTTCGTCCTGAACCAGAACAGTACACAGAATTGCTGGATACCAGAATCCAGATACGTCCTGATTTTCGGGATAAGCTAATCGAACAGCTCAAAGGTACTTTCGGTAAATATTACGACTATCACCGTCGTGATATTGCCGCCAATGAGGTGGATTATCTCAATGTGGAGGATCCTGATGTTTTCTCCCATCGTGCATGGGAACTTGAATATCAGAGGAAACAGGAGATGCGACGAAATCAGCCTGCTCGGACTAAGAAAAGGTCGTATGATATGGAATTATAATTTGGTTCTTCTTTGCCCATTATAAACACAAGAGCTGAACAAATAGGATTTTTCGTCCTACCTGTTCAGCCCTTTGTTTACCTGTAAATCAATTCTTTCAACACAATCTCTTCTGCTGCATTCCGGATATTATTTACCGCTCTGACCCATTCCATCTGATCACAAGCTTTCAATTCTTCCGTAATAGCTTGTTTTTCCATCATCTGACTCACCAGAATATCCATTCTCTCCTGTGCTTCATCGTCCACAGTATTCAGATGTTCTGTCAGTCTGTCTTCCAGCATATACAGTGAATACATTGCCGGACGATGCTCTTTCAGATATGTTTTCCGCATCATTCCATATTTCCCATAATGCGGTTCTTCATCTGTACTGACAAGATTCGGATAGTAAATTCCGTCTGCGCCAAGTGTGTAGGTTCCACCCATTTTTTCAAATGTGCTTTTCATGTGTTATTCCTCCTTGAAATCAGCGATGTCCTTAGATCATCGCAAAATATTTCAGGGCAGCCTTGATAGCATCTTCTTTCTCTTTCGGGCATTGTGGAACTCTTGCATTTTCTGATTTTGGAAGATTATAGTTTTCTCCCACTTCAATTCCACATTTGCGTTTTACCTGAGAAATATATAAATTTGAAACCTTCAAGCCAAATTCTTTCAGCACATAATCTTTGATTTCCTGATAGGTTGCTTTCAACTCGGCACTGGTGGCATCCAGCTCGTCCAGGTCTAAGTCGATCTCTATCGTGTCATCTGGTTTTTGTTGGGACAAAAGAACAACCGTCTCCACGTGCACAGTCATTGGGAACATATCCACGCACCCGGCCCTCTCCACCCGATACCCCTCTTCCCGAAACGCCGCCAGATCCCTTGCCAGGCTTGTCGGCTTACAAGAAATATAAAGTATTTTCTCCACCCTGTAACCGCAAATCTTTTTCAACGCTTTTGGATGGATGCCGTCTCTCGGCGGATCGAGGATGATGAGATCCGGCGTTTCTTCCATTTCATCAAGGACTTTTAACACATCCCCGGCAATGAACTCGCAGTTGGTTAACCCATTGGCTTTCGCGTTTTCTTTTGCCGCCTCGACCGCTTCCTCCACCAGCTCTACGCCAATGACCTTTTTTGCCACCGGAGCCATAAGCTGCGCGATCGTCCCGGTGCCGCTGTAAAGATCAAAGACTATCTGATCTTTTGTGCTGCCGATATATTCCCTGGCAAGACTGTAAAGCTTTTCCGCGCCTTTGGTATTGGTCTGGAAAAAAGAAAATGTAGAAATCCTGAATTTTAATCCCAGAATATTGTCATAAAAATAATCCTGTCCATAAAGTATTTTCATTTCGTCGCATTTTACGGCATCGGCAAAACTGTCATTCACGATATGTAAAATTCCTGTTATGTTTCCTTCTAACGGCAGCAAAAGCAGTTTTTCTTTTAATTCTTCCAGCCCCATTTCATACTCTCTGTACTGGCTTGAAGTAATCAGGCTGATTAACAGCTCTCCGGTATAAATGGCGCGCCGTACTAAAAGGTGGCGCAGGACGCCTTCATGGTTTTTATGGTAATATGGAACCTTTCTTTCGGTAAAATGGGAAAGGACACCATTTAAAACATGATTAAAATCCGGATGTACCAGCCGGCAGTCTCCGGCATTGAGCACATCATACATGCTTCCCCGTTTATGAAGGCCCAGCGCAAGCGGCCCGTCCTTATATTCATCTCCAAAGGAAAATTCCATTTTGTTGCGGTATTCCCAGACAAGCGGCGAGCCTGTAATGCCTTCAAATATTTCCTCCATTTCCGGGCAGACAGGCAAAAGCAGTCTTTTCACCTGCTCCTCTTTCATTTCCAACTGCTTTTCATAAGGAATTGTCTGGTAACTGCAGCCGCCGCATTCCCCGAAATGGCAGCAGGCCTTTTCTTCCGTTTCCAGCGGGGAAGGCTTTTTGATATTCAGAAGATGTCCCTGACAGTTTCCCTTGCGTGCCTTTTTTATACTAAATTCCACCGTCTGTCCGGGAATTACATTTTTCACGGTAACGCCAGTTTTTTCCCCGTTCTCCTCGATCAAAACCTTCCCTTTATTGGGAAAATCTACCCGTTCCACAATTCCTTCATAAACCATGCCACGTTTCATCTCCTTTTCATTTCCCGTTTTTTCAAATCCAGTCAAATAAATCCTTCTCACCCACAGCACACACCCTGTCCACCGGAAGCTGGCATTTATTATAAAAAACGGTGCTGTAACAGGTCGCTGCCGACTCAAACAGGAAATACACATAATCCCCGTCGCTGAAGGATTCTTCTAACATCGGAGGAAATATTTCATATCCGTGTTTTTCAAACATCAAAGCATTTCCCTGCTGCTTTACTTCATATAAATACACTTTGGAACCAAGATATCTTGACCAGGAACAATTCACAGCCATACAGAGCCTTCCGTCAAGTTCAGAAAAAGTAATGCCATTGGCGTGAGCCGGTATTTTCATCTGCGCCGTCTGGAGAAGCTGTAAATTTCCCTGCCAGTCTCTGGTAATCGCAAACCTGCGCAGATTGCCGTCCTGCGCCTTTGATGTAGAAGTGCCAATCCACAAATACCCCTGCTCATAGGTCAAAAACGAAGCGCGAATCCCGCAGTTAAGGGTAACGTCATATTCCAGAGGACAGCACATATTTCCGGAAAATACCGCCTTTTCAACCGTTTCATAAGAAATTGCGCTGCATTCCCCGGATTTTCCCTTTGCAACCCAGACATAATTCCCATCAAAGGCAAGCCCTCCGGCATGGGTGCTGTCCGGCAGCTCCAAAACAGTCAAAAGGCTGCGGTTCCTGCCTCTGTTGGAAAGGACATAAATCACAGACGGATATGCCCTTCTGCCTTCTTCCCCGCTGTCATAAGCGCTGATTAAAATATAGTTTCCCGCCAGGCAGATCCCCTGCGGAACCATCTGCGTACAGATCCCCCTGCTTAAATAGGTGCTTTCCAGCCCCGGCACAGGAAAACTATAATCCGCATTATAAATTTTCTCAAAACTGAAATAATTATTTAAAACAGACATAAATTCCGCCTGATACCGATAATGCATGCTGGTTCCCTTAAAATCCCAGGTCTCCCCCGTCAGAATGAGCCAGCATACCGACAAAACCAGCCCCATAAACAGAGACACTCTTTTATATTTCCTTATCATCATCCCCATATGCCACTCACTTCCCTTCTAATCGATATTATTTCATATAATTTTACCAAATTTTGATTTATAATTCAGGAATATTTTGTAAAAAATATATGAACAAATGGAAAACTCTCTGACATCAATTCCCAACATATTTTTCTTTCTTTTTCCCATACTATCAGTGTCAAAAAACAATTCAGAAAGGATGGTATCTCATGGAACAAGAACCTTCATGCAGCTCATGCACAGATTCCAAACCGCTTCCGGCAGGCGGCAGGCTGGCAATCGCCTCTGTCCCAATGCAGGAATGGGAAGAGCTTTATTCCCCGGAAAAGGCACTTTGCGAAGGAACGGCATTCCCGTCCCTGGATCTCCCGTTCTTTGTGACATGCCGTTAACACAGACTTAACTCTGCGCAGCCCCGCAAAACGGTTACCCGGCGGGGTAACGCATACGCATTTTAAAAAGAAAGGAGCCGATCCCTATGGATAAAGAAGGATTATTACGGAAAATTGACAGCGTATCTTTTATGCTCACGGATCTCTGCCTGTATCTGGATACCCATCCTGACGACGGCAGGGCGGCGGAAGCCTTCCGGCATTACCGCAAAGAGCGAAAAGCATTAATGGAAGAATTTGAAACAAAATTTTATCCTTTGACCCTGGACTGCTGCTGTGAAGCCAGGCCGGACAGCCCGTCGGCGCTTGACCGCGCATTGGACAAGAAAAACGGTGACGGTATTTTCTGCTGGGGAAAAGGAAGCGAACCGTGGAAGGGGGAAGCTTATGTGGAATTATGAAAAACGACTGATTTACCCGGTAAATATTAAAAAGACCTGCCCAAAGACAGCGC
Source organism: uncultured Lachnospiraceae bacterium (assembly GCA_947629585.1). Taxonomy (GTDB): domain Bacteria; phylum Bacillota; class Clostridia; order Lachnospirales; family Lachnospiraceae; genus MGBC100174. The sequence continues at coordinate 5,007 of CANREH010000107.1, read as the reverse complement.
AGTATATTATCAGCCAGTATGGAGGGCCTGACGGGGAGCTTGGCGCTTCGCTGCGTTACCTTTCCCAGCGCTACACCATGCCATGCCAGAGGACAGCCGGGCTGTTAACCGATATCGGAACCGAGGAGCTTGCGCACCTGGAAGTCATCTGCGCCATCGTCTACCAGCTGACAAAGGACATGAAAATCGAAGACGTCAAAGCTGCCGGGTTCGGCCCTTACTATATCGACCATACCAGCGGCATTTGGCCTATGGCGGCGGGAGGTGTCCCGTTTAACGCCTGCGAGTTCCAGTCTAAGGGAGACGCCATCACGGATTTGACGGAAAACCTTGCTGCGGAGCAAAAGGCGCGCACCACCTACGACAATATCCTGCGCATTGTTGACGATCCGGATGTCAGGGAGCCAATTAAATTCCTGCGCGCAAGGGAAGTTGTCCATTTCCAGCGTTTCGGGGAAGCCTTAGAGCGTACCAAAGAAACCCTGGATCAGAAAAATTTCTATTATTTCAACCCGGAATTTGACAAACAGTTTGTAACAAATCAGCAAGACAGCTAAGACAACTATCCTGGATCTTAGCCGTTTCCGAAGGAAGCGGCCTCATAGGAAACTCCGAAGAAATTTCCTAATGAAACAAAAAAGCTGCCGACAGCCGAAGCTGCCGACAGCTTTTTTTTAATCCGGGATTGGAACATTGAGCTTGTTTAACTTTGGAAGCTCTTTCTTCTCTCCGTCCAGCGTCGTCGTCGTAAGGACGCGTGCCTTCTCCGTCGTATGGGACATGGCAAGCCCTGTATGGCTGAACGCAGCCACATCGCCGTTGCCGGAAACCTGCATGGAAGAGGTCTTTGTAAGGTTCTTATATGCCTTTAACTTATCCCCGTTAGACATCTGCTGTGCTTCCGATGCTTTCACCGGAGCGTCGTTTCTTGCGCTCTCTTTCTGGATGGAAGCCTCCATTGCCTCCGCTGCCTTCGTTTCCTGAAGGGCCGCTTTATTTACTTCCTGAATCTGCATAACCTGTATCATGCCAAAGGCGTAATGCGTTTTATGGATTGAAAAATCTCCTTTGGCTTTCCTCCTTCCTTTCTTTTCTTTTTCAATCTTGCTGTTTTTTTCTAAAACACATCTAAAAGATTAACTTCATTAGCTATATCGGCAGATTGCCATTTGATCTTTATCAGTGATTCATAATCCCGAAAAACAAGTTACAGCGTCAAAGCTTATGGCATTTCCGCCGCCTCTGCAGCCGGGAAGCCGATGATCACCTTAAACAGATCTCCGTCGATTTTCAAGTCAAATTCCCCTCCCTGCAGCGTTACCAAATCCCTTGCAATGGACAGCCCCAGGCCGCTTCCCTCCGACGTCCGGGATTCCTCCCCGCGCACAAAACGCTCCATCAGCTTCTCCTCGGAAATATGCAGCGGCGCCGCCGAAATATTGCGCAGCGTAAGGACAGCTCTTTTTTCCTCCACCATAAGATCCAGATACACCCTGGTATGCTCCAGGGCATACTTATAAACATTCTGCAAAAGATTGTCCAGGATACGGTACATTCTCCGCCCGTCCGCATAAACGATGACCGGAGATTCCGGAAGGTTACTAACAACCTCAAACCCCTTCAATGCCAGCTTTTCCTCAAACTCACCTAACGCCTGCATTACAAGCTCCGTTAAATCAAGGTTCGCCATTTCCAGCTCCAACGCGCCGGAGGACGCTTTGCTCGCCTCTACCAGATCCTCAATCAAATGCTTTAACCGCCCTGATTTCTGCTCCAGCACGTCCAGATAATGCGCGACATTCTCCCCCTGCGGCTCCGCCCGTTTTAATAAATCCACGTAATTAATAATGGAAGTCAGCGGCGTCTTGATGTCATGGGAAACATTGGTAATCAGTTCCGTCTTCATATGCTCATTTTTCAGGCTCTTTTGGACGGCCTCCTGAATGCTGCCCCCAAGCTTTGGAAGAATCAGCGCCATATCCTTATATTCCCCGTAAAGCCTGCGATCGTCTATCTGCGGCATAAAATTTCCCTGCAGAAGCTCGTTAAGCCCCTGTAAAATCTGCTCCTTTCCTGTTTCATTCCTGATAACATAGCGGACTGCCCTCACCTGAAGGAACAAAAAGACAGGAACACTCACAAGAAACAACGCTCCCCAAAGGGAATCTGTCCCATAGCGCACTATAAGCTGCTGATCCCATAAAAGCAGGGAAAAAACGCCGGCAGTTTCCAATACAGCGCTTCCCCCGATATACGCAAAGGCAAGCAGAAAGGTTTTCCTTTTTGCGTCTGAACGATCCCAGATATCATGCCAGGCACCTTTTCCCCGATGAAATCCCTGCCTTACCAAAGAATTTTTCCATAAGCTGCGCTCCCGGATACTGGCGGCTATCCATGCAATGCTTCCATAATAAAGGAAATACAGCAGGGTACAGGCACATTTCATGGCAATATCCAGCCAATACGGCAGGGCATTTCCACAGGTGCAGAATAACGCAGCCGCCACCGCGGCAGCGCCGTCTGCTGCCGCCACGGCCTCGATTGAAACCGCTTTTTTGAAACCGGAGGGTTTTGCGGAAACCGCAAGCTTCACAAAAAGGAACAGCCATACCGCCAGAGAAACCAGCCCCAGCTCTATCCCATGATATCGGTTTTTCTTCACCCGTCCCTTCTCAAAAAGCTTTTTTTCCAGAAAATAAGAAAAATTCAGCCGAATTTCCGGCGTCTTCTCCGAAAAAAGCACCTGCCTGACAGAATATTCCGGAATCATCAGCCTGATATCCAACGATACGTTTGTACCATAAGGATACTCATTTAAGCCAAACAAAGAGGCAGGCTCCTCTTCCCTCACATCTTCCTCGTAATAAGAATCATTGTCCACAGTAATCTTCCATTTTCTTTCCTTTGGCACAGCTTCCACCCTGCCAATCTTCCACGGATTACCGGAATGAAACTGCACCTGCCACAGATACCCATCCATCCGATTCTCCAGATAAGACAAAAGTGCCCTTCCCTGATAATAACATTTACATCCCTCATAAAGAATAGATTTTAAATTAAAAAACGGGGAAGACTCCAAAATTACTCCTCCATTGTCCGCCACCCCTGCATTTTTACTGAATACCTTCGTGGCATCCATAAAAAGGACGGCATTATCAAAATCGGCAGAAGATATGTTCTGCAATATCCTTTTCCCATTAGCGCTTCTTTTGGTAACATAGCAAAGAGGAAAATATACAGTCTTCGGGAGTTCAAACGCTCGTTGTTTTTCCCGTGTTTTCCCATTTTCCTGATACTGTATCAAATAATACCATTGATCTTTGCCTGGGGAATAAAAAAGACACAAGGAGTCCTCCTTTTTCATTCCCGCAAGAGAATAATCGCATCGGATTCCTTTCGCATCCCCCGGCTCCAGATCCCATGACAAATTTCCATAGTAAGAGATCCAGTTCTGCATAACGTTTCTGTCCACCGCCAGGTAACACTGTGTTCCCTTCTCTCTGAATTCCTTTTGAAACATCGCTTCCCACTGATTTGTATAGAAGGAATCCAGTTCCGAAAAAGTAAACTTTTTCTCTTGCCAGTCATACGATATCGTCAAATCATTCATACCCCGGCATCCGCCAAAAGAACCTAGTTTCTCCGCCGCATCTTCATTGGTATAACTTAAATATGCGCCGTTTTGCTTCCAATAATAAACGGTAACTGCCTCATTTTCTTCCCAATACTGCCCCTTCCTGAGATATTCCCGTACCGCAGGCGCCATTACTTCCAGCTTTTCCATCATCTTTTCCTCAAACCGCTGCGTTTTCCGGTAAGTCTTTACGGTTTCCCCGCCAAACCAATAATAATACAGCGCTGTCATAAAAAAACAGCCAAGAAATACCATAAGAAAAAGATAGGATACCAAAACCAGGCATATCCTGCCTGCTTTCCTGCTGACGGCTGAACCGCCCGGTTTCCCGCCCTGCGCCATCACTGCTTTTTTCCACAATCCTTTCCCCAATTCTTTCCATTTCATAGATTACCCCGCCTTTCCCAACTGCAATCAATCTTCCGCCTACAGCCTTTCATCCGGCATAAAATACCCCAGCCCCCACTTTACTTTCAGATACCGCGGCTCCTTCGGATCAATCTCAATTTTTTCCCGTATCCTGCGGATATGTACGGCAATGGTATTATCCGTCACAAACGAATCCTCTCCCCATACCTGCTCATAAATCTGCCGGGAAGTCAGTACCACGCCCGGATTTTCCATCAGAACCTTTAAAATCTTAAATTCTGTCGGCGTAACTTTAACCGGTTCCCCGTCAACGGAGACCTCCTGCTTCTGCAAATCTATGGAAAGTCCGCCGATAGACAGCACATGGGACTTCTCCTCTTCCTTCCCCGCAATGGAGCCCAGCCGGGTATACCGCCTGAGCTGCGACTTCACCCTCGCAACCAGCTCCAGCGGATTAAACGGCTTCGTCACATAATCATCCGCCCCGATATTCAAACCGAGGATTTTATCCGCATCCTCCGACTTTGCCGACAACAAAATCACCGGAATGCTGTATTTCTTCCTGAGCTCCAGCATCGTATGGATGCCGTCCAGCCTGGGCATCATAATATCCAGAATCATTAAATGAAGCCCCGTTTCCCTGTCCTTTGCGTAGCTCTTCATAATGTCCAGCGCCTCCAGCCCGTCATACGCTTTTATGACATGATAGCCTTCCTGCTCCAAATAAATGGAAATCGCTTCCACAATCTCTTTATCGTCGTCACATACCAGTATATTCATAACCTGCCTCTTTCCCTATTTACTTTTTTTTGATGGTGAACTGTTGTCTCTTCAGATATATTTTAACTCATAATTCTTACAAATACCTTCATAAAATTCTTAAAAATTTCTTAACTTTTTCCTGAGATACTAAATTGATTGGAAATGCCGTTGAATCAACGGTTTGAAAGAATGCTGTTAAAATTATGATACCTTATTATCAGGTATTATCACTTATAAATTTG
>CANREH010000106.1 GCA_947629585.1 uncultured Lachnospiraceae bacterium | reverse complement strand
GCACACCGGCTATATTTTAGCCGGTGTAGTGCTCGTTAGTCCGACTGCAAGGCTGAACTGTTACCTTTGAATTTAAAAAAAAGAAAAAAATGCTTGCATTTTTGGCTGGAATGAGGTAGAATAAATAAGTCGGTATTTGATGCACCAATGGCACAGTCGGTAGCGCAACTGATTCGTAATCAGTAGGTCAGGGGTTCAAGTCCCCTTTGGTGCTTAAAAAGCCTTTGAATATGGGAGTATTCAAGGGTTTTTATTTTTTACGAACAAGAAGTCTGACACAAATCCTTGCGTCCTTTTGTGTATAATAAAAAGGATTGCAGGGATTTTTTATTAAATTTAGGGAATGAAGGTATGGGCGGTTATGGAAGCGGTGCAGAAAAGGTGGAATTAAAAATGAAAATATGTGAGGTATAAAATTTGTTGTAAAGCTAAGTTGTAAAAGGAAAAAGGCTTGCAGATAAAGCCAAGCCCTGATATAATGAGATGGATTTTTTTTAAAAAATCTATTACCTGACTATTGAAGAAAGGAATTTTGTATTGTGTATCAGTTAATTCACAGAGACGGCAGGGCGAAGAGAGGAAGGCTTACGACAGTGCATGGGGTGATTGAGACCCCGGTGTTTATGAATGTTGGGACTGCCGCGGCAATTAAGGGTGCTGTATCAACGATGGATCTTTATGAGATTGGTACGCAGGTAGAATTGTCCAATACCTATCATCTGCATGTCCGCCCGGGCGATCAGGTGGTGAAGCAGTTAGGTGGGCTGCACCGTTTTATGAACTGGGAGCGTCCGATTTTGACGGATTCGGGCGGATTTCAGGTGTTTTCGCTGGCAGGTCTTAGAAAGATCAGGGAAGAAGGGGTCTATTTTCATTCCCATGTGGATGGGAAGAAGATTTTCATGGGTCCGGAAGAAAGTATGCAGATTCAGTCGAACTTAGCTTCTACTATTGCGATGGCATTTGATGAATGTCCTCCGTACCCGGCGACGAGGGAATATATGACAAATTCAGTAGACAGGACAACGCGCTGGCTTGTTCGCTGTAAAACGGAAATGGAAAAGCTTAATCGGATAGAAACGACTATTAACAGGCACCAGCTTTTGTTTGGGATTAACCAGGGCGGGACATTTGCGGATATCCGGATTGATCATGCGAAAAGGATTTCAGAGCTTGAGCTTGACGGTTATGCGCTTGGCGGGCTTGCTGTCGGGGAGAGCCATGAAGAAATGTATTCGATTATTGAACAGACAGTTCCATATCTTCCGTTGGAAAAGCCGACCTATTTGATGGGGGTAGGCACGCCGGCAAATATTTTAGAAGCGGTTGATCGGGGCGTGGATTTTTTTGACTGTGTGTATCCTTCCAGGAACGGAAGGCATGGACATGCTTATACGAATCAGGGCAAGCGAAATCTTTTAAATGCGCAGTATGAGCTTGACGATCGTCCGATTGAGGAGGGATGCGGCTGCCCGGCCTGCAGAAGTTACAGCAGGGCCTATATCCGCCATCTTTTGAAGGCAAAGGAAATGCTGGGGCTCAGGCTGCTTGTTCTGCATAATTTATATTTCTATAATACTATGATGAGTGAGATCAGGGAAGCCATTGAGCAGGATCGTTATCAGGCGTATAAAAAAGAAAAGCTTGACCGCATGAAAGAATTAGGGTAAGATATGGGATAGTCCATCAGAAGAAAGGAGTTATGATATGAATTTGATGAGCATTTCCTTATTTCTTGACAATGCGGCGCCTGCAAACGCTACCGCAGGGATTGGCGTGACAGTCGGTTATTTCGCAATTGTTATTCTTGCATTTTATTTTATTGCGATCCGCCCGCAGAGAAAACAGGAGAAGACCCATGCGGCTATGCTGACAACCGTAGAGCCGGGAGACAGCGTATTAACAGTCAGCGGGTTTTATGGCGTCATTATTGATGTTATGGATGATGTTGTCATTGTAGAATTTGGCAATAATAAAAATTGCCGCATTCCAATGAAAAAGGACAGCATTGTTGAAGTAGAGAAGGCAGACGGCACAAGCTCTGCGGAGCCTAAGGAATCGAAGGATACGAAAAAAGAAAAGAAGGAAAAAGAGAAAAAATAAAAAAACGGGGAATTTCCCATGGGGGCTTTCCCCGTTTTTTTGTGTGATAATATATTATATTTTTAAATTAGGAGGAAAACCTTTATGGTGAACGATTTGACAGAAGGGGATGTCCGTAAGAAATTATGGCTGTTTTCGATCCCCATGCTGGTTTCCGTGATGTTCCAGCAGATTTATAATATCGCCGACAGTATGATTGCCGGAAAATTTGCCGGGGAGGACGCTCTGGCGGCGGTCGGGGCATCGTACCCGATTACCATGCTTTTTATGGCGGTTGCGATTGGGAGCAATACCGGATGTTCGGTCGTGATTTCCCAGTTATTCGGGGCAAAGGATTACAAAAACTTAAAAACAGCCGTCAGCACGACGATACTTCTTTGCGTTGCCTTAAGTATATTCCTGACGTTTTTGGGTCTGTTGTTCTGCGGCTCTTTTCTGCGTCTTATCGGGACGCCGGACAATATTTTTTCGGATGGGAAGTTGTACTTAAATATTTATATTGCTGGGTTTTTATTCTTGTTTTTATATAATGTCTGCACGGGGGTCTTCAATGCGCTTGGGGATTCTAAGACGCCGCTGTATTTCCTGATTTTTTCTTCGGTGGGAAATATTGTTCTGGATCTGGTGTTTGTGGCGGTATTTCACTGGGGCGTTGCCGGAGTCGCATGGGCGACTTTTCTGGCGCAGGGCGTTTCCTGTGTTTTGTCGTTCGCGACGTTGATGAAGCGGCTGCGGGAAATCAAAACGGAAGGGAAGAGACGGCTGTTTTCCCATAAAATGTTTTTTAAAGTGGCCAGGATTGCAGTTCCAAGTATTTTGCAGCAGAGCTTTGTCTCTGTTGGGAATATGTTTATCCAGACCTTTGTGAATGGGTTCGGCTCTGCCGCCATAGCGGGATATTCCGCCGCTATTAAGTTAAATACCTTTGCGATTACGTCTTTTTCTACGCTGGGAAACGGGCTGTCCGGCTTTACGGCGCAGAATATCGGCGCAAAGAAGATGAAGCGCGTCAAAAGCGGGCTGTTTTCCGGGCTTTTCCTTGCGCTCCTTGTGGCGGTCCCGTTCTTTGCGCTTTATTTTTTCCTGAGCAGGGAAATGATGTCGCTGTTTTTGGACTCTTCCGGAACCAGTTCCGCGTTGGAAACGGGAATTCAGTTCTTAAAAATCGCATCTCCGTTTTACTTTGTCGGCGCCGTGAAGCTGATGTGTGACGGAATGCTGCGCGGAGCGGGGATTATGGCGGGCTTTATGCTTTCGACCTTTGCCGATCTTTTGCTGCGCGTTGTCATTGCCGGGATTTTGTCAGGGAGCTGGTTTGGGATCGCCGATTTTGGCAGTACCGGGATCTGGATGGCATGGCCGTTAGGATGGAGCATTTCCGCGGTGATTTCTGTGTTCTTTTCGATATCTTTATTCAGAGAACGGTTATAATTTTATAAAAAATTTATAGTTTTATCATTGCAAAAAAATCCTATATGAATTATCATAATGATAGCGATTTGGAAATATATAGGAAGTGAGGGAACTACTGTGCCGAAATTTAGTGTAAAGAAACCATTTACGGTTGTCGTAGGGGTTATTATGCTCCTGGTACTGGGCGCTGTCAGCTTTACGAAGATGACGACGGATCTTCTGCCAAGCATGAATATCCCCTATTTAATTGTGATTTCTACCTATCCGGGCGCATCTCCGGAGAAGGTGGAGAGCAGCGTTACGCAGCTTTTGGAAGCGCAGCTTGGAACGGTGAATGGTGTGGAAACCGTTACCAGTACATCAAGCGAGAATTATTGTATGGTTATGCTGGAATTTGCGGAAGAGACGGATATGGACAGCGCTATGGTCAAGGTTTCCACGCAGATTGATCAGTTGGAGCTGCCGGAGAATGTCGGAAAGCCGATGATTATGGAAATGTCGATGGACATGATCGCGACCATGCAGGTCAGCGTGGATTATGAAGGAAAGGATATCTATGAGCTGACGGATTTTGTCAATGAAACCGTTGTCCCTTATCTGGAACGCCAGAGCGGGGTAGCCAGCGTGAACCCGACGGGTCTGGTGGAAAAAAGCGTGGAGGTGCGCTTAGACCAGGATAAAATTGATGAAGTGAATGACAAACTGCTTACGAAGGTGAATAAACAGCTTGCTAAAGCGAAGAAGAAAATTACAAAGGCGGAAAAGAAGATTGAGGATGGGAAGAAGGAATTAGAAGACGGAAAGAAAGAGCTGGAGGAACAGCAGTCGGAAAAAAGCGACGAGCTTGCCCAGTTCAGCCAGATGCTCGATCAGGCGATGGCAAATGAGGCCGCATACAATGCGCAGCTTGTCAGCCTGAAGGCGAGCCGTACTGCTTTAAAGACGGAATTAAAGGCTTATAAGGACAATGGCGTGGTTTCCGGCTATGAGCAGTTAAATCAGGCATTTGCTTCCATGAAAGAAGCGATGGAGAGCGAAGAAACCTATCAGTCCATTTATAATGCCGTTTACGGGCAGGCATTGATTGCCGCTGTCCAGGGCGCCGTGGATTCCGCAGGCATGGAGATGGAAGTGACAGCGGATAATGTGGAGACGGTTCTTGGGACGCTGGGAGAAGCGGCGGAAAGCATTACGGCAGCGGCAGAGGAACAGTCGGAGGCCGTTGCGAAGGAGCAGGTACAGGCACAGATCGACAGCATTCCGGCAGATGTAGAGGACGCTCTTGCCCATCCGGAAAAGCTGGAAGCGGTTAAGAAGCTGATGGAGCAGCAGGGGCAGGATGAGATGGCAGAAGGCCTGACGGCAGAATCCTTACAGACCATGTATGACATTGTGAACACAAGGATTCCGCAGATTGAGACGGAGCTTGCCAATTTAAAGGTAGAGATTATGACAGCCAAAGCGGTTGTCGATCAGATGGAGGAATCCATTGCCGAAGCGAAAAAGAATTATACCGAAGTAGAAGCCGGGAAAATTACGGCGGCGGCGGCCTTTGGCGCGGCCAATGCGCAGATGACCTCCGGAGAGAGCGCTCTGGAAGAAGGCGAGCAGCAGTTAAAGGAAGCGAGAAAGTCTTATAAGGAGTCCAGGAAGCAGGCGATTGAAAGCGCGAACCTTGACAGCCTTTTGACGATGAGCACGATTTCCGGCATTTTAACGGCGGAAAATTTTGATATGCCGGCAGGCTACATCAATGAAGGAGAAAACCAGTATCTGCTGAAAGTCGGCAATGCTTACGAAACACTGGAAGAATTGGAAGATTCGATGCTCTGCAAAGTATCCGGCATTGGGGATGTCCGCTTAAGCGATGTGGCAACTGTTACCATGATTGACAATGCCGGAGACAGTTATGCCAAAGTAAATGGAAATGACGCCATCCTTCTTGCCATTTCCAAATCCAGCACGGCGGGAACTTCTGATGTTTCCAGGACCTGCGGCAGGGCTTTGGAGAAGCTGGAGGAGGAATATGAAGGGCTTTCCTTTACTACCTTCCTGGATCAGGGGGATTATATCGGGCTGATTATTGATTCCGTACTGTCAAACCTGATTTACGGGGCGGTTCTTGCGATTATCGTCCTTGCCATTTTCTTAAAGGATGTGCGCCCGACGGTGATTGTGGCGTTCAGTATTCCTATGAGCGTGCTGTTTGCGATTGTTTTAATGTACTTTACGAATATTACGTTAAATATTATTTCCCTGTCAGGGCTTGCGCTTGGCGTCGGAATGCTGGTGGATAACTCGATTGTCGTTGTTGAGAATATCTACCGCCTGCGGAGCAAAGGCGTGCCGGCGGCAAGAGCCGCCGTTGTCGGAGCGAACCAGGTGGCAGGAGCAATTACAGCCTCCACAGTTACGACCATCTGTGTATTTTTACCCATTGTCTTTACCGGAGGGCTTACCAGGGAACTGATGCTGGATATGTGCCTGACGATTGCGTACAGCCTGATTGCCAGCCTGATTGTGGCATTGACCTTTGTGCCATGTATGGGCGCGACAGTGCTCAAAAACAGCCAGGAAAAGCCGCATCGGTGGTTTGACGCCATCGTGCATGTCTATGAGAAGGCAATCCGTTTCTGTCTGCGGTTCAAGCTGGTACCGCTTGCAATTTCCGTTGTTTTGCTGGTAATTTGCGTCAGACAGGTGTTTAAGACAGGAATGGAGCTGATTCCAAGCATGGGCGGCAATCAGATGTCTGTTTCACTGACTGCGCCGGACGATACGACGCAGGAAGAGGATTTTGCGATGGCGGATGAAATCCTTGAAAAAATTATGGCGGTTCCCGGCATAGAAACGGCAAGCGGCATGACCAGCAATACGACGGCAATGTTAGCCGGAATGTCGGAAGAAGGGGCTTCTAAGGATTTCAGCTATTATATCCTGCTTGACGATGAGGCTTCCAAAGATAATGAAAAGATCAAGGATATTTTGGAAAAAGAGTTACAGCAATATGTGGATCAGGGCTGTGAAATTGCCGTGTCTACTTCGAATATGGATATGTCAAGCCTGGGTTCCAGCGGGCTTTCCGTGAGTATCCGGGGAAAAGATCTGGATACGCTGCTTTCCATCAGCGAAGACGTGGAAAAGCTGGTCGGGAAGGTAAAGGGATTTGAAAATATCTCGAACGGCCAGGAAGAAGGCGACAGGGTTATTAAAGTGGTGGTTAATAAGGATAAGGCAATGCGGTTCGGGCTTACTGTGGCGCAGATTTACAGCGAGTTAAGCGAGGGCATTACGACAGACACCAGCTCTACCACCCTTACGATCAACAACCAGGATTATGAAGTGACGATTGTGGACGACCGGGAAGAGCTGACTGCCGACAAGCTTCTGTCCCATAAGTTTGAGACGACAAAGACCGATGCACAGGGGCAGACAAAAACGGAGAAACATAAGCTGGAGGAATTTGCCGAAGTCGAGGATTCCAAGAGCGTGGCGTCTATTTCAAGAGAAAATCAGGAGCGTTACTTAACGGTGACAGCCGAAACAATGGATGGTTATAATACGACGCTGCTTGCCAGGGATGTGCAGGATCTGCTGGATGATTATGAGGCGCCGGATGGCTATACAGTGGAGATTGGCGGAGAGAGCACTTCCGTCAATGAAGCCATGAGGGATATGCTGTTAATGATTGCGCTGGCGATCGTGTTTATTTACCTTGTCATGGTGGCACAGTTCCAGAGCATTCTTTCCCCGTTTATCGTGCTGTTCACGATTCCGCTTGCCTTTACGGGCGGTTTCCTTGCGCTGATGATTTCCGGGGAAATGCTTTCGATTATCAGTATGATGGGATTCCTTGTGCTTGCCGGGGTCGTTGTAAATAACGGTATCGTATTTGTAGATTACGCCAACCAGCTCCGGCTGGAAGGAATGGAAAAACGGGAGGCGCTGGTGGAAACGGGCATTACCAGAATGCGCCCGATTCTGATGACAGCGCTTACGACAATCCTTGCCATGTGTACAATGGCGCTGAGCAGTGACGCTTCTGCGGCAATGGGACGCGGCATGGCGATTGTAACAATCGGCGGTCTTGCCTATGCGACGCTGATGACGTTGTTTGTCGTTCCGGTTTTGTATGACCTGATGTTCCGAAGAGAGCTGAAAAAGGTTGATCTTGGGGATGAAGACCATCTTTTGGAGGATTAATGTGCTTATGATAGAAGAATGGGGAAAAGCACCGCAAAAAATTCCAGAACCAGCGTTAGTTTAAGTAAGAAAAACGCAGAAAAGAAAGACACAGACAGTTTCCTGTCGATTCCTGCCGACGAGATTATTTGACAGAAAAACATAGAAAATATATGCTTAAGACAGATTACTGAGGGCGGGCATACGACAGGGGGAATGTCTATGTGGAACTGGAGAGAATTTTATCAATTAGCGGAGCAGATAAGGAAATACAGCAGGGTTCTTTGCGGCGGAGAGAGCATTGTCCGGGTGGCATCGGAAGGAACGTTTCTGCTGCATACGATTTCAGGTATTTACCGGAAAGAAAAAGGCAGGATTTCTTTCAGCGGACATGATCCTGCAAGGATTACGGCAGCACGCCTGGTATATATTTATTTAAAAAAGCTGCCGGAAAACGGAGAGGTGCTGTTTAATACGGTTTTTCTGCGGTACGGGGGAAAGATTGCCCCGGATATCCAGCATAAGATCCGCATGGTTTACCGCAGAATGGCAGAAGATAAGCCTATGGAAACTTTTTTTCTGGACGGTCAGTTTAAAAAGCTGGTTATTTTGAGCCAGAAAGAGACGGAAATAAGGAAAACTACGATTGCGGAACTGCTGGAGGTGTTTGCCAGGGCAGCCGACGGACAGGGCATGTTAGTATTATCGGAACAGAATGCGAGATTACTGTGTCATGGACTGGCCGACGGGCAGGAACAGGGAAATGTAGCGCAGATGTAAAAGCGGCTAAAATCTCGCTTCCTTAAGAAGTTGCCCTGTTGGCACGTTTCCGCAGTGTTGGATCTAAGATTTTCTTGCGGATACGCAGGCTTTCCGGCGTGATTTCCAGAAGCTCGTCGCTGTCGATGTACTCTAAGCACTGCTCTAAGCTCATGATCTTTGGCGGCACCAGTTTAAGCGCGTCGTCCGAGCCGGAAGCGCGGGTATTGGTGAGGTGCTTTGCCTTGCAGACATTGACCTCGATATCGTCCTGCTTCGGGTTTTCCCCGACGATCATGCCTGCGTATACTTTCTGACCCGGTTCAATAAACATCGTTCCGCGATCCTGCGCATTGAATATGCCGTAGGCAAGGGCGGTTCCTGTTTCAAAGGCGATGAGGGAGCCGGACTTCCGGTAGGAAATATCGCCCTTATAAGGGCCGTAGCCGTCGAAAATGGTATTGATAATGCCGTTTCCTTTGGTATCGGTCATAAATTCGCCGCGGTAGCCAATCAGCCCGCGGGACGGGATGGAAAATTCCAGGCGGGTGTAGCCGCCGTTTCCCGGCGACATGGACTGGAGTTCCCCTTTCCTCTGGCTTAATTTATCAATTACGCTGCCGGAAAATTCTTCCGGAACATCAATAACAGCCAGCTCCATAGGTTCCAATAATTTATCCTTTTCATCTTTTTTATAGATGACTTCTGCCTTGCTGACGGCAAATTCATATCCTTCCCGACGCATAGTTTCAATTAATACGGAAAGGTGGAGCTCGCCGCGCCCGGACACCTTAAAGCTTTCTGTGGTTTCTGTTTCTTCCACGCGGAGGCTGACATCGGTATTTAATTCCCGGAACAGGCGGTCGCGCAGATGGCGGGAGGTGACATACTTGCCTTCCTGCCCGGCAAATGGGCTGTCGTTGACGATAAAGTGCATGGAAAGCGTCGGCTCGGAAATTTTCTGGAACGGGATTGCCTGCGGATTTTCCGGGGAACACAGGGTATCCCCGATTTTTAGATCGGAAATGCCGGAAACGGCGACAATCGAGCCGATACCGGCTTCCTCAACCTCTACTTTTTTTAAGCCGTCAAATTCATAGAGCTTGCTGATTTTTACCTTGCGGCTCTTATCCGGCTCATGGTGGTTGACAATGACCGCTTCCTGGTTGACGCGGATCGTGCCGTTATCGACTTTGCCGACGCCGATCCTTCCCACATATTCATTATAGTCAATCGTGCTGATTAAGACCTGCGTGCCTGCTTCCGGATCGCCCTCCGGCGCAGGGATGTAATTGATGATAGTTTCAAATAAAGGCATCATATCGCTGCCTTCTTCGTTTGGATCAAGCGTCGCAACGCCGGATTTGGCGGAGGCAAAGACAAAGGGGCAGTCCAGTTGTTCGTCCGAGGCGTCCAGCTCTAAAAATAATTCCAGAACATCATCCACAACGGCTTCCGGGCGTGCTTCCGGCCGATCAATCTTGTTGATGCAGACAATGACAGGAAGGGAAAGCTCCAGAGCCTTTTTCAGCACGAATTTGGTCTGCGGCATTGGGCCTTCAAAGGCATCGACGACCAGAATAACGCCGTTTACCATTTTCAGGACACGTTCTACTTCACCGCCGAAATCAGCGTGTCCGGGCGTGTCAATGATATTAATTTTAATATCTTTATAATAAACAGCCGTGTTTTTGGAAAGAATGGTAATGCCGCGTTCACGTTCGATATCGTTAGAATCCATAATACGTTCCTGTACCTCCTGATTGGCACGAAAAACGCCGCTTTGCTTTAAAAGCTCATCGACTAAGGTAGTCTTGCCATGATCGACGTGGGCGATGATGGCAATATTGCGGATATCTTCTCTTTTCATATAAAAATCCTCGTTTCTGCGCTGCATAGTGATTTATAGATTATGAATGGAAGGTGAGTTTTATCCGGCAGCGCGCGGATTGTCCAAAATCTTTTTAATTATACTCACAAGTTTTGAAATTTACAATAAAAACCGTCATCTTTAAGGAAAAATTTATCCAGTTTTCAGAATTTAAATTTGTGCAAAATCACTAAAAAACAGGTTAAAATAAAATTTTTTGGGAAAAATTGAAAAATTTTTCAAAAGTTGGTATAAAATAAGGATGTTCTGAATATTATGGAATATAGCCACAAAACGTACCGGGTATTTATGGAAGGGCAGGGAAAATTATAAATATTTTCAAAAAATTTACAAAAAAACCCTTGAAAAATATTCAGGTATGGGTATAATAATCGGCAGATATGCAGAGAGGAGTTACTATGATGACAGATAAAATTTTAGATAACAATCAGGTAAGTGTTTTTGGCGAGGTAATCAGCAGTTTTTCTTTTAGCCATGAAGTATTTGGAGAAGGTTTTTATGTAGTTACTGTTGCTGTGAAACGGTTGAGCAATTCTTTTGATTACATACCGTTGATGGTATCAGAGAGGTTGATTGACGTAAAACAGGATTACAAGGGGATGTTCTTTGAGGTAACGGGGCAGTTCCGTTCTTACAACCGCCATGAGGAGAATAAGAACCGCCTGGTTCTTTCTGTTTTTGTCAGGGAGATCCATGTATGTGACGAAGACTACGAAAGCAGCAAACCGAACTATATCTTTTTAGATGGTTATATCTGCAAGCCGCCGGTATACAGAAAGACACCGCTTGGAAGGGAAATTGCAGATATTCTTTTAGCGGTAAACCGCCCTTATGGGAAGTCCGATTATATTCCGTGCATCTGCTGGGGAAGAAATGCAAGGTTTTCTGGGCAGTTTGAGGTAGGCGGCCATGTGCAGCTCTGGGGACGAATCCAGAGCAGGGAATATCAGAAGAAGCTGTCTGAATTTGAAGTAGAAAAAAGAACAGCTTATGAAGTTTCTGTAAGTAAACTGGAATATATTGAATCAGATGTCTGATATGCCTGTAATCCGAAAGATTAGGGAATAGAACAAAGTGGGCAAAGCCCGCATCTGTTCGGATCTTAGCCGTTTCCGAAGGAAGCGGCCTCAT
>CANREH010000105.1 GCA_947629585.1 uncultured Lachnospiraceae bacterium | reverse complement strand
AGGAGACATTAGAGGAGCATGTGGTTTCTCTATTGAAGAAATATGAGCTGACCCTTGCGGCGGCGGAATCCCTGACAGGGGGGATGTTTTCGGCAAGGATTGTCAATGTACCCGGGGCGTCCGAGGTATTAAAAGGCGGATTTGTCACCTATACCAATAAAGCAAAGAGAAAATTGCTTGGCGTGAAAAAGACGACGCTGTTAAAGCATACGGCAGTCAGCAAGGAGACGGCGGAGGAAATGGCAAAGGGGGCGGCGGCGGAGCTGAATGCGGATATTGCTGTCGCCATGACCGGGGTTGCCGGCCCTGACAGCGACGGGGAACATCCGGTAGGGACTGTTTTTATTGCCTGCCTTGCCAAAGGAAAAGTGACTGTCAAGAAGTACCAGTTCAGCGGAAACCGACAGAAAATCCGGGAAAATACGGTTGTCCATGCCCTTGACCTGGTAAGAAAATGTATCATCAGCCGCTATGCTTAGAAGTAATCTTTTTTGGCGTTTTTCGGACAAAGATTTACCATAGAAATGACAAAGCTTTCCTATAATATTATACTGTAACTTCTCTTAGACAAGAAAGGTACGGTAATTATGAGAATAGGTAAGAACAGATATTATAAAGAGCTTTTCATGGCTGTTTTACTGGCATTTTTTTGTTTTACAATAACATCCTGCGGATTTGGCGGCGGCAGCGGCAGTGTTGCTGTCCAGCCGGGAGAACCTTCTTCTGATGATGCCGAAGAAGAGGAAAAG
The DNA here is from genome assembly GCA_947629585.1 of uncultured Lachnospiraceae bacterium. Taxonomy (GTDB): domain Bacteria; phylum Bacillota; class Clostridia; order Lachnospirales; family Lachnospiraceae; genus MGBC100174. The sequence goes on along the minus strand of CANREH010000105.1, from coordinate 10,881 downwards.
GAATATGGGGAAGAGACGAAGATACATATTTACACTATGGATCCGGATTCCTTAGAAGCAGAAGAGGTAGAGGTTAAGGTGGATACGACGGACGGGCTGACTCCGCAGGTGATTGTGGATGCCGTCCTGGATTCTTTTGAGGCGCAGGGGCAGGATATTGGTGTGAATTTGGTAGAGCAGCAGGATAATACGGTGATTGTGGATTTTAAAGGCGGCATGGCTCCGGTTTCTTCGGTTGGTTCGGCAGAGGAGACGGCGATTCTGGACTGTCTTTCCATGAGCCTTTTGGATAATCTTGATGACTGCCATCAGGTGGTGTTCCATGTAGACGGGGAACATTATGAGAGCGGGCATTATGTATTTGAGTTAAATGAGGCATACAAATGGAAGAATTAAAGAAAAAGAAGCTGGTTGTTGTCGGCGGCGGGGCGGCGGGAATGTTATCCGCTGTTCTGGCAGCAGATTACGGATGGGATGTGCTGTTAATAGAAAAAAATGAGAAACTTGGGAAAAAACTTTTTATTACCGGAAAAGGACGCTGTAATATAACGAATGCCTGTGACAGGGAAGAATTTTTCGAGCATATTATGACAGGCAGGAAGTTTATGTACAGCTCCTTTTCTGGTTTCAGCAATTTTGATTTGATGGATTTTTTTGAGAAGCTTTCCCTGCCCTTAAAGACAGAGCGGGGCGGGAGGGTTTTTCCGGTTTCGGATAAATCCTCGGATGTGATTAAGGCATTGGAAAGGGCGCTGGGGCAGCGCCATGTTTCTGTTACCGTAAATACAGAGGTTACGGAGATTATAGTGCAGAAATTATGCCGGGAAAAGGAAGCCGATGGAAAATCCGCTGTTCAGGGAAAGGTTTGTGGTGTTTCTGCTGTTATGGGAGAAGGAAAGACACAGATGATTCCGGCGGACGCTGTTTTTATTGCGACAGGCGGGGTTTCTTACCCATTGACAGGCTCTACCGGGGATGGATACTGTTTTGCAGAAAAGACAGGGCATACGGTAACAGAACCTGTGCCTTCCTTAGTGCCGTTTGAGACGAAAGAAACCTTTGTAAAAGATTTGATGGGGCTTTCCCTGAAAAATATTTCCATTACGGTATGGAAAGGGAAAAAGAAGCTTTACAGCGATTTTGGTGAAATGCTGTTTACGCATTTTGGCGTGAGCGGTCCGGTAATCTTAAGCGCAAGCAGCGCGGCGGCGAGGGAACTGCAGAAAAATCCGCTGGAGCTGTCCATTGATTTCAAGCCCGCCCTTTCAGAAGAACAGCTTGATACGCGGATTTTGCGTGATTTTTCAGAGTTTCAGAAAAAACAGTTTAAAAATGCGCTGGATAAACTTTTGCCAAAAACGCTGATCCCTGTTATAATAGAAAGAACGGGAATTTCACCTGAAAAAAAAGTAAGCCTTTTGACAAGGGAGGAACGGGGGCTGCTGGTTCGGCAGATTAAAGATTTCCGATTGACGCTGACGGGGCTTCGGGGGTTTTCGGAGGCCATTATTACAAAAGGCGGCGTGTCCGTGAAAGACATCAATCCTGCCACGATGGAGTCAAAAAAAGTAAAAGGGCTTTATTTTATCGGGGAAGTTCTGGATGTGGACGCATTGACGGGAGGATTTAATTTACAGATAGCGTGGTCAACGGCGGCGGCAGCGGCAAGAGGGCTGGGAGAAAATTTGCAGACAGGAAAGAGGAAGCATCTGATGATGCGTGGGTCATAAAATTTCTGCGAAATTTTACGACAGGAAAGAGGAAGCATCTGACGATGCGCAGGTCTGCAAATTTTGTTCAAAATTTGCAGACAGGGAATATTATAGAAAGGTATGGGGAAACTATGGGAATAAGTATTGCTATTGATGGGCCTGCGGGGGCAGGGAAAAGTACGATTGCGAAAAAGGCGGCGGAAAGGATTTCGTTTATTTATGTGGACACGGGAGCGATGTACCGTGCCATAGGGCTGTATTTTTTGAGGAAAGACTGCCGTGACGAGGAGCAGATTGCAGAGGAATGTAAAGGGCTTTCGGTTACGATTGCGTACCAGGACGGCATCCAGCAGGTATTTTTAAACGGAGAGAATGTAAGCGGGCTGATCCGGACGGAGGAAGCCGGGAAGATGGCGTCTTTCGTGGCTAAAATCGGCGCGGTGCGGGAACAGCTCTTAGAACTGCAGAGGGATCTCGCAAGGAAAGAAAATGTGATTATGGACGGGCGGGATATTGGAACGCATGTGCTGCCGGATGCAGATGTCAAAATTTATCTGACAGCATCTTCTAAGGAACGTGCAAAGCGCCGCTATGAGGAATTGAAAGCAAAAGGGGAAACGTGCGATCTGGATGAAATCGAAAAGGATATTATTGCAAGGGACGAGCAGGATATGAACCGGGAGATTGCGCCGCTTCGCAAAGCGGAGGATGCAGTCCTTGTGGATACTTCGTCCATGAGCATTGAAGAAGTAGTGGAGACGGTGGTTTCCCTTTATAAAAAACGTTAGTGGAGGAAACTTGCTTGAAAGTAGTAACTGCGAAGTCTGCCGGATTTTGTTTTGGCGTAAAGCGCGCCGTGGATATGGTATACCACCAGGCGGAAACGGGAAAGAAGGTATTTACGTTCGGCCCGATTATCCACAATGATGAAGTGGTGAAGGATCTGGAGCAAAAAGGCGTTCAGGTAGTTCATACAATGGAAGAATTAAAAAGCCTGACGGAAGGAACGGTGATTATCCGTTCCCACGGCGTACCGGAGGAAGTGTACGATTTGCTGGGAGAGCAGGGGCTTGAGATTGTAGACGCCACCTGTCCCTTTGTGAAAAAGATCCATAAGCTGGTAAAAGAACATTCCGAAGCAGGCGAATATATCATTATTATCGGAAACAGCTCCCATCCGGAGGTGGAAGGAATCAAAGGCTGGTGTAAAGGATCAGTCAGCGTGATTGAAACCAGGGAGCAGGCAGAAAAATTTACCCTGTCTGATAAAAATAATGGTAATAAAGAGTACCATAAAATCTGCATTGTTTCGCAAACGACATTTAATTACAAGAATTTTCAAGATTTAGTTGAAATTATTGGAAAAAAGGGTTATGATATACTTGCTTTAAATACAATTTGCAACGCTACGGAGGAACGCCAGAAGGAGGCATATAACCTCGCGAAAGTGTCCGACGCGATGATTGTAATCGGTGGTAAACATAGTTCGAACACACAGAAACTTTTTGAAATCTGCAAAAAAGAATGTGACGATACTTACTATATACAGACACTCGTAGACCTGGATTTGGAGAAGTTCAAATCCTTTAGTAGCGTAGGTATTACCGCAGGGGCTTCAACCCCAAATAATATTATCAAGGAGGTAACTATAGGAATGGCAGAAGAAACTTTTGAGCAGTTATTGGAGGGTACGTTGAAGACGATCCATAATGGGGAGGTAGTGGAAGGAACTGTTATCGACGTCAAAGAAGATGAGATTATCTTGAATATCGGCTATAAATCAGACGGCGTTATTACAAGAAATGAATACACGAATGAATCAAATGTAGATCTTACGACAAAGGTAGCTGTCGGAGATACCATGCAGGCAAAGGTTTTAAAGGTCAACGACGGCGAGGGCCAGGTTGTCCTTACTTATAAAAGGTTAGCTGCGGAGAGAGGCAATAAGAGGTTGGAGGAGGCTTACAATAATCAGGAAGTGCTGACAGCCAAAGTGGCTGCTGTGCTTGACGGCGGCTTAAGCGTTGTGCTTGACGAGGCAAGGATTTTTATTCCGGCAAGCCTTGTTTCCGATACTTATGAGCAGGATCTTTCCAAATATGCAGGACAGGAAATAGAGTTTATTATTACCGAGTTCAATCCGCGCAGAAGAAGGATTATCGGCAACAGAAAGCAGCTTCTTCTGGCAAGAAAGAAAGAGCTGCAGAGACAGTTGTTTGAAAGAATCAGCGAAGGCATGACAATGGAAGGCACAGTAAAGAATGTAACGGATTTCGGCGCATTCATTGATTTAGGCGGCGCTGACGGCCTTCTCCATATTTCCGAGATGTCATGGGGACGCGTGGAGAATCCAAAGAAGGTATTTAAGGTTGGCGATACGGTAAAAGTCCTGATTAAAGAAATCAAAGGCGATAAGATTGCATTAAGCAAGAAGTTTGATGATGAAAACCCGTGGCTGAAGGCAGGGGAAAAATATGCGGCTGGAAGCATTGTAACCGGAAAAGTGGCACGTATGACGGACTTTGGCGCATTTGTAGAATTAGAGCCGGGCGTTGACGCACTGCTGCATGTTTCCCAGATTGCAAAAGAGCATATTGAAAAGCCGTCCGATGTGTTAAAGACAGGCCAGGAGGTAACTGCAAAAGTAGTTGATTTTAATGAGGAAGGCAGGAAGATCAGCTTAAGCATTAAGGCAATGTTAAATGATCAGGAGAAGGAAGAAAGCTCTGAGGAATAATTATTCAGAAAATACAGGGCATTGAAAGGGACAGGAGGCGTTCTTTTCGGTGCATGGTAAGCTGTTGCATTGCCTGTAATACAGGTCTGTGTGACAGCTTCTTTATTAAAGGAGCAGGAGGTTGGGTGTATGCCGGGGGATTACGAAAGTTTTAAAAAGAAAGTTTTTGATTTGACAAAGATTGATTTGAATTGTTATAAGGAACGCCAGATGAAGCGGAGAATTGATTCCCTGATTGCCAAGCGCGGAGTCAAGGATTACGAAGCTTATGTCGCTGCATTGAAAAGTAAAAAAGATGTTTTTGATGAATTTGTCAATTACCTTACGATCAATGTATCGGAGTTTTACCGCAATCCGGAACAGTGGGTTTTGCTGGAAAAGGAAATTTTCCCTTTGTTATTTAAGCGGTTCGGGAAACGGTTAAAAATATGGAGCGCCGCCTGTTCCACGGGGGACGAGCCGTATTCTTTAGTAATGCTTTTAACAAAGTTTATGCCGTTAAACCAGATACATATCATTGCTACGGATATTGATAAGCAGGTGCTGGAAAAGGCAAGGCTTGGGCTTTATAATGTAAAAAGCCTGAAAGCTCTCCCGGATGAATTTAAAGAAAAATATTTTACGAAAATTAATGAAAAGACGTACCAGATTTCGGAAGAGATTAAGAAATGCGTGGAGTTTAAGGAGCATAACCTGTTAAAAGATCCTTATCCGAATAATTGCGATATTATTATCTGCAGGAATGTGATGATCTATTTTACCGAAGAAGCAAAAATCGAAATTTATAAGAAATTTAATGACGCATTGAAAAAAGAAGGCGTTTTATTTGTCGGCAGCACGGAGCAGATTATTCAGCCGAAGACATTGAAATTTAGTTCCTTTAAGTCCTTCTTCTATGAGAAATTTTAGTAACAGTTCAGCTATATGGCGCTCTGCCGGAAGCGGGATTTTAGCCGCTTTAGCGGCGAAAACAGGTTGCAAAACAGCCAAATCAAGCTGATGGTTGAACGGTTACGAATAAGAAATGGAATAAAGGCGGGCCTTCCGGGAAAGGAGAAGTATGGCGGAAATTAAAATTGCAGTGGACGCAATGGGCGGGGACAATGCGCCGGGGGAGATTGTGAAAGGCGCGGCGGAGGCTTTGGAAGAGCGCCGGGAAATTGCGGTAACGCTGGTTGGAAAAGAGGATTTGGTAAAGCGGGAGCTTGATAAGTATACCTATGACAGAAACCGGGTGGAGATTGTGAATGCCACGGAAGAGATTGGCTTTGACGAGCCGCCGGTGCTTGCCATCAGGACCAAAAAGGATTCTTCGATTGTGGTCGGGATGAATCTGGTGAAGTCCGGGCAGGCGGATGCTTTCGTTTCCGCCGGGAGCACCGGGGCGATCTTAGTTGGAGGGCAGTTGATTGTCGGGCGTATCAAAGGGGTGGAAAGGCCGCCGCTTGCTCCGTTGATTCCTACGGTAAAAGGGGTTTCCCTGTTGATTGACTGCGGGGCGAACGTGGACGCAAGATCTTCCCATCTTGTCCAGTTTGCGAAAATGGGTTCGATTTATATGGAAAATGTCATGGGAGTAAAGAATCCGAAGGTGGCAATCGTGAATATCGGCGCTGAGGAAGAGAAAGGGAATATGCTGGTAAAGGAGACCTTCCCTTTGCTGAAGGAATGTAAAGATATTAATTTCATCGGGAGCATTGAGGCAAGGGATATCCCGCATGGGCAGGCGGATGTGGTAGTGTGCGAGGCGTTTGTCGGGAATGTAATCCTGAAATTATATGAAGGGCTTGGTTCGGCTCTGATAGGCAAGGTCAAGGAAGGCATGATGACAAGCCTGCGGAGCAAGCTGGGCGCGCTTTTGGTAAAGCCTGCCTTAAAGCAGACCATGAAAAGCTTTGATGCGTCGCAATACGGCGGCGCGCCTCTTCTGGGGTTAAAAGGGCTGGTTGTCAAGACGCATGGGAGCTCGAAGAGTTTGGAAGTAAAAAATTCCATCATCCAATGTATCGCTTTCAGCGAGCAGAAAATCAATGAAAAAATAAAAGAACATTTGTAATACAGTTCAGCCATGCGGCAAAAATAGGAAAATTGAACCGTCGAGTTTACTCGTAAGGATCAATTTTCACTATTTTTGACATATGGCGCAGCCATAAAAGCGAGATTTTAGCCGCTTTAGCGGCGAAACAGGCTGCGAAGCAGCCAAATCGAGCTGATGGCTGAACTGTTATGTAATATGCTGTAAGGCGGGCAGCCTGGCTTTTTGCCGGGCTGCTGCGCCGGATCACAGGAAAAGGAAAATGTATGTATAATAAAAAAAAGTTGGAAGAATTTGAAAAAAAAATCGGTTATGAATTTAAAAATAAAAATTTGATTACGCTGGCACTGACGCACAGTTCCTATGCAAATGAAAAGCATCGGGGAAATCTGGCGAACAACGAACGTCTGGAGTTTCTGGGGGATGCCGTCCTGGAGCTTGTCAGCAGCGAATATTTATTTCTGCATTATCAGCAGAAGCATGAAGGGGATTTGACGAAGCTGCGCGCAAGCCTTGTCTGTGAGCCGACGCTGGCGGAGTGCGCAAGGCAGATGGATCTGGGTTCGTATCTTTTACTGGGAAAAGGGGAAGATATGACCGGAGGCAGGGAGAGGGATTCCATCCTTTCTGACGCGGTGGAGGCGACGATTGGCGCCATTTATCTGGATAATGGTTTTGCTAGTGCAAAAGAGTATATCCTTCGCTTTATTTTATCGGATATCGAACATAAGCAGCTCTTTTTTGATAGCAAGACCATCCTTCAGGAAATGGTTCAGGGAAAAGGAGAGGAAAACCTTCATTATAAGCTGATAAAAGAGGAAGGGCCTGACCATAATAAGAAGTTTACGGCGGCTGCCTATCTGGGAGAGAAAAAGCTTGCACAGGGAGTTGGAAAAACAAAAAAGGCATCGGAGCAGGCGGCGGCATATGAAGCGATTATGCTGTTAAGGAGCCGGGACTGACAGGAGAATATATGTATCTGAAAAGTATTGAAATACAGGGATTTAAGTCCTTTGCCGATCGTGTGGTACTGGAATTTCACAGCGGCATTACGGGAATCGTGGGGCCGAACGGAAGCGGGAAAAGCAATGTCGCCGATGCTGTCCGCTGGGTGTTGGGAGAGCAGAGCGCAAAGCAGCTTCGCGGAACGAAGATGGAGGATATTATTTTTGCCGGGACGCAGCTTCGGAAGAAGCTGGGATTTGCCTATGTCGCCATGACATTTGACAATTCGGATCATAAATTGATTACGCCTTACGACGAGGTAAAGGTCGCAAGGCGCGTTTACCGTTCCGGCGAAAGCGAATACCTTTTAAATGGCTCGGTGTGCAGGCTGAGGGATGTTCAGGAATTATTTCTGGATACGGGAATCGGCAAGGAAGGATATTCGATTATCGGCCAGGGGCAGATTGATAAGATTTTGAGCGGCCGTCCGGAAGAACGCAGGGAATTGTTTGACGAGGCGGCGGGCATTGCCAAATTTAAAAAGCGCAAGCAGGATGCCCTCCGAAATCTGGAAGCAGAACAGAATAACCTCGTGCGTATCAGGGATATTATTTCAGAACTGGAAATCCAGGTCGGGCCTTTGAAGAAGCAGGCGGAAAAAGCGCAGGAATTTTTAACATACCGGGAAGAATTAAAAAAACAGGAAACCAGGCAGTTTCTTCTGGAATCGGAGCAGATTAAAGAATCCTTAAAGGGGCTGGAAGAAAAGCTTTCGGCTGCGAGGGAGGATTACAGACGGTCGGAGGAGGCGTTTGCCGCTCAGAAGAAGGTATATGAGGAACTGGAAGAAAAAGAGCAGGCGCAGAAGCTTCAATGGACGCAGTACCAGCAGGAGCTTTCCCAGGCAAAGGTGGAGAAAGAAAAGCGGGAAGGGCTTGTGCGGGTGGAAGAAGCGAATTTGTCTTCCAAAAAGCAGAGAAGGGAGCAGAATTTTTCCAGAAAGGAAGCGCTGTTGGCACTGGAAAAGGAACGGGAACAGGAAAAAAAGAGCCGTCAGGAAACGATAGCAAAGCTTACGGAGGACAGTGCGGAGATTCTGGAGAAAAACAGCAGCATGGCCGCCCGGATCGGGGCACTGACGGAGGAGGCGGAAGAAAAAGAAGCGCTTTTGGAAGAGAAGAAAGCCGCCGTATTTTCCGGCATGAAGGAAGAAGTGTCGTTAAGGGCTGATTTGGAGCGGTATCAGATGATGCTCGACCAGAATGCCCTGAAAAAAGCAGATTACCGGAAGCAGCTTTTACTCAAGAAAAGCAATGAGGCGGTAATTGATAAGGAGCTTTCAGGGAAGGAATCGGAATGGGGGCAGATTCTGAAAAAGGAGCAGGAATATCAAAAGAAAAAAGCTTCGATTACGGCGGAGCATGAAAAGCAGCTCTCTCAGATCCGCTCTCTGTCGGAGCAGTTAGAGGAAAAACAGATTAGCTTCCACAGGGAAAATTCCCGCCTGGAATCCATAAGGAATATCACGGAGCGTTATGACGGCTTTGGGAACAGCATTAAGCGTATCATGGAGCAGAAACATCCCGGCGTGCTGGGCGTAGTGTCGGATGTGATCCGCGTGAAAAAACAGCATGAACTGGCGATTGAGGCGGCGCTTGGCGGCAGCATTCAGAATATCGTGACGGACACGGAAGAGACTGCCAAGCAGATGATTGCATTTTTGAAAAAAAATAAATATGGGCGCGCTACGTTTCTCCCGCTGACCGGGCTTACGGTAAGGGGAGCTGCCAATACGGAGATTTTAAAAGAAACCGGAGTGATTGGCTATGGCAGTACGCTGGTGAAAGCAGAGGAGAAGTTTGGGCAGTTAGTAGAGTTTTTATTCGGGAGGACATTGGTTGTCGATACGATTGACCATGCGGTTTTAATTGCAGGGAAATACCGGCATTCTGTCCGTATCGTAACGCTGGAAGGAGAAGTCGTAAATGTCGGAGGCGCGATTTCCGGCGGGGCTTTCCGCAATGCAGGGAATCTTTTGGGCAGGCGCAGGGAAATGGAGGAGCTGGAAAAGAGAACCGGGCAGATTACGGAAGAAATGAAAAAACTGCGGGAAGAAATCGAAGCTTTCCGAAAAGCAAGCGATCAAAATTCAGAAGAATATGAGCGGATCGATCAGATTTTACAGGAAATTTTCCTTCAAAAAAATACCGTTGCGCTGCAGAAAGAGCAGCTTCTTGAAAAAAAGAAAGAATTGGAGCAGAATTTTCAGGGGCAGAAGGAACAGGAAGAGGAGATTTTAGCGCAGTCCAAAGGCTTAAAGGAAGCGATTGCGGATTTAAAAGAAGAAATCGCAGAAAGCGGGCAGAAAACCCAGCGGCTTCAGGGAGAAATTGAGGGATTCCATCAGGAGCTTTTGAAAACAAGGGAGACGTTAAAGAACGTATCTTCGGAGGCGGAAGCTTTTCGTATGGAACACGCCGCTATCATGCAGAAGCTTTCCTTTGAGGAGGAGCATTTAAAGCGCCTTGCGAAAGAGCAGGAAAACGGAGAGGAAGAGCTGCTGCGTCTGGAAGAAGAAAATAAAGCGATCGAAACAGAAGAGGAAGAAATCCATCAGAAGATAAAAAAGGAGCTTGCTCTGGCAAAGAAAGAGGAAGAAGCGATTGCAGAAAAAGAACAGTGGAATGAAAAACTGTTAGAGGAGCAGAAGGAAACAGAAAGGGCGCTGAAAGCGGCGGTCAGCCGCCGGGAGGATATTCAGAAAAGCTTGTCCGGCCTGGATAAGGAATGTTACCGTCTGGAGACGCAGAAGGAAACCGCACAGGCTAAGTTTGAGGAATTGTCGGAGTATATGTGGAAAGAGTACCAGATTACGTATGAAAATCTTCAGGGCATGGAAGAAAAACCGAAAGAGCCGCTTTCGGAAATCCGAAAACAGGTGCAGAAGTTAAAGGAATTAAAGAAAGCGCTTGGCGATGTCAATGTCAATGCGATTGAGGATTACCGCCAGGTTTCCGGACGGTATGATCTGATGAAAGCCCAGTATGACGACGTTGCTGCCGCAGAGGAATCGCTCCTTAAGATTATTGAGGATCTGGACAGGCAGATGAAGGAGCAGTTTGAGGAAAAGTTTCAGGAGATCGGGGAGCAGTTTGATCAGGTGTTCAAAGAGCTGTTTGGCGGCGGGAAGGGAACGCTGGAGCTGACGGACGATGAAGATGTTTTACAGGCGGGAATCCGGATCAATGCGCAGCCGCCGGGAAAGAAGCTCCAGAATATGATGCAGTTGTCCGGAGGGGAAAAGTCTTTGACGGCAATTTCCCTGCTGTTCGCAATCCAGAATTTAAAGCCGTCCCCGTTCTGCTTATTAGACGAGATCGAGGCGGCGCTTGACGATGCCAATGTGAAAAGGTTTGCAAAATATTTACATAAATTAACGAAGGATACCCAGT
>CANREH010000104.1 GCA_947629585.1 uncultured Lachnospiraceae bacterium | reverse complement strand
CGCATAACAGAATGTTTTTTTGTCTTTGGAAAGAAGCAGCCCATTTTTACAGGAATACCGTTTAGCCCCGGATGAAATCTGAAATCTTTTCAGCTTCTTACATTTGGCAAACGCCTCTGATTCTATTGTCCTTAAGTTTTTGGGAAGAATAACCCTTTCAAGTTGACCGCACCGGTAAAAAAGCGTATGCGGGATTTTTTTCATGGCTGCCGGAAGCTTTACCGATTTCAATCCGCAGAACCCGGAAAAGGAAGCCGCAGTAATTTTCTTCACCGTGTCCGGAATTTCCAATGACGTAATATCCGTATTCTTGATGACATAATCATGGAAAGGCTCTACATTATCTCCCCATATATTATAATAATAGTCTTCCCTTACAACGGGATCTTTCCCCAGCTTGACTAAAACGGCATTCCCGATTTTTTCCGGGAAACGGAGCGTAGAAACTTTCTTTCCATCTGCCCGCTCCACCCGGTAAATCCAGGAATAGCTGCCGTTTTTGGACAGGTAATAATAATATGTGTAATTCCCTTTTACTGTTTTTTGTTCTTTTGACGTATTCCATGTGATGGCGGCCTTTGCAGATTTTTCCTTCCATTCCAAGCCTGTACCAGCTGACAAAAACAGCAAAAGCAGCAGGAACCATTTTCTGTAAAGCTTCATGAACACCACTCCTCCAAAAATATCTAACTTTAAACTGCAGACTGCCTATATCTTAATCCAAAGAACTTACTGCCATATTATCAAAAAAAGAACTATGATTATTATAAAATTCACTATCACAAGATTTGATATAAGAAGCGATACGCTTTAATTTAAAGCACTTATTGGAAGTACCATTATCATAAGTTCCTTTCAAGTAAAAATCTGCTACTGTACCGGAATAACAGTTTGGAACCTTATCTACAACATTACATGCAATTTTTTCTGCACATTCATATCTATTAGAACAATAATCTTGGTCATGTGCATATTTTACTGCTTCTTCACCTTCCTCACTTGGCTCGTAGTCATGAGTAATCTGTTTTCCATCTAAAGTATAAGTTGAATGTGAAAACGTATCTGTGGCAATATGCAGCGCCATCCCATAAACTATCAGCATTTTATTTTTTGCATTCACCGCATTACCCTCAAGTACTGTAGACCATGAAGTGCCATTTACTTTGGAAGAAGTGATAACCCCTGACATTGCATTATACTCCACATCACTCATATAGCTTAACTTTCCTACGGAGTAGTTTCCTTTGCTGACAGCCTGGGCAATTCTTGTCAGATAGATGTAGCACGCAACATAATTAATCCTATCTCCACCTTCTGTTTTAAAATATCCATGCCATTGAGGATTAGCCGTCATTCCCTGAATATAGTTGTCATTTGCTATGGCCCCTATCTTCAACACTTTCATATCTGCGGCAGTAAGGCCTGTCCCTGTCCATTTCCCTGCCAGTTCCTGATGCTGATCTTTTTTCCATTGCCCTTCCACATAGTCTACATCCTTATAAGCTTCTGTGTCCAGTGTCTCTGTATTTTCCTCCACTGTCCCGTCCTGCCGAATCTTATCAACATTGCTTCCATCATAGCTGCCGCTTTCATATGCCGCTTTACAGTCCTCATAAATGCTTTCCGCATAGCCGTAATCCACAAGCCCGTACCCGTAGGCTTCCCTCTCATCATATGTCTTTGCGCCCGCCTTTAACACCATACGGATAAATTCAGCATCCATATCCATATCCTTTTCCCAAAGAAGGGAAGCGACGCCAACCACATGAGGGACTGCCATGCTTGTCCCACCGCATGTCATTACCCCGTCAAAAGCGCCCGTGGACAGAATCTGCTCCCCCGGAGCCACCAATTCCAGTTCTTCCCCCTTAGAGCTGTCCCCGGAAACAGTTCCATCCGTTCCAATAGAGCCTACTGCAACAGCCTCGGGATACGCGGCCGGATACTCCACTTCTCCCCCGTTGCCAGCAGCTGCAATGATTAAAATGTTATGCTCATATGCACTCTTAATTGCATTATGCAGCGCCTCTGAATCCGTGGATGTCCCAAAGCTTAAGCTTAAAATATTCACATCCTTCTCTATTGCCCAGTTGACTGCATCAATGATCTGGCTGATTTTTGCACTATTGCTGCCGTCCAAGACTTTTGCGGAATACAGCTCCACGTTCGGATTTACGCCTGTAATCCCCAAATCATTGTCCTCTGCCGCCAGAATCCCGGCAATACAGGTTCCATGCCCTGTGTTATCTTCATATAAAACAGACACTTTATCCTGCCCCGGGACAAAATTAACCCTTTCTGCAACATCAATATCCTGGCTGTAGTCAATTCCTGAGTCTATGATTGCCACTTTCCCGTTTTGAACAGGATTCCTTCCTGCAATATTGATGGCATCCAGATTCCATTCAACAGCATCCTCTTCCTGCACGCCGCAGGCATAAACATAACCGTCTTCTTCCACGGCTTCCACCCTGCTGTCCTGTTTAAGGCGCATGGCCTCTTTTTTTGAAGCAGATATAACCAGAATCTTCTGCTCTTCTATAACATTTCCGCCATCCTGCCCCTGTATAGTTCCATACTCTTCCATTAGCTGTCCAAGCGCATTGTCATTTTTGGCTGTAATAATGTAGGAATTTTCTTCTGCTTCCTCTGCTTTTATACTGCTATGTGATATGCCAAAACAGCAGGACAAAACCGTGATTCCAAATATTGCAAAACGCACAGCACCATAAATTTTATTTTTCATTCCTTTCAGCTCCTTCCAATTTACCATAATAGCAAGCTTTTACGAAACGCCACAAGCCCCATAGTTTCTTCATAAAGAAACACCACATAAATAATTCTTTAAAAATTTCTTATGATGAAATCTGTTAGATCATCGCTTATATCCTTGACGATTCCTAAACCATGTTATTGAAACCATTTTAAGAACCAATTAAACAAATCTCCCTGTGATGTTATCAAAATCATTTCGTTCACCTCCCTCCTTGTATCATCATGCTACCATTGCTCCTTTTCCATTTCTACTGTTTTGTAATGAACGGTCGGATTTTGTAATGAGCGGTCATTTTTCTGTTAATATGACCGTAATTTGAAATATCCGCCCCTTTATCTCAAAATCAACACTTCCGTCATATTTTTCCGCCGTTTCCCGTATTTTTGCAATCCCATACCCATGATTTCTCCGATCTTTTTTTGTTGTCACTTTCCCTATGCTGTCGGAATCTATTTCCCATTCCACCGGGTTCCTGATGATCAAAATATCATTAGCTCCTGTCTTTTTCAGATATATCTCAATGATTTTTTCCTGTTTTTCTAACAGCCTGCACCGCCCTGCTGGAAAACTGCCGTCCGAATTGAACTGCGGGAGATACGCAGAAAAAGAAAATTCCTCCCCCAAAGGAAGAAAGCCCTGCCAATGTTTCTTCCCATTCTGCCAGGCTTTTATCAAAAAAAATCTGCTTTTCCCCCAGCTTTACCCTGGAATATCTCCCGTCCGCCTGAATCCACAAAATCTGATGTATCTTACAAAAATTTTTCCCTGTATGATCAACCATCACTTCTTCCTGTTCATAGCGAATTCTTCGAAATATTTTATCCAAATAAAAAAACAGCTTTTCTTCCTGCACCGGCTTTGATAAAAAACCAACCACATTCTCTCCAAATGCCCTCTGCATTGCCTCATTATGTCCCGTAACAAATAAAATTCTGGTTCTGCTTTCCCTTTCTTCCAAAAACTCTTTTAAAAGAATGCCATCCATGCGTTCCATTTCTATATCCAAACACAAGATATCCGCTTCCTGTTCCGGACTCCATGAATCCCTGTAATCATTTCCATCCTCATAAACACAGATCTGCATTTGATCTCCCCATTCCTTACCCTTTTCCTCCCAATACTTCATCAGCAATCCCGTAAACCTTTCCCGAAAAATAGCGTCATCCTCACAAACCGCAATATAATACATAAAATTTTCTCCCAGTTTTTTACAATTTCACAATAAACATAATTTCTGTCAAATATAGTATCTTTCATTTTATCTTATCTTCTCTCAAAATGCAAATGCCTTTGAGGGGGAGCTGTCATCGTTTCACGGAAAAATAATAGAAATGTTGTTATTATTTCTGAGCGTGAATATAACGAGATGCAGAAAGCAAAACGAAACGCTGAATATCTGGAAAAGCTGCAGCGTGGTATTGCCGGCAAAGGTACAGAACATGAGATCATAGAGGATATAGACTAATGAAAAAGATATGGTTTGATGAAGCATGGGAAGAATATCTTTACTGGCAGACGCAGGATAAATAGCTGAAAAATAACCTTTTGATAGTCAAAAATTAGCTATCTACACCCCACAAAACCCTATTTTATACCTGAAATGTGAAAATCACATTTTAAAAATAACCGTTTTTTTCTTTGCCGCAAAAGGAGATTATATGCTAAGGAGTGGTTATGGTTCTTAACAATCAACGGGATATGTTTAAAAAAGGCTGTGTCGAGCTGGTGATACTTGCGGTGCTTGAAAGGGCTGACAAGTATGGCTATGACCTGATGCAGGAGATTTCTGAAAAGAGCGGGGGAGCGTTCTGCGTTACCGAAGGCTCCCTGTACCCTACCCTGTACCGGCTGGAAGATAAAGGGTACATTTCTTCCAGGAAGTTGAAAACAGGGAAACGCCAGACAAAGGTATATTACCATTTGGAGGAAACCGGCAGGGAATACTTAGAAGAATTAAAAAAGAGCTATTATGCCATCAATGCCGGAGTGCAGAGCATTTTAGAAGGATAAGCGGCAGGCAGGCCTCAAATAGATATCTGCCGCATACGGAGATACTCTGGCATCCTGCACCGCTTGAATGTATGGAAACGGTTATGTAATGGGGCAGGAGCGGCACTGTTTCAAAAATCACCCGATCCGTCCCTTTTTCCAATCGGGTTTTTCTGCCTGCCCGCTTTTACGATCAAGGAAAAAAGGCTGGATGGCATGGGCTTCTTTGGTCGTGCCTGCTAAAAACAGGCATTCTTGATCAAAAAGGATGATGTTTTTATCCCTGTGAAGAATGTTTATCTTGGATAACACTATCTTTTTGTAACATTTATTTCATCAATTCTTTTTTCAAAGACTCCAGCGCAGCCAGGCCCTTTTCTGACTGTGCGAAAAATTCATAATCTTTAACGTCCATGTAATTAACAGAATTTCCGTCTTCCCCATGAACGGAAACCGGTCTGCTGGATTTCGTGGAATAAGAAAAAGCCGGCCTTACAATAGTTCCAGGAAAATAATAAAATAGCTCTCTGCTATCTGTCAGATAAAAATTGTCTTCTAAATAAACGAGATATTCTTCTCCTTCCTGCATAGTATTCACAAAGCCCATATTTAATGACAATGTCCCGTCAAAATCAAACAAGCTGGTTGACCTCGGTCCTATCAAAATGCGATCCCCAACGTGGACGTCTTCTCCCTGGTAAATTTTCTCAATAACGACATATTGTGAAGAATGTCCGAACTCAAACAGTATATCGCTGTCGGCTTTTACTTTTAATATATATTTTGCGCTATCCCTGATGGTTTTTGAAAAGCCGTCTTCCATGATTGTTTCCGCCATCTGATCGGAAAGGACTGCAACATTAACATGGGAAAGCATACTTCCCTCTGCTGCAAAATCCGTATAGGTTTTCTTTTCGTGCCATCCAATGACGGCCGCAATCACCATGAGAATAACGGAAATGGCCGCAGTTGTTTTTATCTTCAATCTTCTCTTCCCTCCATTTTTGAAATTTCCCCATTAGACATCGTGTATACTTCGTCAGTCAAAAGATTAATGTCTTCTTTATTATGGCTTGCAATCAGGATTAAGGCCCCGCGTTCTTTTTCTTCCATAATGATTTTTCTAATATCCTTTATCCCTTCTTCGTCCAGTGCATTGCCGGGCTCAT
This sequence comes from uncultured Lachnospiraceae bacterium, assembly GCA_947629585.1. Classification (GTDB taxonomy): domain Bacteria; phylum Bacillota; class Clostridia; order Lachnospirales; family Lachnospiraceae; genus MGBC100174. The sequence goes on along the minus strand of CANREH010000104.1, from coordinate 5,760 downwards.
CAAGAAAGAGGATATCCGGTTTTTCCATAATTGCCTGCGCAATTACAATTCTCTGTTTCATGCCGAGGGAATATTTGCGGAAAATGCGCTTATCATCCGGATCCAGCCCAACTCGCTTAATGGACGCATAAATATCATCATCCTTGATTTTTTTCTTTATGCCCGCTAAATACTTTAAATTTTGAAAACCTGTCAGTTCCGGGTACAGCCCTGCATTTTCCAGAATAATGCCAATGCCGGGCAGGACAGGGAAATCCTCAAAAAGTATTTTCCCATCCAGGATGACTTTTCCTGCATCACATTTCATGAGCCCGCTGAGCGCGCGGAACAACATCGTCTTCCCGGAGCCATTCCTCCCGACAATTCCATATACCCTGCCGCTGATTAATTCTAAATTAACGTCATTTAATATTTTTTTCCCGTTGATCTTTTTCTGTAGGTGTTCTGCAGTCAATTTCATTTTCCTCATTCCTCCATACCATTACTTATCAACTCAACCCTGCTTATAACAGAAATGCCAAGAATTATCAGTATGGCGCTTAAAATAGCAAGATATAAAACAGAAAAATTAAAATCAAAATTTACCTGATAATCGTTTACCATAGCATCTATTTCTTTCCACATGCTGCTGTGCCACCGGACTACAAGCTGAGACACCGGATTCCATTTCCACAGTATAAACAGAAGCTTTCCGGCATTGCCTTCCGGCTTTCCATATAAAAACAGGGATTCCATAAAGTTATAAATAACAATGAAAAAAACTTCCAATCCAAAAATAATTCCAAAACCTGCCACGCTGTCTGTCTTTAACGCTAGTATATTAACTGCCAAAGTAGATGCAAAAAGCCATAAAACATTTATGGTAACAGCGTAAAGAAACAGGCATACATCAGCCATAGTTATAGAAAACGGATATTTAAATGCAAGCACAAACAGCCCGGCAATCCAATAAGCACTTTCGTATAAAAAAGACTTCAGCAAAAGACTTCCCGTTTCCTGTAAAAACCATGATTTTCTCTTTATGCAGCGTGAAAAATAATAAACGCTTGCTGTACAGAAATGACGGTATAAATATAATCCATATACCATTTGAAAGACCACCATTGGGACAATCGCATATAAAAAATCTATGAGGTACGCAGAGCCCAGCCCAACGTTTCCAAATCCCATCCAAACTGCCATGCTTCCAAAAGATGCATCTGGCTGGGAAGCAGAAAAGGGCAGAATAGAAAGCAGTCCAAATGCTGATGATAACAAAAGCATTCCTAAATTTTTCATTTTTCAAATACATCCTTGTTGATTTTTTTACAAACTAAGCAAAAAGATATTACAAATAAAACCATCAGAAATAAAATCAGTGCAAAAATGTTTTTGGGCGCTGTATCATAAAAATAAAAATAATACCCATAATAGGTATCAAAATCAAGCTTTAAAAAATCTTTGAAATAATAGGTCATTGTCAGTATTAAATAAACCGGCAAAAACAAGAGGATTCGGAAACGAAAAATCCCTGACATGGAAATTGCCAGGCTAAAGGAAGATAAAACGCCGCACATCAACCCAAAGGCAACACAGCATCCAACTCCATACAAATAAGGATGATTTATGTATATATCTGGGAAAAAATACCTGCTTATAAGTTCCCAGTAAACTTCATCAAAACGTGTGATGTTGGAAGGATCTCCCACAGAACTTAAAGGAAATGACAGTAAATAAAGGAATGTTTCCATTAAAAGAGAACCGCCAAACACAATGAGGCTAGTGACAAAAGATGCCGCATACTTGAAAAAAAAATACTTTTTTCCGCCAATCCTTGCAATCCAAAAGATATCCTCTCCTGATTTCCTGTCATCTAAATAAGAAAAACCACTTACCAAAACAACAAGGACAGGCAGCAGTTCTATGACATAATACCCAAATACATTATCCTCATATAACATCCTTAGTTTCAATGGCTGGTACATACGGGAAATATCCGTCCCCGCAAACTTAAAAATATTTTGGAAAAAATGAATCAAAATCATGGTAAGCATAAAAAAATAACAAAATGCTGCCTCTTTCTTTTGCAGCATTACCTTGATTTGTAAAAGTAAAATTCCCATATATTCTCCTTTTATGTAATGATATTGAGAGTAAAAAATGCTTTTATACCTATAATGTAATACCTATATAATATACAAAGTACTCTTTTTTGTCAACAGTATCTATCTAATATAATATTTATTTTTCAAAAATTTATGATATAATATGGCTTGAGGAGGGGCCTGGTGAAGCCGGGAGGAGTCCTTGAGCCTTAAAGGATATACACAATTGTCATTCTGCGAAAGCAGAATTTTAAATGGCAACGGCCAGAATAAAATTCCTGCAAAAATCAGTTGAAATTTCTTTAATGATTGGCTATAGTGGAATAAAACAGCTTATGAATGGAGGCTTCTATATTCCAAATAAGGATTCAAAAGATACGGATGCACTTCTTACAGCATCCGGAAAGGATCAACCTAAACATCCATGCCCCGCAAATTGCGTGGCACAACCATAAATGACGGTAGAAAATTTGTATCTTGAAATATAAAATCACATATGCTATAATGTCAGTAGGCAAAAAAGCAAAGATAAATCCGTTGTGAACAAAGAAACGAACCCCCGAACCGTAGTAGCGTACAGTTCGGGGGTTCTTCTTTTCTTTTATACTGGCAAAGCACCCAGTAGGCTATTTGTTGTCCTTACGGTGATCGCCGTCAAGCCATTTGATGATGTAGTGACAAACCACACCAGCCGCAACAGCGACTAAAAAAGCAAAGATATAATCTATCATGAACACCTCCTCCCGTTGCCAGGTATCGGTAGGACAACATGAGGATTATAACATAACATGACAGAATCCGCTATATTAGGATTCCGCTTTTTTGGCTATCCGGCAAGTTTTGTTTCATAGTAACGGGAAAGCAATTAACAGAGAGTATCAGGATTCCGTTTTCAGGCATTTATTTAAAGAAAAATCCAATTTTTTGCAATTATATCAAACTATGCCGCATTTAAAGATGCTTATCTTTTATACTTGGAAAGCACACGATAAAATTGTAAAGTCTAACCTATAAAACTGTTCACATCCAAACCAAAATTTTTATTCACGCCTCATCGCATTATCTTTTTCCCTTTGAAACCAGCGTCTCATTCATACTCCCCATGCGGTATCCGGTTAAATCCATAGCCACATAGGTAAACCCATACTCTTTTAATTTTTCCACCACCGTTTCCCTTGTTGTTTTCTCGATCAGCTTTTCAAATTCCTCCGGCATGATCTCAATCCTTGCCATGCTGCCATGAATCCGCACCCGGATCTGGTGAAATCCCATATCCAGCAAAAGCTGTTCCGCCCGATCTACCATAGCAAGCTTTTCTTCTGTGATGGTTTCTCCATATGGAAAGCGGGAGGACAGGCAGGCAAAGGACTGCTTTTCCCAGGTCGGCAGCCCTAACTGCCTGGAATACTCCCTGATTTCCTGTTTTGTAAGCTCTGCCTGGCGCAGCGGGCTTTTGATCCCAAGCTCTTCCACCGCTAAAAGCCCCGGACGGTAATCGCCGTTATCATCCAGATTCGAGCCTTCCACGATATGCTCTATTCCCTCTTCCTTTGCAATTTCCCGAAATTTTTCAAACAATTCTTTTTTACACAGGTAACAGCGGTTTTTAGGGTTTTGAGAAAACCCTTCGATTTTTAATTCTTCCGATTCACAGATCCGATGGCGGATTCCCTCTTGTCTGCAGAACTCCTCCGCTTCCTTTAGCTCCCTTGCCGGGAAGGAACAGGATTTTGCCGTTACCGCAAGCACATTTTCCACTCCCAGCGTTTCCTTTGCCATCTTCAGCAAAAAGGTCGAGTCCACGCCGCTTGAAAATGCGACTAAGACCCGCCCGAGGCTTTGAAGGTAATTTTTTAAATGTTCTAATTTATCCATGAACCATCCTCCTTTTCCGGTTTTTAATACCTTTGAAAATTTCTCTATCCCTCGGAATGCACTGCCAGACGGTTAATCTGCGTTGCCAGATACCCCGCCCCGTACCCATTGTCAATATTGACAACGGCAACTCCATTTGCGCAGGAATTGATCATAGTAAGCAGGGCGGAAAGCCCCTGCAGGTTCGCTCCATAGCCCACTGAGGTAGGGACGGCAATCACAGGATTGCTGACAAGACCGCCCAACACGCTTGCCAGCGCCCCCTCCATGCCTGCAACTGCAATGATACAGTTTGCGGACTGGATTACCTCAAGCCTGGAAAAAAGCCTGTGGATTCCGCTGACACCGACATCATAAATCCGCTCCGCTTTTGCGCCGAAATATTCCGCCGTCTGCGCCGCTTCCTCCGCCACCGGGATATCCGCCGTTCCCGCCGTGCAGACCGCAACCTTCCCAACCCGTTCTTTTCCTTCTTTTTCTATTTTTAAAATACGGGAAACCTTATCATAGACCACTTCCGGCAAAACCTTCTTTACCAGCTCATACTGATGTTCATCCGCCCTGGTGCCAAAGACTTCCCCGTTCATTTCCATCATTTTCTGATAAATGGAAACTAAAGATTCATCCGGCTTCCCGCTGCAGTAGACCACTTCAGGAAATCCGGTGCGGATTTCCCGGTGGGAATCCAGTTTCGCATAGCCGTATTCCTCAAACGGCTGCTTTTTAAAATACTGCTCCGCTTCCTCAACAGACAATGTCCCCTCTTTGACCTTCCGTAAAATTTCCGCCGCTTCCATAGCAGACCTCCCTTTTGCCATCGTTCCAAACCGGGCAAATTAGCAGAAAACAACGATGTTTTATCGATATATCATAACTTCGACTCCCACTCTTCCATGATTTCACAGCAGGCGTCCGCATCAATGGATTCCACGGCTTCCAGCAGCCGCTCCAGCTTTTCTTTATCTTCCTCCTGATAGCGGTACTGCCCCATTTCCTTCCCGATTTCTTCCATCGTATCCAAATCAAGGTTATCTGCCGCTTCCGCCATCCTTGCAAAAAAGTCTTTTAATGCCTCCGCCGTAATTTCCGGTTTTTCGGAATCGTCCTCCTCCTCTTTCCGGAAGAACGGCTCCAGGATTGGGATATAACTGCGGTACCTCTGCACAAGCCCGGCGGTTTCCCTGCGGATTTTATCGGTTTCCCTTGCATTTCCCGCCATTTCCAGATCGGCCGCCATCTCGGCAAGCTCCATTGCCCCTATCTGCTTGGAGCAGCTTTTCAGCGCATGGACTTCAATCGTATATCTTGCCCAGTCCTCTTTTTCCTTCATTTCTTCAATTAACGACGCGCTCTTTTCAATCGCTTTATAATATGTTTCCAAAACCGACCAGAACACGGTCCTGCTTCCTAACAGCTCCAAAGCGGCCTGCACATTCAGCCCTTCGATGACAATATCCGTATCCTCCTCTTCCACGATGGTCCCCGGCTCCGCCCGTTTTATCTTCTCCACCGGGAGCCACTGGCGCAGCTTTCCGGTAATGGTGCGCAGCTCTATCGGCTTGGAGACAAAGTCATTCATGCCTTCGCTTAAAAACATATCCTTTGCGCCTTCAACCGCATTGGCCGTAAGTGCAATAATCGGCACATCATCATACTCCTTATGAAGCCTTCTGATAATACGCGTCGTCTCTACCCCGTCCATAACCGGCATCATATGATCCATGAAAACAAGATCATAGTGGTGCATGGAAATTTTCTCAATCGCCTCTTTTCCGCTGAGCGCCGTCTGGATCTTGACCTG
>CANREH010000103.1 GCA_947629585.1 uncultured Lachnospiraceae bacterium | reverse complement strand
ATAGAGGAGATACTATCTTTTTAAAAACAAAAGAAGATATAAAATTAGGGAGTATAGTCATTCATGCGTTTGTCGTGTTTGAACTTTCTCTTGCATTTATCATCCTCTTGTGCTATCCTAAAGGTGGTTGGTATTCATTACATTCTAAACGGAATGTAGTGGATTTATTTTTCCCCGGCTACAGGTTTCGTAAGAAGTCTTGCAGTTGGGTTTTCTTTTGTATAAATTCCATTACTATCGTTCTTCTCCCGCGCAAATCTCACCGGAACTCGGTTGCCTGTTTTCTTATCTTTAATTCCCAAAGATTTTTGTTTGCCTTCCTTCAATAAGAAATCGTCCAATGGCAGGACCATATCCATCTTTTCCAGCTCTTCTTTGTACTCTTTCCCCGTGGTAAGCAGGTAGAGCCGGGTGGTCTCCACGCTGCTGTGTCCCATGACGCTGGCAAGCTCCGCCAGGTCTTTCCTTTCTTTGTAGAAGCACTGTGCAAAAAGGTGGCGCAGGTTATGTGGGAATACTTTTTCCGGGTTTACTCTTGCTCCTTTGCAGAGATCTTTCATATTCTTCCAGACATTGCTGCGGTTGACGGCATTCCCGGAACGTGTCCGGAATACAATTCCCGCCTCAATCCCTTTCTGCTCTGCATATAATAAAAGCTGTTTCTGCAGTTCGGACGGCAGGAGGATTGTACGCACTTTCCCTTTAGAATAGATAACCACGCTGCCTTCCCGTACTGCCTCTACTGTCAGGAAGGAAAGCTCTGACACCCGCATTCCGGTGGAGGCAAGTGTTTCCAGCAAAAAGTACAGCCGAACTTTTCCTTTCTTTTTTGCTTCCTTTAACAGCTGTTTATATTCTTCTTTGCTTAAATATTTATTGTCTGGATAAAACATAGTTTTCTGCACTTTATATGTTTTTACCCTGCACTCATACCAGCCCTGGTATTCCAGAAACTGATTGATGTCAATCAGCATGGAATTGATACTGGAAACTTTATATTTCCCGCTTTCCATCAGGCTCTTTTTATAAGCAATCACTCCATCTTTATCGATCCCCTGCCCCGTGGCATATGCCATCATTTTCCGAATATTCCGGATATATTTTTCTATGGTAGCCTTACTTTTTTCTTCCTCTGTTAAAAAAATCTGATATTCTTTTACCATAGCTTCCGTAATTCTGCATTCTTCTTCCTTCACTCTATTCTTTTTCATAATTTTTCCTTCTTTCTTTTCAATTTCAGCAGTTATATTATATATATAAAAAAGCCCCTTCCCCGCATTGGGAAGGAGCCTGCCTGTTTTTTACTTTTTTCTTATTTGAAAGCAATAGAGTTCCATCTAAGCTCGTTCTTAAAGTCGCGGATATTGGTATCCTTGTCAATAATCACGCTCTCAATGCCCATCTCAGCAGCCCAGTCAGCCATCTGCTCTACCGTCAGGTCATAGGTAAATGCTGTATGGTGAGCGCCGCCTGCCATGATCCAGGCCTCTACGCCTGTCTCAAAATTCGGCTGCGGTGTCCAGTAAGCAGTACCAACCGGAAGCTTCGGCATTGGCTTCTCTGTCTTCTTGCAGTCTACGGCATTGATGATCAGACGGAATCTGTTTCCTAAATCGATCAGGCTTGTCGCAATACCAGGACCTTCTTTTGCTGTAAAGATCAAACGCGCCGGATCTTCCCTGTCACCCATAGAAAGCGGGCAGCAGCGGATAGCGCTCTTGCCGTCAGCAACAGACGGGCAGACTTCCAGCATATGAGCCTGAAGGATTCCTTCCTTGCCCTTTACCAGATTATATGTATAGTCTTCCATAAGGGAAGTACCTTTGGCATCCTTCATGCCTGCAGACATAATCTTCATCAGACGGACCATAGCGGCAACCTTCCAGTCACCTTCTGCGCCGAAGCCATAGCCTTTCTCCATCAATCTCTGGATAGCCAGACCCGGAAGCTGCTTTAATGCGCCGAGATCACCGAAATGCGTTACGATTGCCTGATAATTCTTAGCCTCCAAAAATCTTTCAAACCCAAGCTCGATCTGCGCCTGAACTGCCACATGCTTCCTGAACTCAGCCTCATCCCTGCCGTCAAGAATAATGTCATATTTGCTGTAATATTCTTCTACCAAAGCATTGGTATCAGCTTCGCTGACATCAGCAACCCACTCAGCAATCTCATTCACAGGGTAAGCGTCTACTTCCCAGCCAAACTTGATCTGAGCTTCTACCTTGTCACCTTCGGTAACGGCCACATTTCTCATATTATCAGCAACACGTGCAACGCGGATATGGGATGATTCCAATACGCCGACAGCGGTACGCATCCAGGAACCGATTCTCTTCTGAACCTTCTCATCTGTCCAGTAGCCTACCACAATCTTTCTTTCTTTGCTAAGGCGCGTAAAGATATGACCATATTCCCTGTCGCCGTGCGCTGCCTGGTTCTCGTTCATGAAATCCATGTCAATCGTATCGTATGGGATCTCCTCATTGAACTGCGTATGGAAATGAAGCAGCGGCTTTCTCAGTTCCTTTAAGCCCAAAATCCAGGACTTTGCCGGGGAGAATGTGTGCATCCAGGTAATAACACCTGCACATTCCTCATCAATATTAGCCTCATTGAATGTCTGTCTGATCAAAGCATTGGTAATCAATGTCGGCTTCCATACAACTTCATATGGAAGATTCCCGCTTGCATTCAATGCTTCCACAATCTTCTTGGAATGCTCTGCAACATGTGCTAAGCATTCATCCCCGTATAAATCCTGCGATCCTGTACAAAACCAGAACTTGTAATTTTTTGCCTGTAACATATAATATCCTCCTGTCTTTTATTTTACGAACCGAAGTGTGCCCTGCACACCTTGTACCTATATTATAATCTTTTTATGCGAATTGTACAAGAAAAAAATGAAAAAATTGAAAATTTTTGGTAACAGTTTTTTAACTTATTTATTTCCTTAACTGCTCCAAGCGTTCTTTCACCTGCGCCATCATATTTGTATATTTTTCCAGCTTTGCTTTTTCTTCGTCTATCTTTACCTGCGGGGCTTTGTTCATGAATTTCTCATTGCCCAGCATTCCATTGACGCGCTTTAGTTCGCCCTCCAGCCGTTTTTCTTCTTTTTCCAGGCGTTCTGTCTCTTTTGCCATATCCACCAACTCTTCCATCGGGATATAAACTGCCGCATCATGGATGACAATGGAAACCGCGTCTTCCGGAATATTCCGTTTATCCTCCTGCACTGTCACGGTGCTGGCATATCCTAAAGAGGCAAAGAACACTCTGCTCTTTTCAAAGATCTTACGGATTTCTTCTTTTTCTGAAACAACGATAACCGCTGCTTTACGGCTTGGCGGCACATTTCTCTCGGCGCGCACATTGCGGATTCCCTTTACGGCCTCTTTCATCAGGGAAACGGAGGTTTCTTCTTCCTCAAAACAGTATTTTTCCTGATACTCCGGCCAGGAAGAAACCATGATAGATTCCTCCTCTTCCTGGAGTGTGCAGAAGATTTCTTCCGTAATAAACGGCATATATGGGTGCAGCAGCTTCAAGGACTGGATTAATACTGTCTTTAAGGTCCAGAGGGCGGCGGATTTCGTCTCGTCTTCTTCGTTCCACAGGCGCGGCTTTACCATTTCAATATACCAGTCACAGAATTCCTCCCAGATAAAGTCATAAATTTTCTGGACAGCGATGCCGAGCTCAAAATTGTCCATATTTTCCGTGACTTCTTTTGCCAGTGTATTGCATTTGGACAAAATCCACTTATCCGCATCTGTCAGGGCTGACAGGTCAAATTCTGCGCCAGTCTCTGCCTTTTCGATGTTCATCATAATGAAACGGGAGGCATTCCAGACTTTATTGGCAAAGTTACGGCTTGCCTCTACGCGCTCCCAGTAAAAACGCATGTCATTTCCAGGCGCATTTCCTGTCACCAGGGTAAAGCGGAGCGCATCCGCGCCGTATTTATCAATCACTTCCAGCGGATCAATTCCGTTCCCCAGGGATTTGCTCATCTTGCGCCCCAGGGAATCCCGGACAAGGCCGTGGATCAGTACGGTGTCAAACGGTACTTTCCCGGTATGCTCTAACCCACTGAACATCATGCGCATCACCCAGAACGGGATAATGTCGTATCCTGTCACAAGCACGCTGGTCGGATAAAAATACTCCATTTCCTCGGTCTTTTCCGGCCATCCCAATGTAGAAAACGGCCACAGCGCAGAGCTGAACCAAGTATCCAGCGTATCCGGGTCCTGGCGCATCGGCTTCCCGCATTTCGGGCAGACTGCCGTGTCTTCCTTCGTCACAGCCATTTCTCCGCACTCGTCACAATAAAAGGCCGGGATCTGGTGTCCCCACCAGAGCTGCCTGGAAATGCACCAGTCACGGATATTCTCCAGCCAGTGGAAATAGGTCTTTTCAAAATGGGACGGAATAAACTTCGTATCGCCTTTTTTAACGGCATCAATCGCAGGGCCGGCAAGCGGCTTCATCTTTACGAACCACTGCTTGGAAACCCGCGGCTCAATGGTGGTGCCGCAGCGGTAACAGGTGCCTACATTGTGGCTGTAATCCTCGACCTTTATCAATGCTCCTTCTGCTTCCAGATCCGCAACAACCGCCTTCCTTGCCTCATAGCGATCCATGCCTGCATACTTCGGGTAATCCTCCGTAATCTTAGCATCCTCCGTCAGCACATTGATGACCGGAAGATTATGGCGCAGCCCGACTTCAAAGTCGTTCGGGTCATGCGCAGGCGTAATCTTTACCACGCCGGTACCGAAGTCCATTTCTACATAATCATCAGCGATAATCGGGATTTCCCTGTGTACAATTGGAAGAATCAGCGTCTTTCCGACATAATCGCGGTACCTGTCATCCTTTGGGTTTACCGCTACCGCCGTATCGCCCAGCAGCGTTTCCGGACGCGTCGTAGCAAGGTTAATATAGCCGCTCCCATCCTTGAACGGATAGCGCAGGTGCCAGAAATGCCCTGCCTGCTCCTCATATTCCACATCGGCGTCTGAAATGGACGTCAGGCAGTGCGGACACCAGTTGATAATCCGCTCTCCGCGGTAAATCAAATCTTTCTTATATAAATTAACGAAAACTTCCTTGACTGCCTTATTGCAGCCCTCGTCCATCGTAAAACGTTCTCGGTCCCAGTCGCAGGAGCTTCCGATTTTCTTTAACTGGGAAACAATCCTGCCGCCGTACTGCTTTTTCCAGTCCCATGCGCGTTCCAAAAATTTATCACGCCCGATATCTTCCTTCGTAATGCCTTCTTTCCGCATGGCTTCCACAATCTTCGCCTCTGTTGCAATTGAAGCATGATCGGTTCCCGGAAGCCACAGGGCTTCATACCCCTGCATCCTCTTAAAACGGATCAGGATATCCTGCAGGGTATTGTCAAGGGCATGTCCCATATGGAGCTGCCCGGTAATATTCGGCGGCGGCATCACAATCGTAAACGGTTTCTTTCCTTTATTCACACTGGCATGGAAATACTTTTTCTCCTGCCACTTATCATATAGTCGCTGTTCAATCTCCTGGGGATGATAGGTCTTTTCCAACTCTTTTTTCATCTTCTTTTCATTTTCCTTTCTGTTACAAATTTCCATGTTTTGCATTATAGCACAGGCGTTTTTTTTAATCAATGCCTGATTGTTATTCCTGCAGGCAGTCTTTTGGATTCCGGACTTTTCAAAAGAAATGTCTGGCCGCGTGGCTGTGAAAAGCGGTCTGTGAAATGCACCGCAGTATTATTCCTTTCCGCTGTATTCCACCGTTCCATCCTGCAGGATCCAGACCGCCTCACAGCCATCACCCGCTTCGGAAAGGATTCGCTTTCCATCCTCCAAATCGGCAATAAACAGCGCTGTGGACAGGGCGTCCGCAAGCCCGGAGCTTTCTGCATAAACAGTCACGCTTTTGTACAATTCCGGCGGATAGAGCGTTTCCGGATCGATGATATGGCTGTATTTTTTTCCATCCACCTCATAAAACCGCTGGTAATCCCCGCTTGTCACCAGAGCCATATTATTTAACGGAATTTTATACAGATAGCTTTCCATATTTTCCGGGTCCTGTATGCCCGCGATCCAGTCTGTCCCCGCCTTCGTGTTCTTTTTATTTCCAAGCGTTAAAAGATTCCCGCCCAAGTTAATCATCACGGAATCCATCCCCAGCTCCTTTGCCTTTTCAAGCAGGGCGTCCGCAGCGCAGCCCTTTGCAATGGCGCCGACGTCAAGCGACATCTTTTCATCCGCAAGGTAAACGGTAGACGCTTTTTCATCAATCATAATATTAGAACTGTCCGTATGCCCGGCAGCCGCAAGAAGCTCTTTTTGTTCCGGCAGCCGCGCCTTTCCTGACTGCGCTTCCATACGGCAGTCATGCCACAGGGAAAGAACGCTTCCCAGCGCCATATTGACTCTCCCTTCCGTCAGATGTTCCATCGTAAGCCCGAAGCGTAAGACGGAAAGAATCCTTTCGTCCACTTTGACCGGCTTTTTCCCCGCACAGTCATTGACGGTTTTTAAATTCGGGATTTCTTTTTCCTCATAAATGTCAAACAGGCTGTCCCATTCTTCCAGCAAAGCATTCAAAGCGTTCAAATGCTCCGTCTGATCCTCCGTTGAATATGCGGTAATCTCCGACACCGTATCAAACGCTTCATAATTCATTATGGTATATTTTTTCGGCGAGGCGCCGCACCCGGTTAACAAAGCGCAGATCCATAAAAGCAGGCAGGCACATAAAAAATTGAAATATACTTTTGGTTTTTCCCATTTCACTTCACTTTCCACTCTTTTCCATTTCTTCATACTTCCGGTACAGATCAGGGCGCCGCTCTTTTGTCCTCTCGATGGAGCGTTCCTTCCTCCATGCGTCAATCCTTGCATGATGCCCGGACAGCAGCACTTCCGGCACCCTTTTTCCGTGGTATTCCTCCGGTCTTGTGTACTGGGGATATTCTAAAAGATGATTTTCCAGGGATTCCGTCTCCGCCGATTCCCTGTTATGCAACACTCCCGGCACCAGCCTTGCAATACAGTCCATCATCACCATCGCCGGAAGCTCCCCTCCGGTCAGGACATAATCCCCGATGGAAATATAGTCCGTCACGATTTCCTCCAGGACACGCTCATCAACGCCTTCATAATGCCCGCAGAGAAACACAAGCTCCTCCTCCTTCGCCAGCTCTTTCGCAAGGGGCTGGTCAAATACCCTGCCCTGCGGCGTCAGATAAACCACCCTGGGCTTTCTTGCCTCTCCATGCTTTTTTAAAAGCCTCCGGCACACCTCTTCATAGGAACGGTATATCGGCTGGGGCTGCATGACCAGCCCTGCGCCGCCGCCATACGGATAATCATCCACCTTATTGTGCTTATTTCCCGCAAAATCCCGGATATTGACAGGATAAAGCCCGAAGAGCCCCTGCTCCAATGCCCTTCCTGTCATGCTGGTGCGCATTCCCTGTTCAATCATTTCCGGGAACAGCGTCAGTACATAAAAATCCATCTATTCCAATCCTTTCATCATATGCACAGTAATCTTCTTTTCTTCCAAATCGACGGCAAGGATACATTCCTCGATATACGGAAGCAGAAGTTCCTTTCCATCCGGCTTTTTCACCAGAAACACATCATTTGCCCCGGTTTCCAGGACATCATCGACTACTCCGAGCTCCCTGCCTTCGTCTGTTACCGCCCGGCAGCCGATAATATCCGCGATAAAATATTCATTTTCCTCCAACGGAACTGCCTGATCCCTGGTAATCAGCAGATCCTTTCCTTTATATGGTTCAATATCATTGATATTGTCATATCCTTTAAATTTTACGATCAGCATTTTTTTAAAATAACGCACCTTCTCTATTTCCATTGTAAGAAGCTGCTTTCCCGTATCCAGAAAAACCGTATCCAGCGTCTCAAACTGTTCCGGCCGGTCCGTCGTCGGAAATACCTTCACTTCCCCGCGGATTCCATGCGTGCTTGAAACCACGCCGATTCTCAACATATCCTCTGCCATAATTTCCCAATCCTTTCTATAAATTTCTTATAATATCTTTGACCTCCTTATCAGGAATCCTCGACTCCAAGATCTTCCTTACCGCCCTGTTCCTTGTCATAAGATCCAGGGTATTTTTCTTTATATATTCCAGGGTATGCTTTGGAAAACAGCAGAAAGCCTCCGCTGCGAGCCACGCTGCCATCATGGAAGCATAGTAAGCGTCTGTTTTTACTTTATTCAGTTCGGAAAATATCCTGTGCAGATATTTTCCCGCCTTTTCATCTGCCGACAGCATTTCCATCGAAACACTTCTCAGCCGCCTGCACTCATTCCCATCCTTATCACATTTCAGAAAATGCTGCATCATCACCATCAGCGCAATGCGGATTTCAAATTCCCGATCGGAAGAAAGGTAAGGCTGTAAGAACTGCCACGTCCTTTCCCGGTCTGTGCGGAACACCTTCATTCCCATAAAAACGCTGTCGCAGACGGACCAGTTATCCACGAACGGGATAAAATCCCTGATATAAGGAAGCATCTGCTCTAACGGGAGCCGTACATAACTAAGCACCAGACCGTGCAGCATCACTTCCTCAAAATAAGTATGCCCGCCCTCAATGGCAGATTTCCAGTCCTCTTTCGCAATGTCCTTTGCCATCTTCCTGAGCTGGGGAATCCGGACGCCCAGCATAGTTTCCACGCCCGGAATCAGGGACGCGGAAAACTGCCGATAATCCTCGTCCGCCATCGTAAGGAGCTTCTGCCTGATTTCCTCGTTCATTTTCCACCTCTTTACTCGCACTGAAAATGCTGGTAATCCTTTTCATAGTTCCAGTTACCGCCCCAGGTGCGGAATCCATATTTCATAAAAATCTTATATACCCTGTCATTTTTATGAATCATATAATCCTTATATTTTCCCTTACATTTCCTGCTGTCCCTCTGCGCATAGCTCCTGCCGTTGGAGGGCGAGACATAGCCAAAATAAACATAGGGGTTGATTCTTGGGTTAATATCAATAGCTTTCCCCAGGGCGTGCCTGGAAAGCTTTTCCTTCCCGTCCACTTCCCGGTAACAAAAACAACTGGTATTATTCTTTTCCATGGATTTTACATCATCTGCGCCGTAATTGTCAATCAGCTCCATGCGCTGAATCGGGTACTGGATTTGGTACAGTTCATAAAAAAGCTTCAGCGTCTTTTTCGCTATGCTTTTATTCACCACCATTTCCCCGCTTTTCACTTTTCCTTTAAAATTATAGTGAAGCACCCGGAGATAGCGCAAATCAGAAAACTGAATATTCGGGTTCTTTTGATAGGAAACGCCGCGCATACGTTTCTTTAATTTTTTGGAAATCTTCTGGCTGTAAAAGCCTTCTTGATATTGATACTCTATATTCTGTGCGGAAATTGCCGGCGAAGTAACCGAAACCGCTTCCCCTCCAGCGGCTGTTCCCGGATAAAAAGCCAGGAAACACAGGAGTATCATTCCTGCCTTTATTCTCTGCCTGCTTCTTTTCATAGACACTCTCCACTGCCGCATCCAAACTATTTATGGTACGGCTCTCCCTGGATAATCCGATAGCTGCGGTAAATCTGCTCCAGCAGAATCACCCTCATCAACTGGTGCGGGAATGTCATTTTAGAAAAACTGAGCTTTTTATCCGCCTGCCTTAAAATACGGTCGTCAAGCCCCAGGGAACCGCCAATCACAAAGATCAGATGGCTTTTCCCCTCAATCCCAAGACTTTCCACCTTCCGGGCAAATTCCACGGAATCCATCTGTTCCCCGTCGATGGCAAGGGCAAAGACAAACGCATCCTTTATATACTTAAGAAGGCGTCCTCCCTCTTTTTCCTTCACCTGCCGGATTTGCGCATCGCTTGCCTGTTCCATCGTTTTTTCATCCGCAACTTCCACAATTTCCAGCTTACAGTAACGGCTCAGGCGCTTTCCATATTCCTTTACGGCGTCTGCCAGATATTTCTCTTTCAGCTTTCCCACACATAAAATGGTAATCTTCATATCCCGTACCATGCCGCGGCTTTCAAAACCGCCTGCATGTTTTCCTTCCATAAAAACTTGATGTATCTGCTCTCTTTCCTTCATTATAGCATAACGCCAATATTGATGTCAAAAAACATTCTATTAAGGAACAGACAAAGGGCGCCCGGCAAAGCCGAACGCCCTCTGTCTGTAAGATGACCCGTGTTTCCACAGATCTACGTATAATAGGGTGGGAGTTTGAAAGTGATCACTCACTTTCATGTACCATTATAAGGATGGTTTGTGTTCATGTTGTGAACAAAATGTGAAAACTCTACAAAATACATAGATCATTAGTCCTAAAACCGTGACTTATTCCCTAACTTTTTCCGGATCTAAGCCAAAACAGTCCCAAAATTCCCTGTTATCATCCGCACCGCTCCACCAAAAATATCCGTCCCCGGTTAAAATCTATTGCAGGAATCTGTAGCGGGATAGTTTCTTTTACCGCCATGCACTTTCCCCGCTAAAAAAATGGATGTCGGACCGTCAGCTTTTCCAATGATCATGATATTTTCTGCTTTCTTCATAAATCTCTCCGATCTCAAAATTTAATTCCATTCTTTGCAAACATCAATCCATGCGGTAAATCCAGAATATCTTTCAAGCTCATCTATTGTCAGTTCGATTGCGTTGTTACTGCTCCCGCAGGCAGGGAACACTGTTTCAAACCTTTTAAGAGATATGTCAAAATATACGGCAACTCCCTCATTTTTTGCATATTTTTCACAGCGCTGCTGATTTCGAGGACATCCCTGCGCCCCATTGTATAGGGTTTTGTCTGAATACTCTTTTTCACAGTTCTTTTCCCAAACAGCAGATCCATGAGGGAAATGTCATTGATCTGATTTAATTTGAACATAATAATTCACCTTCCATCCCACCCTATCTCATTCAAGGAAATCTGTTCCGCTATCAGCTTTTCCAACCATAACGGACATTGGTTTTCTTATAAATCCCGATTTTCCAACAATTCTTCCATCTCTTTAATCCAAGATACATGCCTGATGACTAAGCCTTATATATTTCTAAATCGTCATGTTGACACCTCTTTTGACAAGGTTTCCATTAGATTGTGTCAATGTAGCTTCTACACTTTCTCTAGTGATATTATCCAAAACACCTGCCGGAATCGGTTTTCCTTCCTTCCATGTCGGATCAGCCGCTTTTACAGCATCTTTAAATGCTTGTAAATACTGTTTCTCATACTGACTTAAAGTATGTCCGGCTGCTAATCGATCCTTTTTGGCTATTTGAGGATACATTTTGCGATATATATCGCTTCGTTTTGTTGTTTCGCCATTTGCAGCACCATTTTCCTGCAAAAATTCTTTTTTGGTAAGTTCAAACATTTCATCCTTAATATCCTCTGAAATAGACACAATTCTATTTTTACTTCCTACATTTTTGTCCGTTACGGTTAAACCGGATACTCCAAACGCCTGATTGATATGATCGCCGTCCGCATCATAATACTGCATACGATTTTTAATTCCCTGAATTGTAAAATATCCGCCACCACGACCAGCAGTCATCATACTTTTTATAACTGTTTGATATTGCTTGCTATTTGTATCAATTCCCGCAGCCTTTAACTGTGACTGCACGGAAGGGCTTGATAAATCTGACATTTTAACCATATTCCACCTGACGCCACATCCTTTGCAGTGTTTGATACCCCAAACATCTGCTCTAACAAATAGCTATAATTTACATTCATTGGCATAACTGTTACCTTGAAAATGAAATTGAAATCCGTTTCTTTCTGATCGGTTCCTCTGTCAGTCAGAACCGTTAAGCGCTGCCGCACTCTGGCAGCGCTTTCGCTCCCTTATAAAGTCCAAGCCTTTCTCATCACTGCTCTAAGCAATCCAAAAACTGCTTATATTTTACATAGCCAGCCAGAT
>CANREH010000102.1 GCA_947629585.1 uncultured Lachnospiraceae bacterium | reverse complement strand
CATCTGAATATAAGCATGTAGTTTTAAGCTTGTTTTTTCTAAAGTTTGCAAGTGATAAATTTGAGGCTCAGAGAGCAAGAATTATTGCAGATGGCATGGAGAAATTTGTGGATAATATTGCGTTCTATACAAAAGATAATGTGTTCTATTTACCGCAGGAAAGCAGATGGACTTATATTATGGAGAATGCTAAGCAAGATGATATTGCTTTAAAAATAGATACAGCACTCTTTACAATTGAGAAAACAAATCCCATTTTAAAAGGTGCTTTGCCAGATAATTATTATTCTCGTTTACAGATTGATACAGTCAAATTGGCATCTTTGTTAGATGAAATCAATAAGATTGACACTACAAAGGATAAAGAAAACGATATTATTGGGCGTATGTATGAATATTTTCTAAGTAAGTTTGCGATTGCAGAGGGAAAGGGGAAAGGCGAGTTTTATACGCCGAAAACGATTGTAAATTTAATAGCAGAACTGATAGAGCCTTATGATGGAACATTATACGATCCGTGTTGCGGTTCAGGCGGTATGTTTGTACAGTCCATAAAGTTTATTGAGGCACATCACGGGAACAAAAAGAAAGTTTCGATTTATGGACAAGAGTATACGAATACTACTTATAAATTGGCGAAGATGAATCTGGCAATTCGGGGAATATCGGCGAATCTTGGGGAAATGGCGGCAAATACGTTTACAAATGACCAGCATAAAGATTTGAAAGCGGACTATATTATGGCAAATCCGCCATTCAATCAAAAAGAATGGCGTGCTGCTGATGAGTTGACAGATGATGCAAGATGGAATGGATATGAAGTACCACCAACGAGTAATGCAAATTATGGGTGGATATTAAATATTGTGTCAAAAATGTCACAAAACGGAGTGGCAGGCTTTTTGCTTGCTAATGGTGCATTGTCGGATGATGGAACAGAGTTGAAAATCAGACAAAGATTGATTGAAAATGATTTGGTGGAAGCAATTTTGATATTGCCGAGGAATCTTTTTTATACGACGGATATCAGTGTAACGCTTTGGATTCTGAATAAGAATAAAAAAGAGCGTACAGTGGATATGAATGGCGTAGTGAAACATTATCGCAATCGAGAAAAGGAAATACTCTTTATGGATTTGCGACAGATAGGAAGTCCATATGAAAAGAAATACATAGAGTTGACAGAGGCAGACAGGGCAAAAGTGGTTGAAACGTATCATAACTGGCAGCAGGCAGGATATGAAGATACTTATGAGAATATACCAGAATTTTGTTATTCTGCTGGATTTGACGAGGTAAAAGAAAAGGGATTTACGCTTGTGCCAAGCAGATATATTGAGTTTGTGAATCGGGATGAGAATATTGATTTTGATACGAAGATGAAAACGCTGCAAGCGGAATTAAAGGGATTGCTGATTGAGGAGGAGAAATCGAAAGCAGATTTGTTAAAGGTGTTTAAGGAGTTGGGGTATGAAATCGAATTATGATGTTTTGGGTAATTATATTCGTTTGATTGATATACGCAATAAAGACAATGTAACGAATAAAGTAATGGGGATTAATATTGACAAATTTTTTATGCCTTCCGTTGCAAATATGATTGGAACAGACTTGAGCAAATATAAACTGATAACAAAAGGAAAATTTGCCTGTAATCCTATGCATGTTGGTCGTGATGAAAGGCTTCCAGTTGCGTTATATGAGGAAGTGGAACCAGCCCTTGTTTCACCAGCGTATTTTATGTTTGAGATTATAGATAATACTGTTCTTAATGAAAATTATTTGATGATGTGGTTTCGCAGAGCGGAGTTTGACCGTATTTGCTGGCTGCATACAGATGGCAGTGTTAGGGGTGGAATCACTTGGGATGATATTTGCCGAATGGAAATCCCTGTGCCTGAAATTGATGAGCAAAGAAAAATTGTTGATGCGTATAAGATTGTAGAGGAGAGAATTAGACTTAAACAGAAGATAAATGATAATTTAGCAGCTTGAAAACAGTTTAGGCAGAAAAACTGATTGGCTATTATAAAGCAGTTGTATTTGTTTGTTGTTTTCTGCAATCAACCCAAATATTGAACGCAAAATTCTGTTTGTAACGCTAAGTGTGTGACTATCTGGAACTACAATTTTAACATCCAACAGGTCAGTAACATTTAGAGAGGGGTAGGTAGAGACACTGTTTTCTGCAATAGATTGTAAAACCTTTAAAATTGTATGGTTCGTAAGCCACATATACAAATACTCGTTAGAAACATCTGAGGAAACATTATGTAGTACAGCAAACCCCGTAGATACAATCAAATTGCAAGGAGGATTATGAAGGAGTCCATAATGTTTAAGGTTCGGTCGAACAGTAGAATAAATAATATCTCCTGATTGAACCTTTCTCTTTGCTCTACTTGGGATTTCATCTATTAAAGGGTTTAACTCTTGGAGAAAGTCAATGTAGTTTTCAGTTATACTGCCTGTGTCAAGATATAGGATTGTCGGAAAATTGTCTGCTTTATTGAAATTTGCAACATTATCTTTGCAAAAATCACCTACCATAGCAAACTTCCAATCAACAGGAAGCTCCTTTGCTTCTGATAAATATGGTAGGAACTGATTGAACCACGTTTTGGCTTGAAGCAATAAATTATCATTTATAGGAAAGAGGGAAATGCGAAATGAAGTATAAAATCGGAAATATAGTATGCTTAAATGACGGAAGAAGCGTTTATATTTTTTCAATTGATGAAAAAAAGAAAAAGTATCAAGTTATGGATACTAATGCTGGAAATAATGGAGATTTGTTTATGGTTTCAGAAGATGAAATATTTATGCTTTTGACATAATATATATTTTCCTCACCAACGGCGAGGGTATTCAAATAAAAGAACAGCCGTTGCTTGTCGTTCTCTAATAAAAAGGAGAAATGACAATGAAAGAACAATTCATCAATGAAATACAGCGAAAAATGTTGCCCTACCTTAATAATGAGCAGTTAGTAAAACTCAAAAACATATTGATAGAATCTGTACAAGCATTGACTATCTATGATGATGGAAATGGACAACAATTGGAAGAACTTGATGCAGTTGGAGCATTTATTGGAGCAAAGCGCATTGAGGGGTGCTCAGAAAAAACATTGAATTATTACCAAAGTACGATTGAGGCTATGCTTTCCAACATTGGAAAAACAGCACAACAAATTACAACAGATGATCTTCGCAGCTATTTAATTGATTATCAGACACAACGATGTTCCAGTAAAGTTACGATTGATAATATCCGGCGGATATTATCCAGCTTCTTTTCATGGCTTGAGGATGAAGATTATATTGTAAAGAGTCCTGTACGAAGAATCCATAAGGTGAAAACAGCAAAAGTTGTTAAGGACACTTATACAGATGAGGCAATGGAAATTATGCGTGATGGATGCGATGATATTCGTGATTTAGCTATTATTGATTTATTATCATCATCTGGGATACGAATTGGCGAAATGGTAACACTTAACAGGGAAGATATCAATTTTAATGAACGTGAATGTGTTGTTATGGGAAAGGGAATAAAGAAAGACTTGTTTATTTTGACGCACGGACAAAAATCCATTTGCAAAATTACCTAGAAAGCCGTACAGATACAAATCCAGCTCTTTTCGTATCACTCAATGCCCCATATGATAGATTGACAATCGGCGGAGTGGAAAAACGTTTGCGGGAACTTGGACGAAAGTTAGGAATACCCAAAGTTCATCCCCACAAGTTCCGACGAACGTTAGCAACGACAGCCATAGATAAAGGAATGCCTATTGAACAGGTTCAACAGCTTTTAGGGCATCAGAAAATTGACACAACCATGCATTACGCAATGGTAAAACAGCAAAATGTAAAACTGGCACATAGGAAATATGTAGGATGAGGTATTGATATGGCAGAATATAAGACTATAGATGAACTTGTAATAAGAGTCGATGAACGTAATGTAGATGAAAGAATATCAGAATTGATTGGTGTTAGTATTGACAAATGCTTTATTAAGTCAGTAGCAAATGTTAATGGAACAGATTTGTCAAAATATAAAATTATAAGGAAGGATGATTTTGCTGTAAGTCTTATGCAGGTCAGCAGAGATGGGAAAATACCTGTTGCAAGAATGATAGAATATGATGTTGCAATAATGTCGCCAGCATATCCTATTTTTAGAGTAAAAGACAAGAACATTATTCTTCCGGCATACCTTGATATGTGGTTCAAAAGACCAGAATTTGACAGAGAAGCCGCTTTTATTGCAGTTGGTGGGGTAAGGGGCAGTATGCCTTGGGAAGAATTTGCAAAGATGATGTTGCCAGTTCCAGACATTGACAAACAGAAAAAAATCGTGGCGGCATATGAAGCCATTGCAAATCGAATAGAGTTTAAGCAAAAGATAAATGATAATTTAGAAGCGACATCGCAATCTGCATTTAACGCCAAATTTATTGCTTTTGAAGGTAACTCAAATCCGCTCGTTGAGACGGAACTCGGTTTATTGCCTGATAATTTACCAGTCAAATTGATTTCAGATATAAACCCTAAAATCGAAAGCGGAAAACGTCCATCAGGTGGAGCCGCTTCAAGCGGCTATCCAAGCCTCGGTGCTGATTGTGCTAAGGGACTTGGAAGTTATAACCGTTCAAAAGTTAAATTTATACCTTATAGCTTTGCCAGAAAAATGAATAAGGGTATTGTTAAAGGGTATGAATTATTAGCCTATAAAGACGGCGGCAAGCCTTCGGAATTTATCCCTGATTTTGCAATCTATGGTGAAGGTTATCCTTTTAACGAGTTTGCAATCAATGAACACGTTTTCCTCATTGATTTTGGTTGCCCAGCGGCAAACTGGTTTGCTTACTTTCTATTCAAATCCAAGTATGTATTCAATATTTTGACTTCCGTCGGTGGCAAATCAGCTATACCGGGCATAAATCAGCAAGACATTGGCAATCTTTTTGTTATTGATCCAACGAGCAAAGCAGCGATATCTTTCGGAAAAGAGTTTCTTCCTTTCCTACAATCAATTTTAATTAACTGCAAGGAACTAATGAAACTTGAGGAATTGAAAGATAGTTTGCTGGCGACATTAAGCCGCTAAATTATCATTTATATGCGCTTTTATGAAAAATATAGGAGAATGGAAAACTATGGAATTGAATTTAGACTTAGCGATAAACAAAAAGTTAAGAGAAATTTTGAATGAAGATCATAACTTTATGTATGAAAAAAAAGCAAAATTCAAAATACCCGGAAAAAGAGGCGAAATGGAGGAGTCAAGAGCATTTAATTGTATTTATGCTTGTTTAGACAGAATAGATAGTTTGGTAGTACATTGTAATGATATATCTAAAAATATAGAAAATATATATGGATTGTGTGATATATTAAATTATGGTCAAACGCTTATAGATTGTATCTCTATGATTGCCAAAATATATGGAGTGACATATAATTTGGAAGGTGATATATCTTGTTTTAATGAGAGCGGATTAGACGGAAAAGGAAATGATGAAAAATTTTTTAAATATATTCGTTCTTTATGTTCGGTTCATCCAGTCGAAACATCTTATCATCCTTCTTATCAGGGAGAACAACCAGAATGGTGCCCATGGATAAGCAAGGCAGAATCGCAAAGCCATATTTGGCAATTTGATAAAGATTGTTCTGAAAAATTGAAAGAGGCGGATTTTGTTGCAATAGTTTATCGCAATGATCTTGAATATAACAAGCATGTGTACATTTCTCTAAAACAGATTTATAAATATTTAAGAAAAAGATATTCTTATATAAATACGATAATTGATACAATAAAAAAACAGAATGAAGAAAAAATATGCGAATTAAGAAACAAGCATATACTATTGCCGGAAGAATGCAAGGATTATGATAGTTATCTTAATGAATTAAAAAAAGCGATTGAGGAACGATGCGGAGATAATTCTTCATGGAGAATAAATCAATGGAAAACAGTTCTTAATTCACACTTTAAAAATCATAATTTTGAGGAACTTTTGGAGCTATATAAGGTAGACTTAAAGAAGGGGATTGAAAAAGTGCATCTATCTTTACAGCGTATGGAATTAGATTATTATTTTGAAAAAGAGGCTGTTGATTATATAACATCTTTTATACCTTCTGAGTATGCATATTCATTGAGTAAATTACAGTATTTAGAACCAATATGGGAGAACGAAGCGTTTGATTGTGAAGAGATATTATCGGAAGATAGGTATACAGGCGATTATGAAAGATTAGTAAAACTATTAAATGTAGTTACGCATATTCAAAGTAATATGGATGAAGTTAATATAAACATAGTAAATAGAGAAATAGATGTAAAATATCAGACGACAAATGCTGAGTGGGCAAGAGTACAATTGAAGTGGTTGGAACCATATTGTGATATTAAATTTAATTATGAATTAGGTGATTGGTATCTATATTTGCAAACTATAGTTTATTTTTGGAAAATAGCCAAGTCGATGGAAAAATAATTTAAATAAGTGAGGAAAAGAGTGCAATATAAATGGAGAGGAAAGGTAAGAGTATGTCATTCAACGAACACGCATTAGAACGATCTATCATAGAGCTTTTACAAAACAAAGGCTACATTCATCAAACAGACAGTGAATTATTACGTGAAAAATCGGAAGTTCTGATAGTAAACGATTTAAAAGAATATTTGCACACCCGATATGCTTCGGAGGAACTGACAGAAAGTGAGATTGACAGCATTATCCTCTCTTTGCGCACCGTAGGTGGAACTTTGTATGAATCCAACAAAGCAGTTCTATCCATGATAATAGACGGCTTTGTATTTAATCGTGAGGATAGGAATAAGAAAGATGTATTTATTGAGTTGATAAACTACGGAGAACCCGAAAAGAATATCTTTAAGATTGTCAATCAGTTGGAAATAGAAGGATACAATTATCAGATTCGTATTCCTGATGGTATTATTTATGTAAATGGACTTCCTCTTGTGGTATTAGAATTTAAGACTGCAATACAAGAAAACACAACCATAATGGATGCGTATACGCAGTTGACAGTCAGATATCAGAGAGATATTCCAGAAATTTTCAAATACAATGCATTTGTGGTTATCAGCGACGGGGCAAACAGTAAGTATGGTTCCCTATTCACACCATATGAATTTTTTTACGCTTGGAGAAAGGTTCATGATGATGACAAGGAAATGGACGGTATCAATTCTTTATTCACGATGATAGACGGCTTGTTTGCACAGGACAGACTTCTTGCGGTAATAAAGAATTTTATCTATTTTCCTGACGCCTCAGACAAAAATACAAAAGTAGTGTGCCGATATCCACAGTTTTTTGCAGCCAATAATCTGTATGAAAATGTGAAAGCACATATGAAACCAGATGGTGATGGTAAGGGTGGTACATATTTTGGAACTACCGGATGCGGGAAAAGCTATACAATGCTTTTTCTTACCCGAATGATTATGAAAAGCAGTTATTTCAAAAGTCCAACTATTTTAATTATTACCGATAGAACCGATTTAGATGACCAGCTTTCCAAACAATTTATTGCATCAAAACAGTTTATTGGCGATAATAATGTAATCAGCATAGAGTCAAGGGATAAGCTGCGAGAAGAATTACAGGGCAAACCAAGTGGCGGAGTATACTTGACTACAATACAGAAATTTACGGAAGATACACAGCTTTTGACAGACAGGTATAATGTGATTTGCATTTCAGATGAGGCGCATCGTTCGCAGATTAACCTTGATATGAAAGTTAAAGTTATGGATAAAGGCGTAAGTAAAACGTATGGTTTTGCCAAGTATCTGCATGATTCCTTACCAAATGCAACTTATATTGGTTTTACAGGGACGCCGATTGATGCCACGGTGGAAGTATTCGGAGATATTGTCGGGCATCCATATACTATGACAGAGGCAGTGAAAGATGAAATAACGGTAAATCTTGTTTATGATGGACGGGCGGCAAAGGTAACATTGCGTGAGGATAAACTGCGTGAAATTGAAGAATATTATGACAAGTGTGCCAGTCTTGGAGCATCTGAAGAACAGATTGAGGAAAGCCAAAAGGCGGTAGCGCACTTGGATGCGATTATTGGCGACCCTGATAGGCTAAAAGCGGTAGCAAAAGACTTTGTATTACATTATGAGAAAAGGGTAGAAGAAGGTTCTACGGTTGCAGGCAAGGCAATGTTTGTCTGTGCAAACAGATTGATAGCCTATGCGTTTTATCTGAATTTGATGGAGCTTCGTCCTGAATGGAAAGAAAAGAGGAAAGCGCCGGAGGGTGTGGAATTAACGGAGAAAGAGAAAAAGGAATTAAAACCCATAGAGAAAGTCCGCCTCGTCATGACAAGAAATAAAGATGATGAAAAAGAACTTTATGAAATGCTGGGTACAAAAGAAGACAGGAAAGAACTGGACAGGCAGTTTAAAAATGTAAAATCCAATTTTAAAATAGCGATTGTGGTTGATATGTGGCTGACGGGATTTGATGTGCCATGTCTTGATACAATTTATATTGATAAGCCAATTCAGCAGCATACATTGATACAGACGATTTCCAGAGTGAACCGTGTCTATGAGGGCAAGGACAGAGGTTTGATTGTTGATTATATTGGTATTAAGAAGAATATGAATGCTGCGCTTCGTAAATATACAAATTTTGAGAAAGAGGAACTGGATGACATTAGTCAGGCGGTGACAATTGTTTTGGATCAGCTCGAAGTATTAGACCAGATGTTTCACAATTTTAACGCAAAGGATTACTATGTAGGAAGTCCGGTTGAACAGTTAAATTGCTTAAACAAAGCGGTGGAGTATGTTCAGTTGACACAGGACTTGGAACTTAGGTTTATGGCGGCAGTGAGAAAAATGAAACAGGCATTTAACTTGTGCAGTTCCAGTGAACAGTTCACCAATACAAATATTGAAAAAGTGCATTTTTATCAGGCGGTGCGCTCGGTACTGTTTAAGCTGACAAAAGGAGAAGCACCGGATATTTCCCAGATGAATGCCAAAGTTCGTAAATTGCTGGATAGCGCAATACAGTCTGACGGTATTGAGGAACTGTTTGAAACAGGGAAACATATAGATGTTGATATTTTTAGCGATGAGTATATGGCAAGGATTGAAAAGATTCCTATGCCCAATACGAAGATTAAAGCATTACAGAGATTGCTGTCTTATGCTATTGAGGAGTTTAGGCGAGTAAATAAAATCAAAAGTATTGAATTTGCAGAGAGAATGAAGGCAGTTGTTGAAACCTATAATAATCGAAGGAAAGATGAAGCTTTTGCAAATGAGGTTCTTGATGATGTGGCAAATCAGCTTGCGGATTTAATACATGAATTGAAATCAGAAAGAAACTCATTTAAAAGCATAGGTATTGATTATGAGGAAAAAGCCTTTTATGATATTTTGCTTGCGGTATCGAAGAAGTATAAATTTGAATATCCATATGATAAAATGATTGCATTATCAAAAGAAATTCGGGTAGTTGTAGACGATAAGGCAAAATATACGGATTGGTCTACCAGAGAAGATATTAAAGCAAATTTGCAGGTGGATTTAATTATCCTGCTTGATAAATACGGTTATCCGCCAGTTACGATAGATGATGTCTATAAAGAAGTATTGGAACAGGCGGAAAATTTTAAGAAGTATGCGAAATAGTGCAGAAATTCATATAGTTTCCAAGGTATAAGTGGATTGGCTATACATGTGTAGTGAATTGGGAGAAGTTTATTTGCTGAAGAATTATAATATGTTACAATTTTTCGGAGATGGATTCTATAAAAGATGTAATAATGTTATATATGTAAGAGTATTTTGATAGAAAGTGGGGGCATAATATGCCAGAACATCAAACAATAGAATACAAAGAATCGTGGCACGATGAGTTTTTAGAATGGATTTGCGGGTATGCGAATGCTTATGGCGGAACTCTTTATATTGGCAAAAATGATAATGGAGAGGTTGTTGGACTTAGCGATAAAGATAGGAAAAAGTTATTGGAGTTAATTCCAAATAAGATTACAGATACGATGGGCATTGTAGCAGATGTTAATTTGCTATATAAAAGTGACTTGCAATACATTGAGATTATTGTAGACAAGTACCCGTCGCTTATCAGCTATCATGGTAAATATTTTTATCGTTCTGGTAGTACGATGAGAACGATAACAGGAAAAGAACTGGACAAAGCGATTCTGAAGTCACAAGGAAGAACATGGGATGGTATGCCAATTCCGAAGCTGAAAGTGACAGATTTAAGAAAAGAAGCGATTGATTTACTGAAAGAAAAGGCGATAAGAAGGGGAAGGCTGACAGAGGAAGAAACAAAGGTTGATGATACAATATTGATGGAAAACCTTCATCTAATTGATGAAGAAGGTTATCTGATAAGAGCTGCAATGTTGGCATTCTATAAAGATCCCGAAAAATGGGTTACAGGTTCTTATATCAAGATTGGTTATTTTGGCGATTCTGATTCTGATTTGAAATATCAGGATGAAGTACATGGTTCTCTTATTGAACAGGTAGATAAGACAGTTGATTTAGTCTATACGAAATATCTGAAAGCATTGATTTTTTATGATGGCATTCAGAGAGTTGAGCAGTTTATGTTTCATCAGGATGCCTTTCGAGAGATTTTGTTGAATGCAATTGTGCATAAGGATTACAGTAGCTGCAATCCTATTCAAATCAGCGTATATGAAGATAAAATATACATTTGGAATGATGGCGAGATGCCGTCTGAATTAAATTCTACAGATAAGTTGTTTATGAAGCATTCTTCTAAGCCGTATAATCCCAAACTGGCAGGTGTTTTTTTTAAGAGTGGAATGATTGAGGCGTGGGGAAGGGGATTTGACAAAATCAGAGAAGCATGTGCAAAGTATAATGCACCATTGCCAGAATATAATATAAGCGCATCAGGGATTATGGTGCTTTGTAAGGCGTGTGATAAGTATTTGGAGTTGCTAAACGATAATGGTGATTTGAATCTTGAGCAAATTGACCAAGATTACGACCAAGATGTGACCAAGATGATAATTGCTTTTTGTAAACAGCCACATTCTGCTAAGGAAATCATGGATTATATTAAAATAAAGGATAGAAGTTTTTTTAGAAGGCATTACCTCAATCCGATGATTAAAACAGGGCAACTAAAAAGGACAATTCCAGACAAGCCAAAAAGTGGAAATCAAAAATATTATGCATAAGAACTAATTCACTTACAACTTAGTCAAAGTGATCAAGATAATGACCAAGTTGTAAAGAAGAGGTTTTAGCGAAAATAGAAATTCGCTACATGCGTGTAGTGAATTGGAAAGAATGGGGGAAGTAGGTATGATAGAACATCAATGGAAAGAATTATCAAAATATTTTTTAGATAATGGAAACAGGAAATTATCTAAAGAGGAAAAAGAGAGAATAAAATTGGCAATAGATCAAGCAAATAATTTGAATGAACTGTTGCAAGTGGCGTTTACCAGTTTGGCTATTGATGCACATAGGTAATTATTGTGAATCTGTGGTATTGGGTACAATTTGGGTACACCAGCTTTGAAACCATATAAACGAGGAATAAAAACGTACCAAAATGATACGATTTTGCAAGAAAAAGCAATGTAAAATAGGACTTGCAACGAACAGGAAAAAGAGTTTGAGTGATGAAATGGACTTTAAGAAGCTAGTGTTTATGCGGGTTACAAGCAAATTTGTTTAACTACCGGCAACGATTTGGCAACATTTTCAACATCACGCACTAAATAATTACATCAATGGCATAAGAAAACCTTGCTGATTTTCAGATATGGCAACTGAATATCGGCAAGGTCTTTTTATGCTTATTTCTGCTTTTTCTTTTTAGACGTTTTCTTTTCTTCTTTCTCGATTTTCTGAAATTCCTCTATAAGCATATCACTGACCGCCTGTGAGGGGACTTTCGC
>CANREH010000101.1 GCA_947629585.1 uncultured Lachnospiraceae bacterium | reverse complement strand
GAAGAACTGGAAGAAAGCGAACTGTTTTGTCTGATTAGTTTTTTGTATCATCAGGACTGTTTTTTAATGATGATGGACATTATGAAGCAAAACAGGGAAAGGTTCATTTTTTTTGACGAGCTGCTTTTTGATGAGATAGAATTTTCAGAAAAGCTTAATTCAAGGATGGTAAGGCTGGAAAATTTACAGAAATCTGAATAATCATTATTTTTATATAATAAAAGATATAACATTTTTTAACATTTTCTTATTTAAAGAATAAGGATCAGAAAATATATTGCTTTTTTAAGTAACAGAAAGATGGGAGCAATACTAAGGAATATACATACAAGATATAGTATCATTTAGCTTGAGTATAATACTATATCTTGTGTGTTCAATCTTTATTGAGATAGTTTCATTGTATTTCAGAGATTGCAAATAATGCCGCTTCTCCGCTGATAG
The DNA here is from genome assembly GCA_947629585.1 of uncultured Lachnospiraceae bacterium. Taxonomy (GTDB): domain Bacteria; phylum Bacillota; class Clostridia; order Lachnospirales; family Lachnospiraceae; genus MGBC100174. The sequence goes on along the minus strand of CANREH010000101.1, from coordinate 11,684 downwards.
TTATTCTGCCATGATCTAATAGGTGGCAGTGAAGCAGGCCGCCCCGCTTAGAAGCCTGATAAGCTATGATGTCCTTTTTGTTTAGCACTTTTGACCAATAGCTGGCAATTTGACAATGGGCAGAGCCACAGACAGGATCTTCAGGTATGGACAGCTTGGGGCAAAAGCTACGGGATACACAATCTGTATTGGTTCCTTGTGCTGTCACATTTTGTATTCGGCCTTCCATTTTCATAAGAAGATTTTGATCCGGAATCATTCTGCGGATTATCTCTTCATTTTCGAATATGCAGATCAGATCAAGTCCCAAAAAAGCTTTCATTGGGCGGAAACCGAAACAGGTTTCCATAATGTCTGTGACGGGGGTTTCTTTTAGTTCATAAGTTGGGAAATTCATTTCATATAAATTTTTTCTGCGGGTGACTGTAAGTCTGCCGCTTATAGTATCAAAATCTACTTTATCAGAATTGTTTTCATAATAGTTGAGTATAACAAAAGCAGATGCCAGTGTAGCATGGCCGCACAATTCTACTTCTGTGCCAGGCGTGAACCAACGAAGGCGGTAGGCGGATTTTTCTTTTACAATAAATGCTGTTTCAGATAGATTGTTTTCCTCTGCAACCTGCATCATCCACTGTTCCTTTGGCCATCTGTCCATGACACAGACAGCGGCAGGATTACCGCTAAACACAGTATTTGTAAATGCGTCAACGATATATTGTTTCATCATCATTCCTCCTCGTGGATTGAAATTGTTTTTATATCTCTTTAGATTACATAGGTCTTTCTGTAATCTCCCGGCGTCATTCCTGTTTTTGACAAAAACTGCCTGTAAAAATGCACTTCACCTGCATAGCCGCAGGAGTGCGCAATCTGATCGAGCGGCAGATCCGTGGAGCGTATCAGCTCTTTTGCATATTCAATCCGCATTTGGATGATATCCGCCTGAAAAGGGACGTGAAAAAATAATTTATATAAGTATTGAAAGTAAGAAACGCTGATGCCGAAAGATTCTGCAAGCTCCTTTACGGGATATTTTTTGTAAGGGGACGCCTGGATTTTAAGCCGGAGCTTTTGCAGCTTATAACGGTAAGGGCTGTATTCCTCTGTATTTTCTGCGTGGAAATCATCGCAGAGGTGGCGCAGCAGTATTTTAAACAGTGTGTCTACATAATATTCTTTGGAGTTTTCTGCGGCAAAATTATGTTCCCACAATATCTGCTGGATATAAGCCGTAAGGATGCCGGGGTTGCTGACCGGGAGGCCTTGATGGAACATTGTATTGTCCAGCATGGAAAGATCTTCCGGCAGGCAGTCAAAATGAAGCCAGTCGTCCACATATTCCCCGTTTGGGTTTCGGTAAGAATAAGGGGTATTGGGGCGGATGATCAAGACGCTGTTTGGGCGGCATATCCGGATTTTTCCGTCAATGGTAAGTTCCGAGCCGGTTTTTATGATCAGAAAAAGATAGTGAGGCAGCCCGTTCGGGCGCTGCATGATAAAATTGGAAGGGTGTTTGGAAAAGCATCCTCCCCTGATGACGGTAAACATAAAGATCCCTCCGTAATTAAAGTGAAAAAGGTTAGTATAAAATAGAATACGATATTACATTGGCAAAGTCAACAGGGTATAATGACAGTATTAAAAAAAGTAACAGTTCAGCCATCAGCTCGATTTGGCTGCTTTGCAGCCTGTTTCGCCGCTAAAGCGGCTAAAATCTCGCTTCTGGCCTGCCATATGTCAAAAATAGTGAAAATTGCTCCATGCGACGGTTCCATTTTCCTATTTTTGCCGTATGGCTGAACTGTTACAAAAAGAATGGAGGAAAGATATGAATAAAAAGGATTATGACTGGGCAGAAAATGTGGCGGATAAAATCTATGCAAAGACGAAGCATTCTGTAAAAAGAAGCAGGGACAAAATCCCTTATTTGACGCAGGACGGGATTTTTGACGACTGGTCTGATCGGATTCACTGGTGGACGAACGGGTTTTATGCAGGGCAGCTATGGCAGTTGTACCATGCGTATTCGGATGAGGAATTCCGTCAGGCGGCGGAAGTGATTGAGGACAAGCTGGACGCCGGATTGATGGATTATATGGGCATGGATCATGACAGCGGCTTTAAATGGCTGTTGACAGCTGTGGCGGATTATAAGGTGACCGGAAAGGAAACGTCCAGAAACAGGGGGCTTTTGGCGGCGGCAAATCTGGCGGGGCGTTTTAATATCGCAGGGAATTTTATCCGGGCATGGAATGACGGGGGCGACGGGAATACGGCAGGCTGGGCAATTATTGACTGCATGATGAACCTTCCGCTTTTGTATTGGGCTGGGGAGCAGACAAACGATCCAAGATTTTCCCACATTGCAAAAGCCCATGCCGACACTGCGGTAAAGGCGTTTGTCCGTGAGGATGGATCGGTAAACCATATCGTGCATTTTGATCCGGATACGGGGGAAATTGTGGAAACCCTCGGCGGGCAGGGCATGGGAGTCGGATCGTCATGGACAAGGGGGCAGGCGTGGGCTGTTTATGGGTTTGCTTTAAGCTACCGGCATACAGGAAAAAAGGAATATCTTGATACGGCAAAAAAAGCGGCGGGATATTTTGAGAAAAGCCTGCCGGAAAGCGGGCTGGTTCCAGTGGATTTCTGTCAGGATAAGGATTGCGAATGGGAGGATTCCACTGCGGCGGCAGCTGCGGCGTGCGGTATGTTGGAAATAGAAAATCATGTGAAGGAGGAAGAAAAAGCATATTACCATGATACCGCCATGAGATTGTTAAAAACGCTGGAAGAGAAGCGGTGCAACTGGAAGGAAGGAGTGGATTATATCCTAAAAAACGGCTCGGTGGCTTACCATGATGAGAACCATAATTTTCCCATTATTTACGGCGATTATTATTTCACTGAGGCAGTATTTAAATTATGCGGGAAAGAGTTATTGATGTGGTAGCCGGCATATGGAATAGAAAAGAAGGGTATGGTGAACTATGGGAACAAGAAAAGAATGGATTGACGCAATGCGGAAGATTTCCGATCCTGTGCTTGGGCATCTTTCCGAAGGGACGCTGAAAGAGAACATACCGGCAGCGTTTCACCCGGACAGGAAGGAATATATTCTGCTGGAAGCGCTGGGAAGGACAATGTGCGGGATTGCCCCGTGGCTGGAGCTTAAAGAGGTGCAGGGAGAGGAAAAAAAGCTGCAGGCCCGGTATCGTGTACTGGCGAGAAAGGCGTTGGCGTCTGCGGTCGATCCGGATTCCCCGGATTATATGAATTTTACGGATGGATACGGGCAGGCGCTGGTCGATGCTGCGTTCCTTGCGCATGGGATTGTCAGGGCGCCGGAGCAGCTTTATGGGCTGCTGGAGGAAAAGGCGAAAAAGAATGCGGCGGCAGCGTTGAGGGCAACCAGGAAATTTACCCCGTTTGTGTCGAACTGGATCTTTTTTTCCGCAATGATTGAGGCGGCGCTGTTTGTCATGGGGGAAAGCGATTATGATCTAACAAGGGTGGATTATGCCGTCAATATGTTTGAAAACTGGTATGCGGGGGACGGGGCTTACGGGGATGGGCCGTATTTCCATTGGGATTATTACAACAGCTTTGTTATCCATCCCATGTATCTTGATGTGCTGCGTACCTTTCAGGGGATCAGGGGAAATTACCGGGAGCTGTTAAAAAGATGTGAAAGGCGCGCAGGAAGGTATGCCGAAGTTTTGGAAAGGCTTATCTGCGCCGACGGGAGTTATCCGGTGGTGGGGCGTTCCGTCACCTACCGTTTTGGGGCATTCCAGTTATTGTCGCAGGCTGCGCTGGAAGGGTTTTTGCCGGAGAGCCTGCCGGATGAACAGGTAAGGTGCGCCTTGACGAAGGTGATTAAAAAAGTCATGGAAAATGAAGCGATGTTTGATGAAAACGGCTGGCTCCAGCCCGGAGTTTACGGATATCAGCCGGATTTGGCGGAGGATTATATCTCGGTGGGCAGCTTATATCTCTGCAGCAGCGTTTTCCTTGCGCTGGGGCTTCCGGAAAGCCACGCTTTCTGGAGCGGGCCGGACAGGGAATTTACGGCACAAAAGGTTTGGAGCGGGAAAAATCTTTGCTGCGACCACGCAGTTGATTGAAAAAGAAAGAAGGAGGAAAAATGGAATCATTGTTTTTAGAAAAATTATATTCTTTGGAAGGAAAGACGGCGCTGGTGACAGGCGGGGCTTACGGCATCGGGTTTGCCATAGCTGAGGCGCTGGCGCAGGCAGGGGCGAAGATCGTTTTTAACTGCAGAAGCAGTGAGCATCGGGAATATGCCCTTCGGGATTATGAAGAAAAAGGGATAGAAGCCAAAGGGTATCTCTGTGACGTGACGGACGAATCGGCAGTCAGGGACATGGTGACTGATATTGAAAATAATTTTGGGGCAGTCGATATCCTTGTCAATAATGCGGGCATTATTAAGCGCATCCCAATGACGGAGATGAAAGCGGAGGAATTCCGGGAAGTGGTGGACATTGACTTAGTCGCCCCGTTCCTTGTGTCGAAGGCGGTTCTGCCGGGCATGATCAAAAAGGGCGGCGGGAAGATTATCAATGTCTGCTCCATGATGAGCGAGCTGGGAAGGGAAACGGTATCCGCCTATGCCGCCGCTAAGGGAGGGCTTAAAATGCTGACAAAAAATATGGCGTCGGAATACGGCAGGTACAATATCCAATGCAACGGGATAGGACCGGGCTACATAGCGACGCCGCAGACAGCGCCGCTCAGGGAAAGGCAGGCGGACGGCAGCCCGCACCCGTTTGATACCTTCCTGATGGCAAAAACGCCTGCCGAGCGCTGGGGAACGCCGGAGGATTTAATGGGGCCGGCGGTGTTTTTAGCGTCGGCAGCTTCGGATTTTGTCAACGGGCATATCCTGTATGTGGACGGCGGCATTTTAGCCTATATCGGCAGGCAGCCGTAAAAAAATAAGAAAAGGGGAGGGATAAGATGAAAACGAATATGAGGAATATGGTGCAGCCGGCATTGGAAATGATGGATTTTGAACGCACGAACCGGGTGCCGGAAATGGCAGGCTTGAAGGAATGCAGCGGGGAGATTATGAAAGGGCGTCACAACATATGGTATGAATATGTTCCCCAATGTTATGACGGGACGAGTCCTGTTCCGTTGGTTGTGCAGGTGCATGGCGGCGGGCATGACGGAAAACGCTGGGCAAACATGACGATCTGGCATGAGCTTGCCGAACGGAAAGGATTCATTGCAGTCTACCCGAATTCCCCGGAGTACGGCTGCTGGCCTTGTGAGGAGGAGGACATCCGTTACCTTTATGATCTGATTCAGCTTTTGTGTGAAAAATATGCGGTTGACCGCAGCAGGATTTATATGCAGGGTATGTCTAACGGGGATATGATGACGCTTGCTTTTTCCATGAGGTATCCGGAAGTCTTAGCGGGGGCGGGATATATGAGCGGGCCTTCCGCAGAGGAAATCCTGGACGGGGATCGTCCGTCCGGCGCGCTTCCGATTGTGCAGATGCGCGGGGAGCTGGATGTCAACTGGGGGCTTACGCCGGGAACGGAAGATGTATTTAAAAACCGGTATGAAATCAATGACCTGAACCGGAAATTATGGGAGGATGTCAACGGAATCAAAGGGCAGATCCCGTCTGTATCGATCCGTGGGAAAGACAACTTCCTTTTATACCGCGGGGAAAAAGCCCCGGTTATCCAATGGGAAATTCAGGGTATGGGACACAGGGAGCCGGTTTATGGCGCACAGGTGTTATGGGATTATTTATATGCGGGGACAAAGCGCGTAAACGGGCAGCTGTCAGTCGATGCGCAGGTTTATGAAAAGATTGCGGATATTGATACGGTGATGATTGCGGCGGGTTCTAATAAAGCGTACCGGTCAGGGGCGGTCATTACCTTTGGGGAGATGGAGCTTGCCGCAGCGAAAATCGTCCTTCCGACGGAAGGCGGCCATTTCTGCCCGGTGCAATTAGAGGAGATGTGTGAAACGGAGGTAATGTGCGTTCCGGCGGAGTTTTTTGTAAAGGCATACGGGGCGGAGCTGGCTTATTTTGAAGCAAGGGATCGGGCGGAATTAAAATTCCCGGATGGAACCTGCGTAAAGCTTTTGGCGGATTCCCTGCTTTTGGAAGTAAACGGGCAGTATCAGGCGATGCAGAAGCCGTGTTTTTTAAGGTGCGGCGTGTTTTATGTTCCGGCGGAGGAATTCTGCCGGATGGTATTAGGGAAGCAGGTTTCTTTTGCTGATGACGTCATGTGCATTACTGATCATTACGCCGTGCTTGGAAAATATACGGCGCGCACGGTCAGGGAGCTTCTCGGAGGCTCCATGCGTCCGAGGAAACGCCCGGAGTGGAAATAGGGGTGTTATTATCAGACCGGAGAAAATCTGCGGTTTTGGACAGCGGGCAGGGAGTGCAGATTCCCTGTCTGAAAAAAGTTTAGAAGGAGGAATTAACTATGGAAGTAAGATATGCGTCAGCGCCGAAGGATATGAAACATTATACAACGGAGCGTTTAAGGGAGGAGTATTTAATCCCGGAGGTTTTTGCGGCGGACAAAGTCAGCATGGTATACAGCCATTGCGACAGGATTATAACAGGCGGCGCCATGCCGGTAAAGGAAGCGTTAGCGCTGCAGGCAGGAAAAGAGCTGCGGGCTGAATATTTTCTGGAAAGAAGGGAAATGGGCATTATCAATATCGGCGGCAGCGGGAAAATAACGGTGGACGGAAAAGAGTATCCGGTTGCCAATGCGGACGGGATGTACATAGGGAAAGGGAAAAAAGAAATCCGTTTTGAGAGCGTGGAGAAAGGAAACCCGGCAAAATTTTATTTTAACAGCGCCCCGGCGCACAAAACCTTCCCGACCGTCCTTATTAAAAAAGAGGGAACTGCCGGTGAAGATACGGTGGTAATCAAAGATGAAAATAAGGTGGAGCTGGGTTCTTTGGAACAGTCAAACCACAGGGTTATCTGCAAGTATATCCTTCCAGGGCAGGTAGAAAGCTGCCAGCTTGTCATGGGCATGACAAGCTTAAAGCCGGGAAGCGTCTGGAACACAATGCCGTGCCATACGCATGAGAGAAGGATGGAGGTATATCTGTATTTCGGGCTTCCGGAAGATGCCTTTGTCATGCATTACATGGGAGAGCCGCAGGAAACAAGGCATATTCTGATTCGGAATGAGCAGGCAGTGATATCCCCAAGCTGGTCGATCCATGCGGGAAGCGGCACGCAGGCTTATACCTTTATCTGGGGCATGGCGGGGGAAAATCAGGACTTTGGCGATATGGATGATATCAGGAATCGGGATTTGTTGTAAATGAACGGAGGGTTTGAAAGAAAACAAGTTATGGAGATTATAGTGGTAAATTCTTCTGATGAAGTCATAGCGGAGATTTCCGGTGAAAAAGAGCTGAACCTTGTCTTTGAGCATGAATATGGAAAGGGCGACAGAATCATAGTCAAAGGGTGCAGCGGGTATTTATGGATTATGCTGGATGAGGCATTGGGAAAGTCCATGGTTTATATGAAAGATACGTTTACTTATTATGTTCCATATGGGGAAAAGAAATGCAATCTTTCACCGAAAGCTTTTACCGGGAGGCTGCATTTCATTCATGTCAGAGAAGCGTATGAGTTTGAAATAAACGCATATCAGAATCTTGCTGTCAATGTCAACGATCAGCATGAAAATCTGGCATCGTTCCCACATGCGTCTGCCAATGTTGAAACCAGGGGGGAATCCGTGTTTGCGGCAAGAAATGCCATTGACGGCATTACTGCCAATTGTCTGCACGGCCTGTGGCCGTTTGCATCATGGGGCATCAACAGGGACCCGGAGGCGGTATTTCATTTGGATTTTGGACGCAAGGTAAGGATTGACAGGATGATCATTTATCTGCGGGCGGATTTTCCACATGACAGCTGGTGGGAGAAAATTACAGCGGTATTTTCGGACGGCTCTAAGATGGGTATTCCTATGGAAAAGACATCCGTGGGACAGGAAATTGTGTTTGGAAAAAAAGAAATTACATGGTTAGAGCTGCGGGAGTTAAAAAAGGCAATGGATGAATCGCCTTTTCCGGCGCTTGCGCAGATAGAAGTTTATGGATATAACATACAAAGTTAGAAGGAGCTGTATTTATGGGGAAAATAATCAGGACAAGGCAGGATATGGCTGATAAGAAAGGCTGCAATATACTTGTCACAAAAATATGTTATTAGGAAAAGGAGAGGGGAAAAATGGATTCCATTATGGAACAGATTAGGAAAATCGGGATAGTCCCGGTCGTGGTAATTGAGGATAAAAAGGACGCAGAGCCTTTGGCAGAGGCATTGCTTGAAGGAGGGCTTCCCTGTGCGGAGATTACATTCCGCACGCCTGCGGCGGCTGATGCGGTACGGATTATGGCAGAAAAATATCCTAAGCTTCTTGTCGGCGCCGGCACGGTTCTTACAAAGGAGCAGGTGGATCTTGCGCTGGCGGCGGGAGCAAAATTTATCGTCAGTCCGGGGATTAATCCGAGCATAGTAGATTATTGTACTAAGAAAAATGTTTTGATCATACCGGGAGTCAGCAGTGCAAGCAATATTGAGCAGGCATTGGAGCTGGGAAAAAGAGTGGTGAAATTCTTCCCTGCGGAGCAAAGCGGCGGGTTGGCAATGGTGAAAGCGCTGGCGGCTCCATATACGGAAGTGGAATTTATGCCGACAGGAGGAATCAATAAAGAAAATGTGCAGGGATATCTGGCGTATGGCAGAATAGCTGCCTGCGGCGGAAGCTGGATGGTAAAAGGAGAACTGATAAAAGCGGGAGATTTTAAGACAATTGTAACCTTGGTGAAAGAGGCGGCTGCGATTGTGAAAAAGATCCGCAGATAGGAGGAAAAAGCGATGGAATTAAAGTTAAAACCGGCAAAGGAATATACTTATGATGCGGTGTCTTTAGGGGAGGTAATGCTGCGCCTTGATCCAGGAGAAGGGAGAATCCGCACTGCACGCAGTTTCCGGGCATGGGAAGGCGGAGGGGAATATAATGTCATCAGGGGGCTGCGCCGTTGTTTTGGAATGAAAACGGCAGTCATAACAGCGTTTGCAGATAATGAAGTGGGGCTTTTGATGGAGGATCTCATTCTTCAGGGAGGAGTGGATACTTCTTTAATCAAGTGGATGGAAACGGATGGTATCGGAAGATCCTGCAGGAACGGCATTAATTTTACGGAAAGAGGCTTTGGCATACGGGGCGCTCTGGGATGTTCAGACAGGGCGAACACCGCCATTTCCAAAGCTGCGCCGAAGGACTTTGATTTTGAGTATATTTTCGGGGAATTAGGCGTGGCATGGCTGCATACGGGCGGTATTTATGCGGCTTTGTCGGAGCAGTCATGTGAAACGGCATTGGAGGCAATCAAAACTGCTAAAAAATATGGAACGATAGTTTCCTATGACTTAAATTATAGACCGTCCATGTGGAACGCTTTTGGAGGGCAGGAAAAAGCACAAAAGGTGAATAAGGAAATAGCGAAATATGTAGACGTGATGATTGGGAATGAAGAAGATTTTACTGCCTGTCTTGGCTTTTCCATTGAAGGAAATGATGAAAATTTAAAAAAGTTAAATATAGAAGGCTATAAAAAAATGATGAATGAAGCTGTTAAAACTTATCCTAATTTTAAGGCAGCGGCAACCACGCTCCGGGAAGTAAAAACAGCAACAAAAAATGACTGGTCAGCGCTGTGCTGGGCGGACGGGGAGATTTACAAAGCAAAGGACTATAAAGATTTGGAAATTATGGATCGTGTGGGTGGCGGAGATTCCTTTGCATCCGGGTTGATTTACGGGCTTATGGCAACCGGGAATGCTGAACTGGCAGTCAATTATGGAGCTGCTCATGGCGCTCTGGCAATGACAACGCCGGGAGATACCACGATGGCAAATAAAAAAGAAGTAGAAGCAATTATGGACGGGGCAGGAGCCAGAGTGCAGAGATAAAAATAATTAAATTAGTTCCATTGACAAAGTCAGCAAAGGAAGATATAATGAATTCAGCATTCTAATTAGACATCTAATTAGAATGCTGAATGAACTGTTTTTAAAGGAAGCGGCCCATAAAATCAATGAGGGTAACAGGAAAGGAGTTAGAATGAAGAAAAGTTACAAAGGTACGGTTATGGCGTTAGCGGCTGTTATGGCATTATCGCCGCTGGCGGACATGAGCATGGCAAAGGCGGCGCAGGGACTGTCTTTAAACAGGAAAAAATGTGTTCTTTATACAGGCGGAACCAAAAAGTACAGCATATGCCAGTTGTCTTTCAGGAAAAAATCTAAAGTGAGCGGCAAAGTGACTTACCGTTCTTCCAATCCAAAAGTTGCGCAGGTATCGGCAAAAGGGCTGATTCGGGCAAAAGGGAAGGGAACTGCGCAGATTACGGTTTCCGCAGGAAAGGAAGAGCTGGTTTGTAAAGTTACCGTAAAAAAGTTTGTGAAAGTTAAGAAAGTGGATGTGCCGAAAACAGAGATAGAGCTGAATGTCGGCTCTACGGTTTTTGCGGGCGGCAGCGTGTCCCCGGAAAATGCGACAATTCCGGAAGTTTCTTATGAATCCAGTGAGGAAGGGATTGTTACCGTAGAAAAAGACGGCGGGCTGATCACCGCTGTCAGTGATGGAACTGCGACAATAACAGCAAAGGCGAAAGATGGGAGTGGGAAAAAGGCAATGATAGAAGTGACAGTAAAACGCGATCCGGAGGATGGGGATTCTATGTATACCTATCCAAGTGATTACCGGACAAGAAAAGAAGGGGTCACTTATGGGAAAGTGATTACGGAGAAATATTATTCTACTACGGTGGGGAAAGAAAGGGATGTGAGAGTGGTCCTTCCTCCGAACTACACAGAGGAGAAACAGTACCCTGTCCTGTATTTATGCCACGGCCTGGGGCAGGATCATACCCAGTGGACAGTAGAGGGCTATGCTGATATTATTCTTGGAAACCTGATAGCGTCAGGCGAGGCGGAAGAGATGATTATGGTTATGCCGAACTGCCGCGCAAGGGTGAATGACGCGGGCAATCCGCCGGACGCATTTGCCATTACCAACTATCAGGCATTTGACAATTTTATCAATGACTTTACAACGGATTTAAAGCCGTACATTGAGAGCAAATATTCCGTAAAAACAGGCAGGGAAAATACGGCTATCTGCGGGTTCTCCATGGGAGGAAGGGAATCTTTATATTTAGGGCTGAAACTGCAGGATGTTTTTGGCGCGGTCGCCGCTTTCTGCCCGGCGCCGGGAATCTTTGCCTATGACAATATGAACAATGTCAGCGAGCCGGGGCTGTTTACAGAGGATGAATTTACCGTAAAGGACGAGTATAAAGGGCAGACAAAAATCCTGATTGTGGCGGGGAAAAGCGATAACGTAGTCTTTGACAACCCGGAAAGCTACCATAACGCCCTTGAAAAGAACGGGATAGAGCATACTTGGTTTAAACTCACGGGAGGGCATGATTTTAATGTCAGCGATAAGGGGCTTTATAACTTTTTGAAGGATATTTTTTGAACAGTTTAGCCATGCGGCAAAAATAGGAAAATTGAACCGTCGAGTTTACTCGTAAGGGGCAATTTTCACTATTTTTGACATATG
>CANREH010000100.1 GCA_947629585.1 uncultured Lachnospiraceae bacterium | reverse complement strand
GAAAGAAACCACAAAAAAATTTCAGCGTTTTTACCATAACTTTTTCTTCAGTCCAGCCGCAAGGCTGAACTGTTACGGTGAGATCTGGCCTTTTTTATAAATTACAGGTGTTTGGTGTGGACGCATACCGGCGCCTGTTTTTCTTTTGGTTTCTCACTGACGCCCTGCGGGCAATGCCCGTGGGGTTCGTTTCGTGGGAAATCGGAGTTAGGAGACTGCGGTTTTTGCCGTAGTTTTTTTGTTTTGCCTGGTTTTTGGCGAAGGAAGTTAGAAAGGAATAAGAGGAATCATTTAAAAATGTCTGCGATAAGGAGAATCGTTATGCACAGTGATGGAAAAAGGGAAAAGATGACAGGTATTGTATATATCCTTGTGACAGGAATCATGTTTTTGCTGATTCTGGCCGGAAAGGCAGTAACGAAAATAGAGTATTGGAATCTTTACGGTTCCGAAGGAAAGAATGCCGCATGGGATGCGAAGGAGGCATATCCTTTTGAAGAAGAGGAGGAAGGAACGGCGCCTCAGATTTTCCTGAAATTAAAGGACGGTATTGCGAAGATAGAGGAAAAAATAGAAGCGGCGGCAACAGAGAATTTTCGCTGGAGGATGCCGTTTGTGTTAGCAAAGAAAAGTTTTGAAAAATGGATTGGCATGGATATGGCGGCTTCCTCTGCTGACGGCGGAAATGATATGGCCAGCGCTTCCGATATCATTGTCCGTTATGGGGAAGAATCGTTAGGCTGGGTGTTTGATCATGTGGATATTTCTGAAGGGATCGATCGCCTTGTCCGGTTTGGCTGCGCCATGAAAGAGCAGGGAAGGGATTTTTTATTTTTTGAGAATCCGGAAAAGTATGCGGAAACGGAGGGATTTCCTGATTATTCGGAAGAAAAGAATAAAGAATTGCAGGAAGCCTTCCGGAAGAGCGGTCTGGATATGATTACGTCAAAGGAGCTGGAAGAAGCCTATCCGCATGAGCTTTCTGAAATGTATTATCGGACAGATCATCACTGGACGCCTGAATCCGCTATCTGGGCGGATGGGATACTGTGCAGTTATCTTAATGAACACTTTGGGTATTCTTTGGATGTTTCTGTATTTGATCCCGGCAATTATAGGGCGGAAAAAGACGGCAGCGTATGGCTTGGATCGCAGGGCAGGGAAGTTACACAGGTATATGCGGAGCCGGAAGATTTTTATATTGTTACCCCTGTTTTTGATACCGACCTGGAGGTCTTTATTTCAGGGGAAAATGAGCATACAAGGGGGAGTATTCAGGAGACGTTATTTAATTATAAAGTGCTTCAGGAGAAGTCTTTATATAGAAAATCTTCGTATCACCTGTATGGATATGGGGATCAGGCATGGATCAGGATTCATAACAATCAGATCACTTCAGGGAAACGTATTTTAATGATTAAAACCTCGTTTGCAGAAACCATGTACCCTTTTCTTGCGGCAGCAGTAGAGGATTTGGATATCATTGATTTACGGGTTTTTGACGGGAGCCTGGAAACATTCATTAAGGAAACTGACCCGGATACGGTAATTGTCCAGTACGGGCTTGGAGTATTTCAGACGGGGGATTTTACCGGCAGTTTGAGCGCATTTAATTTTCAATAGAAAGAGGAGCAGATATGGTTTTTTCAAGCGGTGTTTTTTTATTTTTGTTTTTTCCAGTCACAGTCATAATCTATTACAGCCCGCTCTGCAGGACATTGTCCATAAAGAATCTGTGGCTTTTGTTTGTGTCGCTGGGGTTTTATGCCTGGGGAGAGCCTGTCTATATCCTGCTGATGCTGCTTTCTATCTGTGTAAATTATGCGCTTGGGATCTGGGTGTCAGGATGTCCTAAGACAAAGAAAGGGAAAGGGATTGTTGCGGCGGCATGTGTATATAACCTGTCCATGCTGTTTATTTTTAAATATCTGCCGTGGATCGCGGGAATGATTGCGCCGCAGGGGGAAAATCCGCTGCCGCTTGCGCTTCCTATCGGGATTTCCTTCTATACGTTCCAGGCGCTGTCTTATGTGGTGGATGTCTATCGGGGAAAAGAAAAGGCACAGAGGAATATTTTTAATGCCGGGCTTTACATAGCGTTTTTCCCACAGTTGATTGCCGGGCCGATTGTCCGCTATGGGACCGTTTCCAGGCAGCTTCTTGAGAGGAAGCATAGTTTTTCCCTGTTTTCCAAAGGGGCGTGGAGATTTTTAATTGGCCTTTCCAAAAAGCTGCTGCTTGCGAACCAGCTGGCGGTCATTGCGGAGCTTTCCTTTGCCAGGGAGCCGTCGGAGCGTTCTGTTGTATTTGCCTGGGCGGGCGCGCTGGCGTTTATGCTCCAGATTTACTTTGATTTTTCCGGGTATTCTGATATGGCAATCGGGCTTGGGAAGATGTTCGGGTTTGATTTTCTGGAGAATTTCAATTACCCTTATATTTCAAAATCCATTACGGAATACTGGCGCAGGTGGCATATTTCCCTGGGGGAATGGTTCCGGGATTATCTTTATTACCCGCTGTCTTTAGGGCCGGCGGTCAGGCTCAGGAAAAGGCTGATGGGCGTTGTCGGAAGGAAAACGTCCGGAATCCTTTCCAGCGTCTTTGTGCTGTTTGTCGTGTGGATGTCCACCGGGATCTGGCATGGAGCCAACTGGACATTTGTGGTCTGGGGGTTTATACAGTTTGTTTTCATTGTCTGGGAGCAGTACAGGAAACCCCTTAAGAATAAAAAAGCGGGGGCAGTCCTGGGATTTTTCAGTACTTTCCTGGTAGTGCTTTGCACGAAAGTCATTTTTAATGCGGATTCTCTCGGAGCTGCCATAGGGTATTATGCCTCTATGCTGCATTTGAGCGGCAATCATTTCATGGACAGCTATGGGAATTACTGGATTGGGCAGTATAAAGTATTTCTTGCGGCGGGGCTTCTGTTTGCCTTCCCTGTGATGGAAGGAATCGGCGCATGGCTGGAAAGAAGGAGCAGGAAGGCGCTGCAGGGCTGGCATGGGCTACAGACTCTTGCCATGCTGTGTCTGTTTGCATTGGATGTCTGCTATGCCGTTGGAGGAGGATATAATCCGTTTATTTATTTTAATTTTTAACCGGAATATCAATATAAAGAAAGGCGATTTTTATTATGAAGGAAGATATTTTGAAGCTGTTGGGGGAGGTTCTGCCCCAGATTGATTTTACCTGTTCCGATACCTTAGTAGATGACGGGATTTTGGACTCCATTTCTATTGTTACCTTAGTATCGGAGCTTTCTATGGAATACGGGATCACATTTGACTTAGATCAACTGGAACCGAAAAATTTGAATTCCATTGACGCGATTGTGGAGACAGTCAAGTCTCTTTTATAAACAGGAAATAAGGAGATGGCGGGAATGGAAAAAAATACAGGGACAGAAAAGACCTGGGTGCAGGCGGTTTTGGAACATGCGCAGAGAAAGCCGGATGCCCTGGCAGTCGGATGGAAGGAAAACAGGATGACTTACCGGGAGCTTGCCCGGCAGGTAAAAGCTGCCGCCGTGATATTGGCGGAGGAATATGGGATAAAGCAGGGAGATAAGGTGATGATAAGCGCGGTATCGCGCCCGGATTATCCTGTTGCAAGCCTTGCGGTTCAGTACCTTTTGGCAGTTCCTATTCCGGTAGATAAGGCGGCGCTGGAAAAAAATATTATCGCTGTTTACCGTTTTGCTGAACCAAAGTTACTATTGGCGGACACAAAGATTACGGAAGAAGGCATCTGCAGGCGGTCTCTGTTACAGTTTTATAAAAAAGTGCAGCAGTATGGAGAAGAGCCGGAGCTGCCATATCATGCGCCGGATTTTTCGGAGATTGCGGAAATCTTGTTTACAACGGGGACGACAGGCACGCCGAAAGGCGTTATGCTGACCTATAAAAATATCCATGCCATTACGGACAATACATGGCAGGGGACGGGGATGGAGGAAACCGACCGGGTTTTGCTCCCTCTTCCACTGAACCATTCGGTAGGAATGCGGGTTCTGCGCACGATTCTGACGATGGGAGCATCCGTTATCCTTCAGAACGGGTTTGCGTTTCCGAAAGAGATCTACGCTAATATGGAAGCTTACCAATGCACTGGCTTTGTCTGCGTGCCTGCTTCCATAGAGCTTCTTTACCGGCAGATGGCCGATCGGTTTGCCCCGACATTCCGGCAGTTCCGGTATATAGAGATTGGGGCGGGTTCTTTAAGTTACCATATGAAAAAAGAGCTGGTCCGGCTGCTTCCTGATACCGATATTGTCAATACCTGGGGCTCTACGGAGACAGGAGGGGTAATTTTTCTCCATGTCAGTGAAAATCCTGACAAGCTGGAATCTCTGGGAAGGCCGGTAGGGAGTGTGAAGTTAAAAACGGTGGATTCAGAAGGGAAAGAAGTCCATGCAGAGGACAGTGACAGCGCCGGGAGAATGGCATTATCCGGACCGAACCAGATGGCAGGATATTACCATCTGCAGGAAGAAGAGACATTGGATGGTTATCTTCTGACGAATGATCTGGTTTACATGGATAAAGACGGCTATGTTTATATGGTGGGGCGCGCGGATGATATCATTAATGCTGGCGGGAAAAAGGTTTCCCCGAATGAGGTGGAGAATGCCGCCTCGGAATTTGAGGGGATAAGGGAATGCGCCTGCATCGGCATAGAGGATGAAGTTCTGGGACAGGCGCCTGCGCTTTTTATCGTGCTGGAACAGGGGAAGGGTGTGGACGAAGCTGCCCTGACCAGGTTTTTGGGAGGAAGGCTGGAAGCATATAAGCTGCCGAAAAAATTCCTTTATCTTCCTGAACTGCCGCGCAACCGCATGAAAAAGCTGGACAGGAAAGAACTGCGCCGTATCTGGGAAGAGAACGGGGATCAGGAGCTTATGAATGAAACCATGTCGGTTATTCTAAGCAGGCACAGCGTAAGGAAATTTACCGAAAGGCAGATCCCAAAGGCGGTCCTTGCCATGATTTTGAAAGCGGGCATCCAGGCGCCGAGCGGGCATAACCTCCAGACCTGGAATTTTACGGTTATCCGCAGGAAAGATGAAATTGAGAAGCTGAAAAACAGAATCAAGACGGTCACGGCGGAAAAGAACGTGTTTTTCTATGGGATGGAAAACCCGGATACCCTGATCCTTGTCTCCAATGACAGGAGGAATGAAAATGGGATTCAGGACAGCTCCTGTGCGGCGGAAAACATCATGCTTGCGGCGCAGTCCTACGGTATCGGCTCTGTCTGGATCAATGCGCTGAAAACAATCTGTGACGAGCCGGACATCAGGGAAAAGCTCAAATCGTATGGAATTTCGGACAAGCATATCGTGTGGGCGTGTATCTGCTTAGGATATGCCGAAGGAGAGCCGAAAATTGTCGCAAGGAAAAATAACGTGGTTCATTGGGTGGAATAGGAAAGAAAGGACTGCCGCTAAGGGGATATTTATTGCGGCAGTCTTTTTTAAATAAAGCCTTTTATGAGATTAGGTTCTGTGAGATTAAGCTCTGTGAGAGTAGGTTTTGTGGAATTAGGTTTTATGGGATTAGGATCTGTTTGGAGGCGGGCTGGAATTCTGCGCTATGGGCAGGCGAAGCCTGGATTTTATTAACCCGGCGCATTAAAATAACGGCGGCAAGAAAAGCTGCCAGCTCTGCGATTGGGAAGGCAAGCCAGATCATAAATTCCGCATTGGAAAATTTTGTGAATATCCAGGCAAGCGGGAGGACAACGACAAATAATCTCAATAAGGAAATAATCAGGGAGCCGATGCCGCATTCCAAAGCCTGAAAGATTCCCTGAATGGCGATATTTGCGCCCGCGAATAAAAATCCCGGTGCGATAATGCGCATGGCAAGGACGCATAACCTCGCCGTTTCATCAGAAAGCTGGAAAGCAGCCGCTAATGGCTCGGCAAAAATTTCAAGGACAGCGATACCGATTACCATGATAATTTCAATATAAATAATTCCATATTTCATCCCGTCTTTCATTCGCTGTCTGTTCCCAAGCCCATAGTTAAAGGAAACCAGCGGGGTAATGGCGTCCCGCAGCCCGAATCCGGCGAAAAAGATAAACTGCTGGATTTTATAAAAAATTCCATAGGCGGTAACGGCTGCCATGGAAACGGCGCCGAAAATAATATTGATGCCATAGGTCATAAAGGACATCAGCGCCTGCATAATAATGGCAGGCAGCCCGATGGCATAAATTTCTTTAATGATGGCAGGATCGGGATTCAGATAAGAAATTCCGTTGGGAACTTCTTTATTTTTTGTGTAATGGAGCAGCATGGCAATCAGCATGGATAAAATCTGCCCGATGACGGTAGCATAAGCGGCCCCGGCAATGCCAAGCTCCGGGAGGCCAAAATACCCGAATATCAGGATCGGGTCCAGAATAATATTGGCAAACGCGCCTGCGATCTGCGCGATCGTGGAATAAACGGTTTTTCCTGTGGACTGTAATAATTTTTCATAAATAGAAAACAGGACAATCCCAAACGAAACGAAAGTGCAGATTTTCAGGTACGTAATTCCCATAGCAAGGACAACAGGATCGTTTGTCTGGCTGCTTAAATAAAGGCGGATGCCAAATATTCCGAACAGGAAAAAGAAAAGATAAATCACAATTCCAAGAAAAATACCGTTTCCTGCCGTTTTTGCGACTTTTTCTTTGTCGTTCTGCCCGAGGCTTCTGGCAAGCAGGGCATTGACGCCGACGCCGGTTCCAATACCGAAGGCGACAATCAGCATCTGTACCGGGAAAGCGAGGGTAAGCGCATTTACGGCATATTCACCGGCATGGACAAGCCCGCTGCTGTCGGGAATCCTTGCCACGAACATACTGTCCACAATATTGTAGCAGGCCTGCAGTACCATCGATAAAATTATCGGGATTCCCATGCTGAGCATGACTTTCGGGACAGGTTCCGTTCCCATTTTGTTTCCTGTGGTTGCTTCTTTCATAGCTTTCATAATTTTCCTTATACCAGAGAGATATTCAAAAAATCCCCTGGACTCTCCTTTCCTTAATAAATAAAAAAGCGCAAACCCAAATCTGGATTTACGCTTTCTGCCACTCGACAGTATTTATTTTAATGGAAAATCAGGAAAATGTCAAAGGGGCAATTTTCATAAAATCTTAAAAAGAATTGGTAAAAAAAATAAGAATTTTTTACAGTGCCTGCGGTTTTGCTGTTGTCAGAAGGATTCTGTCATTAAACAGAGTTTTGGCAGGAAGAATCCGATGACGAATGTCCGCAGTATGGACAGCGGTCCCATATCTCCTTATGTTAGCCGTTGTTAATGCAGGATATCCTGCGGTACAGGCAGGTTTATGATACGTGCTCCGGTTCAGCATTTCAATATGTTCTGTAAAATTCACAGAGGAGCTTCAGCATTTTTCAACAGCCTGCTATGTATATGGTACTTGTTTTTGCCTTTGTCAATAAGGCTCTTTTAAATAAAACAAAAGAACGGACGGCATGGAAGCGTTTGTTCACAAATTCCCCACATTTTTATCACAAACTCTTCACCGCCCAATCACAAACGAAACACAATTCCTGTTTAGAATGAAGCCATAAGATAAAACAAAACAGAATATAACATAGATAGATTTTATGAAAGGCATTAAAACAGGAGGTTGATACTATGAATACTAATTTTTATGACAATCATGAAAAACAGGACAAAAACATCATCCCGGAAGTCGATTACAGGATTGAGGACGCAGAGCAGCCGAAGAACGGCGGGAAAAAGCCAAAGAAAGATTTTTATAAAACAATGACAAAGGGAGCTGCCTATGCCGCAATCTTCGGCTTAGTGGCAGGCGCAAGCTTTACAGGATTTGAATATATTTCCAGCGCTTTCCCTTCCCAAAAGACAACGCAGGCTCCAAAAGAGCAGGAAACGCAGACCCTTTCCTTAACCGATGATTCGGATCAGAAAAATACCATCAAGGCGGTGAACACCGCGGCAAATACGGATGTATCGGAAATTGCCGAGCAGGTGATGCCGAGCATTGTCGCCATCGACTGTGAAATCACGCAGACTGCTACGACATTCTTCGGTCAGGAAATAGAGCAGGAAGGAACCGGAAGCGGCACAGGAATTATTATTAAACAGGATGATGAGTATCTTTATATTGCGACTAACAACCATGTTGTTTCTGATTCTAAAAGCATTCATGTTACTTTTAACGATACAAAGACAGCGGACGCTGTCATTAAAGGGACAGACGCAGGCTGTGACCTTGCCGTGATTGCGGTAAAGCTTGACGATTTGTCTTCCGACACAAAATCTGCCATTAAGATAGCCTCCCTCGGAGATTCCACTACTTTAAAGGTTGGAGAAATGTCCATAGCTATCGGCAATGCTCTTGGCTATGGGCAGTCTGTAACCGTAGGCTATGTCAGCGCAACGGCGCGCGAGGTTGAAATGGACAACGGCACTATGACGCTTATCCAGACCGATGCCGCCATCAATCCGGGCAACAGCGGCGGCGCGCTGGTAAATACAAACGGCGAAGTGATCGGCATTAATTCTGCGAAATACGCCTCGGACGAAATCGAAGGCATGGGCTTTGCCATTCCAATCAGCGACGCTATCCCGATTTTGGAGGAATTATTGAACCGCAAAGAAATTCCAGAAGCCGATCAGGGCTATCTTGGAATTACCGGGGTAGGTGTGGAAGAAACTTATCAGGAAATGTACCATATGCCGGAGGGCGTTTATATCGACACGGTAGAAGAAAACTCTCCGGCTGCAAAAGCAGGTTTAAAGCAGGGTTATATCATCACAAAAATAAATGGAAAGAATGTTGCTTCCACATCTAACATTGAGGATATCCTTACTTATATCGAAGGCGGCACTACCATTGAGGTTACTTACCAGACACAGACGGACGGCACTTATACCGAAAAAACAGTTAATGTCACCCTGGGAAAGAAAAGCGATTCCAGCACTTATACCCCTTCTGACAACAGCGAAGCCAAAGACAGCCAGACGCCGGACAATGGGGATTCTGATTCTTACGGAAATGGAAACAGGCTTCCTTACGGTTATGGAAATTATGGCAACAGCAGCGATGATTATCAGAGTGGTTTTCCTTTTGGTTATATGAATTAATTTGGTACTCCTATCCTAATTCTTAATTTCATAGAATGGGGCTGCCGCGATAAGAGCGGCAGCTCCATTTGCGTTTCCCCGTTCATGAAAAGGAATCGTTGTCATGGCATAAATTTTGTGATACAGTAAAGATATAAAAATGTGCGGAAATGTACAGAATATTAAAAGGAGTATTATGATATGAAAGAAATCCTTACTATCCATATCCATATGGAAGAAACTATTTCCATCCACGGAAATACTTCCGACGTCACCGCGATTCATTTTACCGGATATGCCGAAGGTGATTATTTCAACGGCACTGTCCTCCCGCATGGGATTGATTTCCAGAAAATAAAGCCGGGAAGTTCTCCGGAATTGTCAGCGAGATATCTTTTAGAAGGAACTGACTGTGACGGAAAGCCCTGCCGGATCGCCATTGAGAATAATGGGTCGTCGGATGAGAATGGGGTTGTGCGGACAAAACCCTTCCTTGTGACAGACAGCAGGGCGCTTGCCTGGATGGAAACGGCAGAGCTTACAGGAACGATTACCAATGAGGACGGGCTGGTTATCCATATCTTGGATATCCGTTAATCTTCATTCCAACCTTCCTTCCAGATAAGCATTTAAAATATTCTGCGGAGCTTCATAGTAAAAACTCGAATTATAATCATCAATTTTATCGCTGACAAAAGAATTATACGCCTCAATTACAGCGTCAGCGATTGGAAGCTTCTTTTCTTTTGCAATGCCGAGAACAAGCCGCTTGTATACTTTTCCTATATCCCAATGGCTCGGTACGGCAAAGCGGGCGGCGGAAACATTGTCAAAGCTTCCCTCGCAGATAGCAGCTTTCTCAATAAAATCCTCGCTTACGGTGTCTATATTATCACTATGGTAAACATCCGCAAGGTCGTATATTTTTTCAATCATGGTCCTGCCGAGCAAATTCACCACGACAGACCGCCTGTTTTTGGTACGCCTTGCAATATATTCAATCAGGCTGCAGGTAAAAAACAGATCGTTTTCCCTGCGGTCTTCCCGTCCTGTCATAAAATTCCCTCCTCACTTGAAACAAACTCCAGACACCTGATGGCGGCTTCTGTGCAAAAGTTGATCTGATGGGTCGGATATTTAAACTTTGCAAGAACCCAAAACTGCTCTCTCGTAATGATTCCGTCTATATAATCGGCAATGAAATTATAGATCTGGTCATTCGCCATCGCTCCGATCACAATGTCGTAATCATGAGATTTCCCATGACGGCAGTTAATGATAAAATCCAGCCATTCTTCTGTCATATTTTTGAATTCCAGGATTTTAAGACTGGCATCCATCCGAACGGTATAAGTGCTGACAGTGGGTGTGTCATATCTTTTTGCCCACCGCTCCGCCTGTTCCCGAATAACGGTGCAGTAAAACCCAGGGCCGAAATCCTTTGTATTTTTTCCTATGATTATTTTCGGGTTCCTAACGGCGGTATATCCGCCATGATAAACTGTCATCTTTCCCATTCCAAACGCCTCCAAGAAAATTCATATTTCAAGAAATATTTCTTAATATACTGTAACATTTTTGACGGCAGATAGCAATCTATAAAATACTATTCCGCCGTCAGCACATTTTGATTATTTTCATTAACTATTGAATTTTTATTTTCTATTATCTATAATGATGTGCAGCAGGAATTGTATTATGGAAAAGTTTGTGGAAGAATGCGGAGAATCGGAGCAGGTGTTAAAGGATTGGCATTCTGGATTTGCCTCTGCTGTGGAACTGGAATTTCTTGAAGAAAGCGCAGAATTAGAGTATGAAAGAGAGTATTTATTAAATTCCCAGCCTTTGCGGATTGATCTGCTGGTAATCAAGAAAAATACAGAGGCGGATATTCAAAACTGCATTGGCAGGATTTTTAAGAAGTATAATGTTGTAGAATATAAATCCCTAGGTGACGGTCTGAATATTGATGTATTCTTAAAAGTTCTTGCATATGCTTTTTTGTATAAAGTGGATGGAAAAATGGTGGACGAGCGCAAGGTGGATGAAATTACCGTCTCTTTGATTCGGGAAGGGAAACCGAATGCTTTGTTTAAAAAGCTGAAGGATCTTGGGTTTACCATAACGAGGAAATTTGTAGGCGTGTACTGGATATCCGGGCCTGTCCTTCTTTCCGTATAGATTATTGTCATGAAAGAATTGGAGGAAAGAGAACATATATGGCTGGAATCCCTGTCAAAAAAGCTCGGGAAAGAAGGGCTGAAAAGGTTAATCCGCAAAGCAGAGGGGCTGGAAGGTGTCCACAGCAGGTCTTTGGCGGATGATGTATTGCAGTTGGCAGTGAATGCGAATAAAGATGTGGTAGAAATTTTGAAAGGAGAGGATAGTATGTGCAGGGCATTAATGGAAATCATGAAACCGGAGATTGAGGCAGAAGTTGAGGCAAGGGTTAAAGAAAAGATGGATAAAATCGAGGAAGAGAGGGGTAAGGCAGAGAAAGAGAGGGCTGAGGCAGAACAAGAGAGGGTAAAGGCACAGCAGGAGATAATTAAAATAGAGCAGGAAAGAGTACAGATGATCCTGGATATGGCTAAGGAATCATTCTCCTTAACTATGATAGCGAAACTTGTCAGAAAGCCTTTGGATGAGGTTCAAAAGATCCTTCAAAGTCAGGGAATTTCTATTTGATGTTAATGCTTTTCGTTTTTTTCGGGCGTTGTTTGCATTGATGTTGAATGCAGAAGGCAGTTCCGGTGATATTCCTGAAACAGAAACAAAAACCGATCTTTCCAATGACGATGTCACGTTAAGCAGAGATTCGTTTGTTTACAATGGAAAAGCAAGGAAGCCGGGCGTTTCCGTGAAGGTTGGCTCCAGTCTCCTGAAAGCGGGAACGGATTACACGGTATCTTATAACAGCAATAAAAAGGTTGGGACGGCGGCCGTGAAAATTTCCGGAAAAGGGGATTATACGGGAACCGCTGTCAGGACATTTACCATTCTTCCGAAAAGGGTTTCCCTTTCCGGCGTATAAAAAAGTGGGCGGAAAGACCTATGTTTCTTCCTGGTCTAAGAAAAAGAACGTGAAAATCAGGAAATAATCAAAAAACAAAAGGCGGGAAAAGCCAGGCTGACAAGCCTGCCTGTCAATTTGACAAATACCGTGAACGAGAGGAATCCGCGGTGTGCGTTTCCTCTCGTTTTTCTTGCGGTATGGTAAGCAAAGGTTTACTTTTCCATAGGAAGTGCCGAAATATAAGGAAAGATCACTCGTTTGTTTTAAATTAAGGAGCTTCCTGTATAATTCAAGTATAGGGAATTCCAGGAAAGAAGGTTGAGAAAAAAATACCTCAGTGTAAAATAA
>CANREH010000099.1 GCA_947629585.1 uncultured Lachnospiraceae bacterium | reverse complement strand
TTCTGAAACATATTTTAAAGGCATACGGCGGTTTTGTCAAGTATGAAAATTTAATATCGGCACAGCGTAAAGGCAGTGCGGTATTTCCATTGCGGCGGCCAAATGAATATCCACATGGTGGGAGAGCGGTTTATCCCGGACACCTCATATGGAGCCATTTTCTTGAATTGCTTCTGTGTAAAGCATAGATGATTCCCGTTTTCTCCCACATAGGACGTTGTATAATTGATAGTTACATTTTTAATTTAGAAAAGCCTGCAATACGGGAGAAGGTCAGTCTTCTTTGGGAAGAAGTATTCAGAGGAATGAAGCGGCGTTTCCTATATCTTTCCGAAAGCAAATAATGCGGTTTGCTTCTGTAAAACCCATTTTTAAATGGAACGCCAAGCTGCCGTGATTATTTATCTCGCAGTCGCTTGCAAATTCTGTACATCCCTTTTCCTTCGCCCACTTTTCACATGCAAGCAAAAGCTCCTCCGCATATCCCTGCCGGCGGAATTCCTCTTTAATAAAGATTCCTTCCAGATACCCGACGGGGCTTGTCTGTGTTCCTTCTACATAATCATGCCGAAGCTGGCACTGGGCAAATCCAATCGGCTTGCCGCAATAGGCCAGGAAACAGACAGCGTTTTCGCTCTCTATGATATCTGCAAAGGAATCCGTCAATTCTGAAACTGTAGAATCTTTCCACATTTGCATTGCTAATTCAGCTAATGTCAGTACATCTTCTTTTACCGCCTGTTTTATCATGATTCCATGCTCTCCTCATTTCTGTCCAAATAGATCCAAATATAATATCGCCCTGACTCTATTTTTTCAATAACTCCATGATTCGCCATAGCAACTGCGATGGATGCTTTGTTTTGTTCCCTGACGGTAAGAAGCAGCTGTTTCATTCCAATTCCTTTGCTTTCTTCTATCAAATGCCTTAAAAAAACTTTCCCTAATCCTCTGTTTCTTGCTGACGGGACAATGCTGTAACCAATATTTCCTCCATTATTAAGAAGCTGCTCTGTCAGGAAATGCCTTATCTTCCCATAACCTGCCGGCTTTCCAGCTTCAAACAGCCAATATACCGTCTCCGGAACCTTCCAGCCATCAACAATTCCTTCCTGCAAGGAATTTTTTACTGATCCTGCAAGCCATTCTTTATATTCCTCAAACGTCTTTCCATTTACAGAATTGATAAATCCATTTTCATCTGCCGGAATATGCTGCAGCATTTGATAAATGTCTTCGCCATCTTCTATTGATAATTTTCTAATTTCTATGTGCATGGCAAACTTCCCTTTTCCCTTCTATATATCTATTTGTAGTTCGATTCTTTATACGCTTAGCTATTACTGTATCACAAAAGATATGAAAAAACAATTGCAGTAATAAAAATCTGATAGGAAAATGGGCGTGACTGTGGTAAAATATTTGTATGAGAAGAATATATGACGGAAATTTACTTTATGGAAAAAGTAATTTTTATGAAATGGAGAAATGAATGATGAAATCTTTTGTATGCAGAATAGCTTCTGTTCAGGGAAAGAATATTATCCGGATGGAACGGTTATTGATATCCGAAGTTATGTTTCTGCCTTTGAGGGCAAGAAGGTGCTGACTCAGGTTTAAAGCAGATGAAAGACAGGAGGCGGGATATGGACGAAAAAATGCGGATGCAGCGTTGGAGGCTGATTTTGGGGAAGGACAGTGAGGAACGTTTTTCTAATATGGGAAGCGGTGTTCTGGAGCCGGAATTTGATTTAATGGATCAGGCGCTGGCGGCGATTTATAACCGCACGGATGCCGGAGGGTTTGGAAATCTGGGAGGAGCGCAGGCGGGCTCCGGCCCTTCTAATCCCAAAATTAGCAAGTGGCTGGGCGATGTGCGCAGCTTATTTGATAAAGAGCTGGTAACGGTAATCCAGGGGGATGCTATGGAACGCTGCGGATTAAAGCAGTTACTATTGGAACCGGAGCTTTTGGAAAAGGCAGAGCCGGATGTAAGCCTTGCCTCGGCGATTCTGCTGTTAAAAGAGCAGATTCCAAAACGCTCCAAAGAAAGTGTGCGCAGCTTTATCCGTAAAATTGTGGAAGAAATCAATCAGCTTTTAGAGCAGGATATCCGGCGGGCGGTGACGGCGGCAATCAACCGCAGGAAGCATTCCCCGATTCCTTCTGCGGCGGCGCTTGACTATAAGACTACGATTGCAAGAAATTTAAAGCATTACCGCCCGGAGCTTCATGCCATTGTGCCGGAACACTTTTATTTCTTTGACAGAACAAGCACGACAGCCGCCAATAAATGGACAGTTATTCTGGATATTGACCAGAGCGGTTCAATGGGAGAATCTGTGATTTATGCCTCGGTTGTCAGTTGTATCCTGGCAAGTATGGCAAGTCTTACGACGAGAATTGTGGCATTTGATACGAATGTGGTTGATTTGACGGAAAAAAGTGATGATCCGGTGGATTTGCTGTTTGGATTTCAGTTAGGAGGAGGCACTGATATCGCAAAGTCGCTTGCCTATTGCGGACAATTTATTGAAAATCCGGCAAAAACCCTGTTTTTCCTGATCTCTGATTTGGAGGAAAACGGGAATCCTGCCGCCATGCTCCGCAGGCTTCAGGAAATGAAGGAATCCGGCGTGACAGTGATAAGCCTGCTTGCCGTGGCGGACGGCGGCAGGCCGTATTACAGCGCACAGATGGCACAGAAGGTGGCGGCGCTTTCCATTCCCTGCTTTGCCTGCAGTCCGCAGATGATTCCACAGCTTTTAGAACGTGCATTAAAAGGGCAGGATTTGAAACAGTTTCAGAAGGAGTTTGAGAAACGCAAGTAAAAAATTTTGTATCATTCCCAATCGTCCCCAGCCTCGTCAAGCTTTTTTTGCAGGGTATCTTCCAGAACAGAAAATGCGGGAAGGAAGCTGTCACGGATAAGCAGGAGAATTTCATCAATTTCTTCTTCATTATATATGTGAACGGATGTATTGCGTTTTTTCAGCATAGCAAGCCAAACAGAAGAATCATCTACAAAACCGAACTTATAACCAAGCTGTAAAACCTCCCTCGGTGAGCCTGTTTCTGCGCCTTCTGCGCCATGTATTCTCAATATCGCCTGCAATGCTTTCCATGCAAGCTCAAAGGTAAGATTGAACTGCCCTATAATTCCCATTCTGTATATTTCATTATTGTTCGCAAACTCAAAATCCGCTTTTTTCAGAACATGAAGACAGTTTGTAAAATTATCAAGTTTTTTCATAAATCACCACTCCGTCTTTTTGAATTTCTTCTTTTAATGTTTCCGAAATGCTGGAATCAAGGTTTACTATGTCAAATGTCAGAAGAGAATGAGCGTTTTCTTTGATATCCCAGTAAAATGAATCAAAATCGCCGCCGCTTACAGCAATATCAATATCACTGCGTTCATGATTTGACATTCTTGCCCGTGAGCCGAAAAGGATTACTTTCAGAACGCGGTATTTTTCGGCAGCCCTGCGAATATCCCTTTCGGCTCTTCCGGGAATATTATATTGCATAACCAATCGTCTCCTAGTTTTTCTATGATTTGGGTCTATGGGAAATTGATTCCTGCACATGATCTCATATGTCAGCACTTTATTATTTTCCAGTGGAATTTCCTCATATTTCCTGGTGATATACCCGCGGCTGTGATAGAATTTTCCCGCAGGAAGCGAAGAATCCAGCCACACAGCGCCGTAATTCTTTATAATCCCGGCTTCAAGAAAATCCATCATCAGAGTGCCAATTCCCTGTCCCTGAAACTGCGGCAATACGAATAACCGTTTAATATGATCTCCGTCCAGCGTGCCTGTCCCAACCACATCATGTTCATGGACAGCGGCATACACGTTCCCTTTTAAAATATCGGCTGAAATATTCTCTTTGCTGTGGAGTTCCAAAAAGAATTTGACCGCTTCATCAGAATAGTACTTTTTGTAAATATCTTTTATTGTCGTATGGATCAGATCATATATATCAGAAACCATATCCATATCTGCTTTTATAATTTTCTGTTTCAATGTCTGTTTTTGTATCATTTTTCACCTCATAAATTCTGATCGCACTGTGTTTTGCTCCACAGCCGCCACTCCTTTTTAGACGGAATTAAGTACGTTTCATCATACCGTAAAATTGTAAATAAATCAACCCCTGCATCCTGGACAGATCTGATAATGGTGTAAAAACCACGAGGATGTCCACGATACTAAACGCCGCAATACTGAGGCAGTGATGTCCGGAAAAAAATACATCGATAACTTTTCTGTGAATGTTTGAATGTTGTATTGCGATTGGCTATACAATATGGTATCATCAAAAACAGAAAGACAGGTGCTTACTATGGCGACAAAAAGCGCAAATGTAACGGTTTGCATTCAGCCAGAAATCAAACAGCATGCGGCGCATTGTATAGTAATTCTATTTGAAAAAAGACGCTAATGTATAGTGAAATAAAAAATGAATAAAAAAATATAAGAAAATCGGAGGAAATGTATGTTATTCTTGAATGAGTATTGGAATGTTGATTCTGATAAGTTTCGGAAGACAGGCAATTATTCAGACGATGAATTAAGATTTGTTGTTTTTTGCATAGAAAGTCTTGCGGAGGATATGAATATTGATCCGGTAATTGTGCATGATGCATTGACCAAGGAGAGTGATATCGTAGATCAGTATATTATCCCCTGTTATGAAACGCTTCACACGCAAGGGAAAGAATATATTATTGAGAATTTAAAGGAAGTGATGGCGGAAAGGGGGATTGCGTTATGAGGGTATATCATGGTTCTTGTGCAGAGGTAGCCAAACCGGATATAATACATTCGAGAAAAAAGGTTGATTTTGGTGTTGGATTTTATGTGACACCGATGGAGGAACAGGCAAAGAATTGGTGTAAACAATATATACGTAGGAACAAACCGGGTATTGTGAGTGTATATAATTTCGACGAGAAGGCTTATGAGAAGTGTTTTTCTGTGCAGTATGAGTCCTATTCCGAGGAATGGTTGGATTTTGTTTTTGAATGCAGGAGAGGACAGGATAAATCTAATTATGAGATTGTAGCCGGTGGAGTTGCAAATGATAAGGTGTTTGACACAATAGAATTATATTTTGAAGGAATTATCTCCAAGAAGGATGCTATTGGGAGACTGGCTTATGAAAAACCAAATTTTCAAATATGTTTGAGAACGCAGAATGTGATAAATGAATATCTTGTATTTGAAAGGAGCTATTCAATATGAAAGCGAATCGGACCTTGTTACAGATGAAATATGCGAGAATTATTTCAGGATTTGCGAAGGAAAGCGGATTGACTACGAAGGAGGCAATGGATTTTTTTTATCATTCAAAAGAATATGAGTTGATACGGGATGGAGTATCTGATCTGCACTGTATGAGCGTTGGATACTTGGTGGAAGATTTGATGGAGGAATCAGGTTTTAAGGAGAAGTGAGAAAATGGGTTTACAATTTTTGTGGAAAAATTTTTTGATGAAGGCTGTGCCTGTGGCGGTGGTTTTATTATGCCTGGCTGCCTGTTCCGAAAAGGAAGAAAAGGAGACGGTCATTAGTTACCAGCCGTCATTTCAGGAAGTGGATTTGGTTCTGGAGGAAGCTGTCGGAAGCTGCTGCATTGATAATGGAAGGTTTTTTGCCAGTTATTCGGAATATACGGAGGAAGATATATGCCAGAGCTATCTTTTAAGCTGCGGGCTGGACGGAAGCGATGTGAAAAAGACAGAGCTTCCGGGGTCTGTTGAGGCTATGGCTGTGGATGCTCAGGGAAAAATGCGGATCATTGCGTACCAAAATCAAAAATACAGGCTGGATACATTGGACGATGGCGGCAATATGATTGACAGCGTGGAATTGCTGTTAAAAAAACAGGATTTTGACAGTGAGGGCGATTTTGCTCCAACGGACAATACGGCGGTCTTTTTGGACAAAACGCTTTATATCGGGAGCGGGAATAAAATTTTTACTTTTGATGAAACGGGGAAGGCAGGGGAAACCTATGAATATCAGGAATATTACATAGAAGCGTTGTTTGCCGCAGATTCCGGAAAAGTCTATATTTATGCAGGGAAGGGGAAGGAGACGGGGTTTTGTGAATTTGACACGCAGACGGGAAAATTAGGGGAATTTTCTGCTGTCGGGAATTATCGGATTTTCATGAAATCCATGATTCCGGGGAAAGAAAACCGGGTTTACATAAGCGACGGCAGGCGTATTTATTCTTATGATCTGTCAGCCGGAAAAATAGAAGAAGAAATAAACTGGCTCAACAGCGGCGTGGATATTAAAAATATGATCGGCTGTTTTCTTCTGGAAGACGGCAGTTTTTTGGCTGTTGACTGTCCCTATGAAAAAAAGCAGGGGTATCATCTGGAATTTATTGCCATGAAGAAAAAGAAACAAAAGGAGACGGCGGAAGTGGTGACGCTTGCCGTGTCTGCCATGAATGACAGGCTGAAACAGGAAATTTTTTCTTTTAACAAGGAAAACAGGGATATTCAGATAGAAGTGAGGGATTATTCCAATTACGAAGATCCCGGGAAGCAGATGAACCTTGATTTTACTGCAGGAAAGATACCGGATATTATTAATGTTACCTATAACATTTCTTATGACAGTCTTGTAAAAAAGGGGATGTTTACGGATCTGTACCCGCTGATGGAACAGGATCCGGAAATAAAAAAAGAGGATTTTCTGCCTTCGGTATTGAAGGCGGTGGAAAAGGATGGGAAGCTTTATAATCTTCCGGTTCAGTTTTCCCTGCGCTTTCTTGTCACATCGAAAAGAATCGCAGGAAACAGAAAAGGCTGGACGGCAGAGGAGATGCTGGAGGCTTATCAGGGCATGAAAAAAGGGAGTTATTTCATGGAATATCCCACAAGGGAGAACTATATCCATACCATTTTGCAGAACACAGGGGATTATGTTCATTGGGACACCGGGGAGGTATTGTTTGATTCGGAGGATTTTATCCGGTTGATAGAATATTCCCAAAATTTTGAAAGCGAAGATGCCTATAATAATGAAAATGCAGAAGCCCTTCCGGTTTTGGTGAAAAAAGATAAGCTGTTTGTGACGGAGGCTTCTTTATATGAAATAACCGGGATTCAACTGTATTCAAAGATGTATGGGAAGAAAGGCGGCTTTGCGGTCATGGGTTATCCGTCAAAGAATAGGGATGACAGCGTTTTTATGGTCTTAAATGATTTGTCCTTATCCATTACGGAACAATGTAAGGATAAAGCTGCGGCATGGCAGTTCGTCCGCAGATTTTTCACTTATGATTTTCAGAAAAATGCCGGAGGGCCTGTTTTTCCGGCCAGGAAGGATGCTTTTGAAAAATGCCTGGAATATGCCGCAGCAGCGGAAGAATATACGGATGAAGACGGCATGAAAATAAAGCCGTATAAGACGACGGTTGGGTGGAATCTGTCTCTTGGGCCGATTACGGAGAAAGAGGCAGACAGGGTCCGCGGCATTGTGGAGCGGATCGGTTCCTGTCTTCATTACGGCAGAGAGGAAGAAGAAATGCAGGCGATCATAGAAGAAGAGTTGGAAGCTTTTTATGCCGGGGATAAATCCGCTAAAGAAACGGCGGAAATGATCCAGGACAGAGTGGAAATTTATGTCAGTGAAAATTCCTGATGAATCTTTTTTGAACGTGATTGTGGTAAAATATATCAGTAAAATAAATCTGAAAATAATTTTTATGATTTTATAAATTGGAGAAGAAGGAACGGAGGTATGGAATGCCGACAATACTTTTAGCGGAGGATGACGCCGCTTTGCGGGCCGGGCTGGAATTTGATCTGTGGGAGGAAGGATACCGGATTCTTTCAGCCGGAAACGGCAGGGACGCCGTCATGTTTTTGGAACAGGCGGTGGATCTTGCCCTGTTGGATGTGAACCTTCCCGGCATGGATGGCTTTACGCTTTGTATGGAAATAAAAAAAGAAAAAAATATCCTGGTTATTTTTTTGACCTGCCGGGATTTAGAGGAGGACGAGCTGCGGGGATTTGACTGCGGCGCGGATGATTATGTAACAAAGCCTTTTCCATGCTGCTTTTAAGGAAACGGATTGCCGCGGTTCTCAGGCGCGGAGGCGGCAGTGTGTATTCGGATGGTTTTTTAAGGATTGATTTTAAGAAGCTGGAAGCGTCGGCAGGAGAGAGGAATCTTTCGTTTACGCCTACGGAATATAAGCTGTTAAAGATGTTTCTGTCTAACGGCGGCAGGGTGCTGACGAGGAGAATCCTTTTGGAAAAATTGTGGGATCATGAAAATAATTTTGTGGACGATCATGCCCTGTCTGTAAATATTAACCGCCTCCGCAGTAAAATTGAAGATGCGGATCATAAATATATTAAAACCGTCTATGGGATTGGTTATGTCTGGAACGGTGGGAAGGATTGAAAACAGATAGTATTCTTTTGGCAGTCATTGCTGTTCTGCTGGCTGTATTAATTTTTGTTATTGTGTCAAACAGGCGGAGGTTATCCCTGTTCGCAGAAGAATTGGATTGCACGCTTGACGATATGCTTGCCGGGAAAAATCCCGATTTTGAATTTACGTCTGACACGCTTTCGGGGAAGGCTGATTTTAAGCTGAAACGCCTGTATGAGATCCTCAGCCAGAAAAATGAGCAGTCAAAAAAAGACAAGGAAAAATTAAATGCGCTTATTTCGGATATTTCCCATCAGAAAAAAAAACCGATTGCAAATCTGAAAATGTATATGCAGATTTTATCCGAAAGAGCGCCGGACGAAAAGAAATGGGAAGAATTTTTAAAGCTTTCCCTGGCGCAGACAGAGAAGCTGGAATTTCTGATGATATCGCTTGCGAAAATGTCACGGCTGGAAAACGGGATGATTTCTTTTTCACCGGAAAAAATACCTGCCGTTGAGGTTATTGCGGACGGGCTTGCACAGATGATGCATATTGCCGTTGATGTGGACTGCGGTGAAAATATTGTTATTTTCTGTGATAAAAAGTGGACGTGCGAGGCAGTTTTTAATATTCTTGATAATACGGTGAAATATACGTTTCCAAACGGCAATATCAGGGTTTCCATTGATAAAAATGAATTTTACGCTTCCATTAAAATAAAAAATGACGGCATTATAATTCCCGAATCGGAACAGGCGGAAATTTTTGGGAGATTTTACCGTTCCCCTATGGTTGCGGGTACAGAGGGGTTTGACATCGGGCTGTTTCTTTCGCGCCAGATTCTTTCCGGGCAGCAGGGATTTGTGACTGTCCGCTCAGAGCCGGAGTATGGAACGGAATTTACCGCCTGCCTTCCTTTGGAGTGAATCCTCTCAAAATTGTAAAAATTTTGAGAGGATTTTGTGATATTTGGGTGTTATAGTAACAGCCAAATCGAGCTGATGGCTGAACTGTTACAGAGATGTTACAGAGATAAGAAAGGGGAAAAAAATGAATCTTCTTAAAACGGAAAATCTGAAAAAATACTATGGTTCCGGGGAAAGCTTGGTGAAAGCGCTGGACGGCGTCAATTTTTCGGTTGAGCGCGAGGAGTTTGTCACCGTTGTAGGCACGTCGGGAAGCGGAAAATCCACGCTTTTGAATATGCTAGGAGGGCTTGACACGCCAACGTCAGGAAGCGTCGTTATTGACGGGAAGGAGCTAGCGGGAATGACGGCGGATGAGCCGACCGGAAATCTTGACAGTAAGACGGGGCAGGAGGTTTTGGGGCTTTTAAAACAGACGTCGGAGCAGTTCGGGCAGACGCTCGTGATGATTACCCATAATCTGGAAATTGTCCAGCTTGCGGATCGGATTGTCCGTATCGAGGATGGGAAAATGGTAAAAGGAGGGGTGGTTTTTTTATGCGGGGCTACATTGCTTAGTCCTTTCCGGCGCAAGGAATATTCCCGTCAGGGGGAATTTTATTTTGGGGAGTATCTGATCGGGATTTCGCCGGACGCGGAAAAAACGGACGGATATGGGATTGCCGATATCCGGACACAGAATCCGTTAAATGATGAACTGAAAACACAGCTTGCCTCTTTGCATGGCGTAAAACGGGTTACGGTGTCAGAGCGTATGGAACTGGCTTATGAATATAACGGCTGTAAGGAGGATGACTGCGCAGTCCCTTTTGACAGGAAAGAAACCGGGATTTTGAACAGGCACAGTGAAAACGGCGCTGTTTTTGATTATGATAAAATGGTTATGGAAAGGGAAATTATCATTACCGGAAATGATGTCGCCGAGGAAATTTTCGGCTGGAGATTTGAGCCCGGCGATCAGGTAATATTTTACTGGAATGACGGGGAGAAGGAATGCAGGGATTCTTTTACCATTGCAGGCTGCGTGGATGAGCTGGGCATTTACAGGGATAAGGATGACAGAGGAAGGCGGCTGGAAATGGGAAGCGGGTGGTTTTTGATGCTGCGCGCTCTGATGAAAAATATGGTTCCCGAAACCTATGGAATGTATGATAAGTTTGGGGTTTCTGTTGAAGACGGGGAAAACAATGACGGGGTCAGAAAATGGATAAAAGCCATTACGGAAAAAAATCCGGTATTGTCATACAGGACGCTTTCCGAAGAAATGAAGGAGGATGAAAGCGCGTATCTTTCCCTGAAATATATGATTTACGGAATATCTGCTTTTTTAATTGTCTTTGCCGTAATCAACCTGGTAAATACCCTGGTTTCCGATCTGATGTCGCGTTTGTCATGCCCCGTTCCATTGGAATGCAGGAAAGGCAGCTATTGCAGATGATGATTGGCGAGGGGCTTATTCTGGTAGTAAATAATATCCTGATAACCCTTATTTTCGGAACGGCTGCCGGGTTTGTGCTTGTTTATGCGGGAAAAACTGTCGGCGCGGATTATCTGCACTGGCATTTCCCGGCATGGTATCTGTTTGGCTATATGGTTTTTGTGACAGCGGTGCCTGTGGCAATATCCGGGAGTATGATAAAAATTCTTGGCAGGAAAACGCTGGCAGAGCGGCTTAAGGAGGCGGAAGGATAAGAAAGTAAAACCTGAAAAATTTTTGAAGACTTTTTCTTTCCTCTTTCGTTTTATCTGATAGAAGTTTTTTTCACAGGAAATTTTTTCAGAAAGAAAGGGTGAAAGGATGAAAATAGGTTTCAGAATAATATTGCTGGCTGTGATGGTATTAAGCCTTGCCGCCTGTTCCGGGAAAAAAGAGCTGGAAAAAGAGGAGTATTATCAGGCAGCGCTTCAGGTGGCAGATGTGACGGGAATTACCGGGATTTGTGAACTGGATGGAACGATGTATCTGCTTGGTTCGGTATACTGCTGGGATGAAAAGAAACAGGCGGCAGGGCGGTACTTACAGAATTCGAGGCTGTGTATGTGCTGGATTCTTCCAGAAAGAAAGTAAAATATTTTAACCTTTTTCAGCAAGAAGTCCCCTGCTTCTAAAGTGGGGGATGAATTGTGTCCCACTTCTCTTGACATAAATAGAAAACTATGTTATTATATAATCAGTCGAAAAGAGAAAGAAGCGGATTACACTTGAAATTGGACAGTAATGCACATTCAGTATTTTTGTTACACTATCATCTTGTATTAGTTGTAAAATACCGCAGAAAAGTATTTGATGAGGATATTTCCGGTCGTGCAAAGGAAATTTTCGAGTATATTGCACCGAAATATAATATTACATTGCAGGAATGGAATCATGATAAAGACCACGTACACATACTTTTCAAGGCGCACCCAAAATCAGAAATAAGCAAATTCATCAATGCATATAAAAGCGCAAGCAGCAGACTTCTAAAAAAAGAATTTCCACAGATACGAAAAAAGCTCTGGAAGGAATCCTTTTGGAGTCAGAGTTTTTGTTTGCTTACAACAGGCAGCGCATCTGTTGAAGTAATCAAAAAATACATAGAAAGCCAAGGTGAAAAGAATTGAACAGGGCCTATAAATTCAGAATATATCCCAATGCAGAACAACGCACAGGATTTGCCAAAACTTTCGGCTGCGTCAGATTTCTTTATAATTGTATGTTGTCCGACAAAATTAAACATTATGAGGAAACTAAAAAAGCTAAACAATACTCCCGCACAGTATAAAAAGAAATATGGCTGGCTGAAAGAAGTTGACAGTTTAGCGCTTGTTAATGCCCAGATTCATTTACAGACAGCTTTTCAAAATTTTTTCAAGCAGCCTAAAACAGGTTTTCCAAAGTTCAAATCTAAAAAATCCAATCGCAGAAGTTATACAACAACTATGTGAATGGAAACATCGTTATGAAAGACGGGTATATCAAACTGCCCAAAATCGGTTTTGTAAAAATGAAGCAGCATAGACCGATACCTTCTGATTATCAATTGAAATCTGTGACGGTAAGTCAAACGCCCGGTGGAAAGTATTTTGCAAGTATTTTGTTTGAGTACGAAAGCCAAGTACAACAGCAAATACCTAAAACTTTCTTAGGCCTTGACTTTTCCATGCACGGACTCTACAAAGACAGCAACGGTTATGAGCCATGTTATCCAAGATACTACAGACAGGCAGAAAAGAAACTTGCAAAA
>CANREH010000098.1 GCA_947629585.1 uncultured Lachnospiraceae bacterium | reverse complement strand
CCGTTTTGGCGTTCTATGATCTCTTTTGCCAGAGCAAGTCCGATTCCAATGCCGCCCTCACGGGCATTTTGTCCCCGATAAAACCGTTCAAAGAGGTGCGGCATGTCTTCCTTCGCAAATCCTTCTCCCTCATCCCAGATCAGGATTTCCGTGTATAATGGATTCTGAGTATAAGAACAATGAACCGTTCCCCCTTCATTATGTTCCATACAGTTTTTCATCAGATTCATGATCGCTTCCATTGTCCAGTCCATATCCGCTGAAATGAACATTTCCCCCTGTTCCGGTATCTCAATGGAAGTATTGGAACCCAGGAAAAGCTCCTGAAGATTATCCGCCGCAAGAACAAGGAGCGTAAAAACATCAGTTTCCTCTTTTTGTAAAAGCAGCGTTCCCGCGTCAAGCCGGGACAGGAGCAGCAAAGATTCCTCCAGATAAGTCAGCCGGGAAAGCTGTTTTTCTATCTGTTCCAACGCTTTATGGTTAAAGTCCTGTTTCATGCTCTGGGAAGTCAGAGAAATAGCGGTAATCGGTGTTTTGATCTGGTGCGCGATATTGGATAAATTCTCCGCAAAATCATTTTTAGCCTGTACTGCCTGCTCTTTTGTCCGATAAAGAAATGTCACGGTCTTATAAATTTCATCCTCTAATTTGGAAAAATCATCCTCTCCGGAGGCGGACAAAATCCATGCTTTGCCGCTGTTTACCTGTTCCAGATATTCAGCTAAATCCCTGATCCTGCGATTTTCCATCCTGTTCCGATAAAGAAAAGTAAAAGAAAAAAGCGAAAGCCCGATCAGCCATCCAGCCGCCGCAAAGAAAACAATTTGTCTGTATGGAATGTCCAGGAAATCAGACTCACGGTATCCAAGCGGGGACAAGACATCATCTTCTAAAAAGCCATCCGGATTTCCCTCTGTATATTCCTTTAATGCGGCAGCTACGATTTTCTGTGTCCCCGGCTCCTGCTCGATTACTTCGCAGCAGACCGCATTTACCATATCAAAAGAAATTCTGCTGTAATGACAGGAAACCAGCCATACAGCAGCAGCGGCAGCTATGAAACTGACAGATAATACAAATCCTAACGTGATAAATACATTTTTACGGCTGTTCATATCGTATCCTCCATACGGTAGCCCACGCTTCTGACCGTTTTCAGGCACGCCGGCTGCGAAAGCTTATCCCGAAGCCGTTTCATTGTAACCGTCAAAGTGTTGTCATTCACATAACTGCCATTCACATCCCATACCTGTTCTAAAATTTTTGCTCTCGTAACTGTCCTTCCCTTATTCTGCATAAGATATAATAAAAGCTGATACTCCGCTTCGCTTAATGCGATTTCCTCCGAACGGCAAAAGACGGCATGACGGTTTTGATCCATTCTGATCTCATCACAGAAAAGATATTGTTCCATAACATTCCCGGTTCTGCGGAGCACTGCAAGAATCCTTGAATACAATACTTCTAACGCAAACGGCTTTACCACATAATCATCCGCCCCATTCTTAAATCCGGAAACAATATCAGAACTGTCCCCACGGACAGTAAGAAAAATAATCGGAAGTTCCTTCCAACGACTGCGAATCCAGCGGCACAGGCTGTCCCCATGACCATCCGGCATATTCCAGTCAAGCAGGACAACCGCTGCCATATGCTTTTCCAATGCCTGTCTGATTTCTGAAATGGTATGATATACCTGCACTTTCATGTCTTTCTGCTCCAGATATTCCTTTACCACATTTGCAATATTGGCATCGTCCTCCGCATAATATAATTCTATCATGTCATCAGCCGCCTCTCGTTTTTGTTTTTATTATACCAAAAAAATGTTACAACTTGGTGACTGGCTTGCGTGTTTTAATAATTAAATAAAATAGTTGGGGTTATATATTTCTTGTTTTTAAATCATAATGATATTGGATGCAAATGCCCTTTAAAACAAAATGGGCAACTTTCCCAAGAAAAGCTGCCCGAACAAAACAACATATTTACATTCCCCATATAATTGAATCCTCTCCTATGCAGCTAAAAACGCTCCAAAACTGGAGTGTTCTTAACATTTAATTCATATCACAATTCTTACTTTATATTTGTGTCTTAAAGGATTCAGCGTCCAATCATTAAAATCAACTATTTTATCATTTTGCAATCTTCCTAAAACAATACCAGGATCACGATTTATTCTATTTGCAAAATCTTTAATTGATTGTAGATCAAATTTTGCGCATTCAACAAACTTTTGGTACTGGTCGCTTGGTACCAAACTATCTTGAGCAAACTTATTTGCAGCTTCTTCCTGCTCCCCCGTTTCCTTTTCAAACGATATCCCATAGTCGCCATTTATAATATGCCCTATTTCATGGAATAAAGTAAACCAAAATGAGTCAGCATTCAACCTTCTATCATTTACCATTAACATAATATTCTCACCAATCTTTTTTGTTGCACCATTAGTCTTTGAACCTGCAATGTTTGGCAGTATAACAAAAATTACACCAGTTTCCAAAAAAGCTTTTCTAATCAATGGATAAAATTCTTCATGATTCCTAGTAAGTGTCAAAGCATATTTTACAGCTTCTTCAAACTTTTTTTTATTAAATCTGGGTGCCTCTATTTTTAGCGCCTTATTAGTTGCGATCTGAACCATTGCATTTGCTTTAACAATACTAGCTTCCGTTAAATTTCCGGTCGAACTTCTAAAGCTAACAGCCATATCTCTTTTACTCAATACAGTAAGCGTCGCTACATTAAGAAATGTTCTTAATGCCTTAATTTGCTCATCCTTTTGTCTTAATAAATCCGGTAACCCGTAATTTTCTCTAAAAAACTTGTACTCAAAATATTCAAAAATTTTTCTTTCTTCCGCAAGTTCTTCTTCTGACCTAAATTCTGCAATCAACGCATCATACGCATTTTGAAGATTTAACCAATAATTCACACTAGTTCCAATCATCCGTGATAATTTCATTGCAATATCAATTGATAAATTCTGCTCACCTCGAATTAAAAGGCTTAAATTTTTAGGTGTAGTATCAAGCCTCTTTGCAAAATCCTCTTGAGTCAATCCACTTTCCTCAACAATTTCTTTTATATAATAACCCGGGTGAAATGCAATCTTATTATTATACTCAATATAGTTACTCATAATGTTTGCTCACCTCCGTAATTTCTACTATCCTAACATTTTCCGCTATTTCATCAATTTTACAAGGATTATACGACTGTTCATTTTCATCCAACGGCTCTAAAATAATTCTCCATTGCTCTCGTCTTGATTTTACATCAATTGCAAAATATCCTTCCAAATCCTTACCATTCTTATTTTTCAATTTATGAAAATGAAAGGCAGGCTGCACTATAATATCTTTTATAGTATCAGCTTGCTTCAATGCATTGATTCGAGCCATAAGACTATTTGCCAGCATTGTATTTCCATCAAAAAATTTTTTTGCCACCCCTAAGTCTTCGCATAAATTTTCAATTTTATCAGTTGCATAAACTACTTTCAAATTCTCCCTCCTTATAATCAAATTACCTATCGGGTAATTTGATTATATCATTATCCTATGTGCAAGTCAACAGAGATGTTACATTACTTACAAAAATCAAAATTTCATTGTCATTTGTTTCGCATCCAGAATGACTGCCGCCTGCCAAATCAGTTTTTCGCAATCAGGATATTCCCTGATTTTTCCCTGTACGGAAAGAAATACATCATGGAAGTCTTTGTTCTCCAGATCCTTTTGCATCTCCGATAGATATTGGTTAATTTCTTCTTCTGTCAGCTCCTCCTGAAAGGACAGAAGTTTATCTGTGGTAATGCCAAGCAACCGTGCAATAGGAACGTCATACCCTTTTTCTTTCTGTATTTTTTAATAACATTTCCTATTGTCATATTCAACGATCTCCTTCACAATTTCTGAATTGATTTCAGGTACAGTATAGCAGCCTGTCCCTGAAAAATCTATTGAACGTAAGTTAAACAACAGGAATTTTATTTTACCATTATTTAATTTTTACTGTCTGAAAATACTCATCCGATATGGGACATCTTATACCTTTATCCGGCGTGACCATCTCATGACAGCCAATGGGATTAAATCCAGCACCTTCTGCGCTCCATACGGTAAATATTCTGCAATCATCATCGGGCCATACACAACCGCCAGGCTAAGCAGCGTACTCAATAGACGGTGCAGGTCATACTCCTATATCTGCATATCAAAATTGCTGCCTGCCGCAATCGGATTTTCTGCCTGAGCGATCTGTCCCTGCGCTTCTTCTGCCGCATTCATTATGATTTGCATATCGTCATTGTCAAAATATATTACGCCATTATCCGCATTTTTTAATTTTTCCCTTATATTTTCCAAACGTTCCTCAAATGCCTTTTTCTCGTCCTCTTTTCTTTGGGCATCCCA
The DNA here is from genome assembly GCA_947629585.1 of uncultured Lachnospiraceae bacterium. Lineage (GTDB taxonomy): Bacteria > Bacillota > Clostridia > Lachnospirales > Lachnospiraceae > MGBC100174. The sequence goes on along the minus strand of CANREH010000098.1, from coordinate 8,268 downwards.
TTTCTTTTGTTCTTCGCTCGGTCCGCTGACGGAGAAAGAGCCCATATTCCCATTTTCATCAATCCATACCTGTCTGTATGCCACTTCATTTCCGGTCATTGCCTTTATCATAGAATTTGCCCATTTTTCACACGCAGGGATATTACTCAGTATCCTTTCATATTTTTGTGCTTCTTTGGGATCAGATGCCATCTTTTTTAAAATAGAAGGCGCTATCATTACATCCACTTTATCCGGATAGCTGCCGCCCCTGTAATTTTTATTTACACTCCCAGCCATAATATTCAAATCGGAATATTTTTCATTGAATCCGCTAAGGTATTCATCTGTGGTCTGATTAACAGAAGTTTTTGCGCCATAACCTGTTGTTTCCTTTGTCTGTTTTGCAGTATCTGTTTTTTTGTTTGATGAAACAGCCTGTTTTGCAGTACCTGTTCCCTTGTTTGATAAAACAGCCTGTTTTTGTGCTGTATATGCACGTTCATATATGCTGCTGTAAGTACCGTTAATTTCCATTGCCGTCATTTTTTCCTGCTCCTTTCCTGATCCTGTTCTTTGCTTTTCTCCAAAATTTCTTCCAGCTCCTGAATCTGCCCGTCTGTCAATGTAATTCCCTGTAACAGCGCGGCTACTGCGCTTGTCCGGCTTCCGGCAAAATAGCTGTTCACAAAACGCCTGCTTTTCTCCCTTAAACATTCTTCTTTAGATTTGATTGCATGATAGTGGTAAACCCTGGCATCGTTTTCATCCACCGTAAAGCCTAAAAGCCCTTTCCCTGATAAGCGGCTCATCAGGACACGCACCATTCTAAGCGTCATATTTGACCTCCCTTTTAATCGGTTCAGAACCTCCATTGATGTAAGCGGTGTTTTGCTCTCCCAGAGGACCTCCATAATCAGCCATTCACTCTCGCTTGGCATTGTTTCTTCGATTTTCTTCATACCAATCTCCTTTCCCATATCTTATTCTTTTTATCGGTCAATTATTGTTATTTATTAACAGTTATTGTCCGTTTTGCAAATTTTCCTCCCTGCCGCATGATTTACTTTATAAAATGTATTTAAAAATATATTCAAACGCGGATTTTTCCCTGTTTACATAAGGAATAATCATCTGATTTTCATTCCCGCTGTAATCTACATAAATCACGTTTGGCGTACTTCCAATTCCCGGCAGTTTAATATAAGTTCCAAAGCCAAGCCAAAAACCCTCTATATCCTTATTTATACCATTCTCCCGTAATATCTTCTTAAATGCCAGCCTGTCAATATACACATACTTCCCGTCAATTTGAAACGCCCGTTTCAGAATGTCATTATCTGCAAAATGAAAATATTCTCCCGCCGCAGTTACAAGGCCGACATCTCCTTTATCCAGATATTTTGGATAAGAAATATTTTTAATCATCATAAATATTCCCGCCAGGGACAGCAGACACATTAAGCATAAAATAGTTACTCTAGATTTTTGATAAGGTTTATATTCTGCAATTCTTGTAATCCGTTGCTTCAATTCCTGATAATCCTTTTCTCCTATCAAAGTAGCAGACATTCCCGCACCCTGCGCTTTTAGCAGCTTTACGCTCTTTAACAGCACCTGCCCGTATTCATATGCGCTGCCTTTCTTTTGTACCACAACCCTGTCGCAGATGTCCTCCATATCTTCTTTCAGATATCGCATACAGCAGGTAAGCAGCGGGTTCATCCACAGCAGCGCACGGAGAATATCCCATAACAGGTAAACCCATAAATGCCCCAGCCGGATATGCGTCCGCTCATGCAAAAGCACGATCCTCAATTCCTCTGTTTCAAAGGTATCTTCCATTACCTTTGGCACAACCACTTTGGGACAAAGCACGCCCGCAGCAAACGGCGTGACAGGCAATTCACTGACATAGATTTTTTTCCCGTCAAATTCTTTTTGTGTCATATGCTTCATCTGCTTTTTCAGCTTTCTTCGCTGATAAACGATCATCACTCCGCTGACGGCTATGCCAAGCAGATATCCGTAGCTGACTACCGGGAATCGAATGCACCCGTTATTCCACCAAAGAAACAGCCTGCACAGCAGGGCATTGTTATAAAACAGCTCTAATTTACCCACAAACGGCACAGTCAGAAAAATGCTCCATGCCATGCCTTTCAAAAAGATCCGCTTTTTCAGCACGCTGCGCCGCAGAAGAAGCACAGCAAACAATGCCGCAAAAGAAAACAGGACACATCTCCCAAGCTGAATGGAAAAATAAACTCTGCACTGATTAAAAAACCATAAAAAAGAAGAAACGCTCATTTCTTCCATCTTCTTCATACCACTCTCCTTTCCCAATATCTTATTCTTTTTATCGGTCAATCACTGTTATTCATTAACAGTAATTATTCATTTTTCTGCAATTATCCTCCTAACCATCAAATTTTCCTCTGCCCGTCAAACCGGATTCACAGAATCAGCAATGTGTCACCTGCCCGAAAGAAAAGACAAGGTCCTGACTTTGGATCGGCTAAGTATTTCATTAATATAGTACCACAATCATGCTCATTTTCCCAGTTCTATTGTTTATTGCTGCAATCTGCGTTTCAAGGCATCCTTTATTGATACTACTGATAGGATACCACAATATCCTGCGCCTTTAACACAGTCTGCCCATTGGGGATAATCGTTTTTTCTCCTCGTTTTATCATGGCAATCAGGACATTCCCGGGTAAATTCAGTTCACTGATGGTTTTCCCGCACCATTCATGATCGCTGTCCAATAAAGTCTCCTGCAGGCGGATATCCGATTTTTCTTTATAGGCAGGGACACTCAAAATAATCTCATCCTGCGCATAAATAAGAGTGCCGCCTTTCGGCACAATAGTTTCCTCCCCTCGTTTTATTAAAAGCGCAAGCGAATCCGGAGGCAGAGAAATCTGATTCATCCGTTTCTGTTCCCATTTATGCCCTTCGGGAATATACATCCGGATTAATGTCATGCTGGATTCTTCCTGATAATCCGTAAATGTTTTTCTAACATCCGTTTCTTCATCTACCATATCCAGCTTTTTTGCCATCAAAGGAAGCAGCGAACCCTGTACGGCAACGGACAATAAAGACACAAGGAACACAATATGGAATAAATCCTGCCTTGTCCCGTCAGTCTGTGCAATTACCATCGTCGCAAACACAATCGAAGCCGCTCCCCGAAGCCCCGCCCATGATACCAAAAGACGCTGCTTCCTGCTGCACCCAAATGGTCTTAAAATGAAAAATACGGCAGCCGGCCTTGCAATCAAAAGCATAAAAACGGCAATCAAAAAACCCTGGAAAAATACCTCTGGTATTTTATGCGGAAAAGCCAGAAGGCCTAACAGGAAAAACAAAAAAATCTGCGCAAGGCTTGTAATGCTGTTAAAAAACTGCACCATTTCTTTTTTTTGGCTAAACTGTACATTGCCCAGAATAATCCCGCTTAAATACACGCTTAAAAATCCATTTCCCCCGATCTGATCAGCAAGGGCATAGGAAATTAACGATGCCCCGATAAAAAATACTTCATACAATTCCTCCTGCACAAGCCTTGTTTTTTTGAGAAGGAAAATAACAACAAAAGCGATTCCCACCCCAATAACAATACCAAAAAATATCTGGAACAAAAGCAGTTTTCCCACGGTGAAAGAAAGGCTTTCCTCCTTTTTTACACTCCCCATCAGCATAATACCCACCACTGTGAGCATATACGCGGCAGGGTCATTGCTTCCGCTTTCCAGTTCCAGCAAAGAAGCTGTTCCGTATTTTAAGCTCAGGTTTTTTGATCGCAAAATAGAAAAAACCGAAGCCGCATCTGTCGAGCCAAGAACAGCTCCGGTAAGAAAACTTTCCACTAAATCAAATCCAAGCAGAAAATAACAAAATGCTGCCGTCAATACTGCTGTTATGACAACGCCTGCCGTTGACAATAACAGGGAGCGGACTGCCACCGGCTGCGCAGTCTTCCAGTTTGTGCAAAAACCGCCAAAAAACATAATAAAAATAAGAGACAGGGTACAAAGCTGCTGCGCCAGGGCATAATCAGAAAAAGGAATTTTAAAAATTCCATCTGTTCCCGCAAGCATCCCAAGCGCCATAAATAACAGCAGTGCCGGCATCCCTATCCGACAGGAAAAATGCTCCGCAAAAATACAAAGAAAAATAATTCCTGCAACCAATATCAGCAATTCTGACATAAAACGCCCCTTTCCTGTAATCCAAAAAGACTGGCAAAGAATTCCTCTGCCAATCTTTTTTAATCTCCATAACAAACGCAGCTAATGATAAACCGTATTTTTAACGGCATTTATTATATCGTCCTCTTTCGTTTTTTTCATAAGGGCAATTTCAACTAACTTTTTATAGTAAAGTAATATCTTCAGCCGCTGCAATGGTTCCTTTCCTTAAAGTCAGGACGACATCCGCTTTCTGTGCCAGCTCTTTACTGTGTGTAACAATGATTACACATTTCTTTTTTTCATGTGCCAGTTCCAGAAAAATAGTAATAATCTCATTCGCAGTATCTTCGTCCAGATTTCCGGTCGGTTCATCAGCCAGCAGGACGGGAGCATTACTTGCCAATGCCCTTGCTATGGCAACCCTCTGCTGCTGCCCGCCAGACAACTGCATGACGCTGCGTCTGCTCTGGGTTTCATCCAGCCCCATTGACCTTAATAAACCCATTGCATCTTCTTTGCCTCCAAGCCTGACATTTTCAACTGGCGTAAGGTAATCAATCAGATTGTAGTTTTGAAATACAAGTGAGATATTTTCTTTCCTATGCCCGTTTAAACCTTTCTGCATAATATTGACACCGTTCATACTGATTTCCCCCTCTATCGGCACATCCAGTCCCGCCAGCAGGGAAAGCAGCGTGGTCTTCCCTGAGCCGCTTGTGCCTAAAACGGCATACATTTTCCCTTCTTCAAAACTATATGATATATGGTTCAATATTACCCTGTCTTTCTGCGATTTGTAATAATACATGACATCCTTTATCTCTAACATAATGACCTCCTAACTCATCCTGCTTAAAATCTCTTTCGGCTTCTGGAGCATAATAAAAATACAGGAGCCCGCAATGGCGATAATGATGATTCCAAGAACCGATATTCCGGATAACAGAATCACATTCCCACTGATTTCCACGCTGACGCCCACGACCTTTGCCTGATCATCCTCTAATAAAGCGTTTGCTACCATACCGGCCTCCATCTGTTCCTGCTCTTCCAGCCTCCGTGTCTGATCATCCACCAGAGATCCAACCACCCCCTGAGAAACGATTGGCGATACAGCCGCCGCTAACAGAAACGCGGCGCATCCAACCAAAATGCCCTCCAAAAGCATCTGCATGATAATGCCGCATTTCGTCCTTCCGAGAGAGAGATATATCCCGATCTCATGCACCCTGCTTTTTAACCAGAACAGGGAAACCAGACAGATAATAATGATACCGGATATACAGACTAATATCAGAATCAGCGAACTCATTTTTTCCAATTCTCCGAAGTTTTCCGTCATCGTGTCGCTCATTCCCGTGTTGTCAAGGAAATCATATCTTTCCCATCCGATATTCACTGCCTGTATCCTTTTTTTGACGGTTTCATATTCATCCACATCCCCCACCGTAAAGGTGGCATACTGGTACAATGGGCTGCCCTCATTTCCTTCCGGTTTTTCGGGAAAAGACAAATCCGTGAAGATAATGTTCTCGCTCCGATAACTGTCGCCGTACATAATCGGTGTAATACCACTGATCGAATCATAGATACCTGCAATCTCTGCACTATATACTGTGGAAGATTCCCTCTCTTTCCAATTGTTAAATTCCAGGACGTCCCCCACCTTCAGTCCGTTCAAGTCCGCAATTTCTCTGGAAATTACGCAGACATCCGTATCTTCCGGCGTGATCATTCTGCCTTCCTTTACTTCAATATTTCCCTTCTGGACATCAAAATCCAGCTCCATACACAGGTTTCCGCGAAGCGACACGCCCTGCTGGTCAAAACTCTGGTCTATATCCTTATCCTCGATACGCTCAAAATTGACCGGATTCACAACCGTATTTGCAGTTGTGACGTTATATGCTTCTATCCCGTCTACTTCCGCAATCTTTTTAATGTCATCCATCAAAAGTGTATCAAAGGAATTATCTGTCCATGTCATCCAGTCTCCCGACGCAAGCTGCTCCTGATGATATCCTCCGGCGCTTCCGTTCGTTCCTTCCCCAATCTGTTTGGAAAGCTCAGCGACCTTTTGGCTGCGGTTCGCTTCATTTATCTCAAGACGGAAGGAAGCCCCGATCGCCTGTCTGCTTTCATTCTGCGTCTGTATGCTGGCGGATTTACAGGCCCACCCTGCAAAAATAAATAAGGAAGTGATAAATATGATCAGCAAAAGCAGGATCGTTTTTGCCCGCTTGCGCAGGACAGACCGTATGCTAAGTCCAAATACATTCATGCTACCCCTCCATTTCCGACAAAATTTCTTTCGGATGCTTTTTCAAATATGGGAACATGGCAATAACTGTCAGCAGTATAACCATACCCATGCCGCAGCCTAACGTCAGCAGACTTCCTGCATAATCTGCCTTCCAGCTTCCGCCGGCACCTTCTACTATCCCTAAGCTGCCGCTGAGCTTTGGCAACAGACTGTATGCCAGTAATCCTGAAATGACAAATGAAATAAAATACAGCGCCAGTCCTTCTGCCACAGCCTGCATTAATAAATTGATCTTTTCTAATCCAAGACTTACATAGACAGCAATTTCCGTCTTGCGCCCCCGCATCCACATGGACAAGAGCAGTCCTGTTACCGAACAGCCCGTTATAAGAGTGATGACCAAAACAAACATAGTAATTCTTCCTGTCTGCTCAATAGAAATCCTCATTTTTTGATAAGTATGATCATTTATTTGCACATAAGCTTTCCCATTACACCTTTCATCTAATGTCTCAGCCAATTCATCCAGCTTCTCCGGTTCTGCTGCGTAACAGATAACTTTTGTGTAACCTTTGCAGCTTTCAGGCAGGTTTTCATCTGCCAATATATAAATCTGATTTTCAATTCTATTTACTGCAGCAACTTTTTCTGTCTGCTGCCTCTCTGTTCCAGACAAAAATATCCCCGTTATCGTGTAATTTCCCTGAATATCATCCCCAACCTGAAACCCGTTTTGGTCAGCCAATCGTTGGTTTATAACAATCTCATTACTGGCTGAAGGAAAATCTCCTTCAACAAGACGATATATTTGTTCTTCAAATGGACTGTCCTTATCAACACGGTTTTGTAAATGGATCGTAAATAATGGATCTGACTGCTTATCCCCTATGACTGGCGCCAGTTCCGGGATTGCAATCTGCTCTGACCACAAACGGTTTATCCAGTTTATATCAGGGATTTTTAAAAACTCCTGTACATCATCTTCAGTAAACTTCTCTGCTCCCTGCCTGATTTCCAGGATTACCCTGCTTTCTGCATTACTGCGTAAGTTCTTCATGACTTCTTCTGATGCCCTCTGTATCCCCAATATGCCCAGCACCATACAATTGATTACCATAAAAATCATGAACAATAAGAAAGACCTGAGTCTTTTTCTGCTAATATAGCAGAAAGCTCTTTGCAAATAATTCATAAGCCCTCCTATTCCTGCCACTTGAGAATCAGTATTTTATCTGCTGTCCAGTGGTGACTATCCTGACATGAACCAAATACACAGACCTCAGACTGCTTTTTGACGCTTTCCTTATCCGTGTCCTCCCTTGATACCTCTGACTGTGAACTCATACTGAGATTTACAATCTGAAACACTGTATTGTCCGTGTAAGTTACCTGCACATTGTTTTTGTCGTTTTCCTCCCCCGGAGCTGCCTGTGCCATTACCTGCCCGCCTCCCTCTTCTGTTTCTGTGGCCGCCGGAGATAAAGAGAATCCTTCGTCAGAAAACTCTGCGACATTCCCCTCCAGGTCTGCTCCGTCATAAAATTTCCCGTTACCCGTACTGCCTTCCACATCTGACGCATGATTGTTTCCCTGCGCCCCTTCTGACGCATGATCGTCTGCCTGTGCCTTATCCGCCACATTGTCCTGCTGTTTGATTCCCAGACTGCCCGCCATATCTCTGCCGCACCCTGCCAGACACAGAACGGACAATCCCCCTGCACAGATAATCCCGATTGCTTTTTTCCACATTAAATTGTACCCCTTGTCAAGGACATTTTTTCAATCTGTTCTAGGGAATGTATGTTCGTTTTTGCTTTCGCTCAC
>CANREH010000097.1 GCA_947629585.1 uncultured Lachnospiraceae bacterium | reverse complement strand
GGCGCCGTGAAAAAAATATGGCATCTGCATTATGCGGTGGATATCTTTTCCTTAACCTGCAGGCAATTCAAAATAACCGGACAGTCCACAGGGGAGAGCCTTAAAAATTTTACGCTTACAAAAGGCTGCCTTGTCATATGGGACGGTAAAGAGTATAGAAAGCTGCCTGGCAGCGGGAAGTGATTTTAATCATCCGAATCAAAAATAAAGCCTTTAACCTTTATGATGCTGATGGCAGGAAACTGGTTTTTACTGACTGGCTGCGCACAGTCGGCGAAAATGCGGAAGAATTGAGGGTATCTATAAGGGACAGTGAAAAAAGGCTTGTCCCATTAAGGATCTGTGCCTGCAAAAAGACAAAAACGGAAATCGCTGCTGAAAAAGAGCGCATCAGGAAAATGGAAAGCAGAAAACAGAAAAAACGGAGTGAAGAAACGGCATTCACGCACGAGTATATGCTTGTGGCCACGTCCCTGCCGGCAGAGATATCTGCGTCGGAAATCCTGTCCTGTTACCGCCTGCGCTGGCAGGTGGAGCTTGTGTTTAAAAGGCTGAAATCACTGCTTCCGTTAGGCAGTATCCCAACAAAGACAGAGGAGGCAGGGGAAACCTGGATAAACGGGAAAATCCTGCTACTGAAGTTTCTAAGTCTTCAAAGAACGAGAATCTGGAGTACGGTATTGGAGAATCCCCACCAGAGTACAAAAGTGGAAGAATCTCCACCAAACCCTACTTTAGATTATGGAGAAAATACAGAATTTCCACCTAAACATCCATGCCACGCAATTTGCGGGGCATGGATGTTTAGGTGCTATTTTCATGTCAAGGCACCAATTTATATAATAATTTTGTTAAAAAAATCAAGTTCTAATACCAGTTATGCTGGTGGGAAAGTTGAGTCATATTATTAATGATGGATCAAAGAAATTTGGAAAGATATGTGAAAGAAGGCTCCGGGCTTATCGGCGGTGTCCCTTCTGTGGTTATTCAGCTAACGATAAACTGCGCGGCGAAAGCATCAGTGGACTTATGAAAGACGAGAATCTTGGCAAAATACAGTATCAGGAATAATGAAATCTTTTCCGGCATAAAATCACATAAGGCATAAGAAGTAAGTGATTTTATGGAAAAGAGAAGGAAACTTTGGAAAAAATGCTTGTCAGTATTGTCAGCTTTTTGTATACTAATGTACAGTGTACCGATTTGTGAAATACCTGTAAGCGCGGCTGTATCGCCTGTCTGGCAGGAAACGAAAGGCACCGATGCCGGAGAAACAGAAACTGCCGAAAATTCAGATAATTCCAAAACAGAAGCAGCAGAACCAGGGCTTACCCTGACAGCGCCTTCGGCTGTCTTAATAGAGGGTTCTACGGGCAGCATTATTTACGAAAAGGATAAAGATAAGGAACGCATGATTGCAAGCGTGACGAAGATTATGACGATGCTTCTGATTTTTGAGGCGCTTGACAGCGGCAGGATTTCGCTGGAGGATTCTGTAACTGTGAGTGCGCACGCTGCGTCTATGGGCGGTTCGCAGGTTTATCTGGAGGAAAATGAGGTGCAGAGCGTGGAGACGATGATAAAGTGCATCTGTATTTCCAGCGCGAATGATGCGGCGACGGCTATGGCGGAGTATATCGGCGGAACGGAAGAGGCTTTTGTGGAAAAGATGAATGAGCGCGCGAAAGAGCTTGGGATGGAGCACACGCATTTTCTGAACTGCTGCGGGCTGGATGACGATATCACGACAGGGCATTATTCCAGCGCTTATGATGTGGCGTTGATGTCAAGGGAGCTGATAGTAAAGCATCCGCAGATTAAACAATATTCGACGGTCTGGATGGATTCCTTTACCCATCATACAAGGAAAGGGGAAAAGGAGTTTGGGCTTACCAATACCAACCGTTTGGTACGTACCTATGACGGGATTACGGGGCTGAAGACAGGTTCGACCAGCAAGGCAAAATACTGTCTGTCTGCGACTGCGAACCGCGGCGGGATTGATATGATTGCGGTGGTGCTTGGGGCGGCGACACCGGCGGATCGGTTTTCGGAAGCGGCATCGCTGTTAAATTATGGATATGCCAATACGCAGGTGTATAAGGATCTTGCCAGTGAGCATACCTTAGAGCCGGCGAAAGTGGGAAAAGGGAAAAAAGATACGGTAAAAACCGTGATGGAAAAGGATTTCAGCTATGTCTTTACGGGAGGGGAGGATATCTCCTCTGTAACAGGAAATGCTGTTTATGATAAGAAAATTGAGGCTCCTGTGAAGAAAGGGGATGTTGTCGGGACAGTGGAATATACTTACGGCGGAAAAACAATCGGGAGCGTTGCGCTGCTTTCCCGGGAAGATGTGGAGAGGGCAGGCTTTTTCCATTGCCTGCTCAGGATGATACAGTGGTATGCGGGAGTTGAGACCCCGGTAAAAGAAGCGGAAGAATAAAGGAAACAGCAGAAGAGGAAAGGGGATGGGAGGAACATGGTCTGGATAGTGTTCGTATTGGCAGCGGCAGTCTGTCTGGTTTTGGGGGGCATATTATATATAAGGCATGAGCTTGACTGTCTGGAAACGGCTTATTATACGGTGGAGTCGGAGCGGCTCCCGAAGGAATTTGACGGCGCGCGTTTTGTCCTGTTAAGCGATTTACATAATAAATCTTTTGGAAAAGAAAATGAAAGGCTCCTTTCCGCGATTGAAAGGCAGAAGCCGGATTTTATTGTTGTGGCGGGGGATTTGGTGACAAGAAAGCAGCAGGGAGGGAACACGGAAGCGAGAAAGCTCATGGAGAAGCTTGGGAAACAGTATGATGTTTTTTACGGGAGGGGAAACCATGAGGAAAAAATGGCGGAGATAGATCCCGGCTATGAGGAAGATGTGAAAAAAGCGGGCGTTTATTATTTGAATAACCAGACGCTGTTATTAAAACGGGGCGAAGGAAAGATCCGCATTACCGGATTGAGCCTTCCGATGAAATATTTTAAAAAATTCCGCCAGACCCCGTTAGAACCCGATACCATAGAACGCCTGATTAAAAAAAGAAAAGAAGGCTTTAATCTGCTGATTGCGCACAAGCCCGCCCATTTTTACGAGTATGCACAATGGGGGGCGGATCTGGTGGTTTCCGGCCATGTCCACGGCGGGGTTATCCGGTTCCCGTTCCTGGGAGGACTGGTTTCCCCGCAGTTGGAGTTTTTCCCGAAATTTGACGCGGGAAAGTTTACGCTCCAGGACAGTACCTTAATTGTTTCCCGGGGACTTGGGAGCCACAGCATTCCCGTCCGCATCCATAACCGCCCGGAGCTTGTGACAGTGGTGTTAAAGAGAAAAAAATCTGCAATTAGTCTTTGACACAGCGCTTCTAAACAGCCACGCGGCCAGACATTTCTTTTGAAAAGTCCGGTATGAACTGATAATTTTTACCTGCAAAAAATTCAGGATTTTCAAAAGAAACTGTCTGCGGCAGTGGCATTCTTAACAGAATTTAAAAGACTAATGGCAGAAAGAAATCTATGGAAAAACAATGGAAAGTGTGATATGATGGAAATTACCTATAAATTAGAGGTGTTTGAAGGTCCATTGGATCTGCTTCTGCATTTAATAGAGAAAAATAAAATTGATATTTACGATATCCCGATTGTGCTGATTACGGAACAGTTTTTAGATTACATGAAATCTATGGATCGGGATGATCCGGACAGGGTAAGCAGCTTTATTGTCATGGCGGCGATGCTTCTGCGCATTAAGTCGAAAATGCTGCTGCCGAAGGAAGAAAAAGAGGAGGAAGAGGCGGCTGATCCGAGAGAGGAGCTGATAAACCGCCTGCTGGAATACCAGAAGTATAAAACGTTATCCTATGAACTGAAAGACAGGCAGCTTATCGCGGAGCAGTCTTTTTTCCGGAAGGAAGATATCCCGAAGGAAATCGCAGCTTTCCGGGAGCCGCCTGACCTGGATCAGATGCTGGACGGGCTTACGCTGGACAGGCTGAAAAAGGTTTTTGAAGAGGTCATGCTTCGGAGCGAGGAGAAAATTGACAGGGTCCGGAGCCGGTTCGGGACGATAGAGCGGGAAACGATCTCTTTGAGCGAACGTATGCAGGAACTGGATCAGATTATTACCGAGCGGCGGCAGGTGGTTTTTTCTTCCCTGCTGGAAAAGGAACGGACGAAATTGAATGTCATTGTGACGTTCCTGGCGATTTTAGAGCTGATGAAGATAGGGAGCATCCGAATTGTGCAGGAGCATATTTTTGACGAGATTAAGGTTTGGAGCGCGAAGGAATAAAGATGGAAGAAAAACAGGAAACCAACAATATCAAAGCGGCGGTGGAAGCAATTTTGTTTACTATGGGGGAAGCGGTTCCGGCGGAACGAATGAAAGAGGCGCTTTCCCTGACGGAAGAGGAATGGGAAAAAACGATCAAAAGCCTCCAGGAGGATTACGAAAGGGAAGACCGCGGAATCCGCCTGATTTCTCTGGAAGGGGCATGGCAGCTTTGTACAAAGAAGGAATATTATCAGACGCTCGTTCAGATTGCCCATGTGCCGAAAAAGCAGGTATTGACGGACGTGCTTTTGGAGACGCTGGCGATTATTGCCTACCGGCAGCCGGTGACGAAGCAGGAAATTGAGAAGATCCGCGGGGTGAAATCGGATCATGCTGTCAATAAACTGATTGAATATGGGCTGGTCTGTGAGGCGGGAAGGCTTGACGCCCCGGGCAGGCCCCTGATGCTTGCTACAACCGAGGAATTTCTGCGGCGTTTTGGCGTGGAAGAGCTTGACGGACTCCCGGAACTGCCGCCGGAGAAGCTGGCGGATTTTCGGAACGAGGCATGGAAACAGGCGTTGGAATTGTACCCGGAAGAAGCTGCGGGAGAGGGGAAAGATGTTTAACATTATTTTAACGATTCAATTTGCAATCATGTTTTTTTCGATTGTCCTTACCGTGATTATCGGCATGGAACGCCCTTCGGTCGGGCAGAAGTACCTGCAGATGATGTCGTTTGGGACGTTCTTAAATGGGACAGGCTATTTCATGACCCTGCTCAGCAAATCGACGGAGGCGGCGGGATATGCGATCATTGTGCAGTATATGGGAAATTGTATTATCATCCCGTTCCTGATGCTGTTCGTTCTTTTTTATTGCCGGGTCCGCCTGCCGAGGTGGGTATCCTGCCTGATCTACCTGTTTAGCTTTTTAGAATTTTCTGTGGTGCTTACCAATAATTACCACCATCTGTATTACAGAAGCTACTATCTGGATCCGGATTCGCCTGTGAAAAATGTGATTGTGTCCAGAGGGCCGCTCTACCTGTTTTATATCCTGCCGGAAGCGGTATATGTCTTTGTGATCTGTACCGCCTGCATTTTTCGGTTAAGGAAGGAAAAAAAGAAAGAGGAGCGCAGGCGCCTGCTGCTGTTTCTGGCTGCTGCCGTTGTTCCGGCAGGTTCTTATTTAATCTATGTTTCCGGGCTGACGGACGGGTACAGCCCGGTTCCGCTCAGTTATTTTGTGACAATTTTATGCGTGATCATTGTGATCATCCACTACCGCCTGTTCGATGTCCTCCATTTGGTAAGGGAAGACGTGCTGGAGACGATGGAAGAAGGGTTTATGGTATTCGATACCGATGAGAGCGTTTTGTACTATAATCTGGCGGCAAAACGCTTTTTCCCGGAAATAGAAGTCGGGAAGCCGCTCCTGGCACTGGGGAAGCTGTCGGATCAGGAGGAACCTGAGAATATCATGATCCAGAAGGAGAACCAGGTGTTCCGGGTCGGCATTGCGAAGGTTTATGTGAAAAATACCTTCCGGGGCTATCAGGGCTGGATTTTTGACTATACTTTTGCGGAGCAGCAGAGGCGGCGGCTGATTGAATTAAAGGAACAGGCGGAGCAGGCGAACCGTGCCAAGTCCCAGTTCCTTGCCAATATGTCGCATGAGATCAGGACGCCGATGAATGCGATTCTCGGCATGACGCAGCTTTTGCTGCGGGAGCCGGATCTTGGGAAGAACGCATATAACCATGTGGTGAATATCCAGGAAGCCGGAAATGTCCTGGTGTCGATTATCAACGATGTCCTGGATTTTTCCAAGATTGAGTCGGGAAAGATGGAGATTACGCCGTCTGTCTACCAGACGGAAAAGCTGCTCCGGGACATTGACAATACCGTTACCGTAAAGCTTGCGGAAAAGGAAGTCCGTTTTCATATGGAGATCGATCCCAATCTTCCGTCGGCATTATACGGGGACGAGCTGCGTCTGCGGCAGATTTTAAATAATCTGCTGGATAATGCGGTTAAATTTACAGATTACGGGAAAATTTTATTTAAGCTTGGCTTCCGGGAGCAGGAGTTTGGGGAAAACGGGCGTTCCCGCATCCTGCTGGAAATAGAAATTTCCGACACCGGGACGGGGATTAAGGAGGAAGAGCTCCCATTGGTGTTCCAGACGTTCCAGCGGATGAAGCGCAAGGACAACAGCCAGGCGGAAGGAACCGGGCTGGGACTTTCGCTGGTGAAAAGGCTGATGGATCTGATGGGCGGGGAGATTTTTGTCAACAGCGTCTACGGGTGCGGAAGTACGTTTCAGGTGCTGCTTCCGCAGTTTGTGGAGGACAGGATGCCGATCGGGGAATTTGCCCGCAGCGCGCCCGAGACGGATAAGGAAGTGTCCGCCCATGTTGAAGGGTTTGCCGCACCGGAAGCGAAGATTTTAGTCGTGGACGATAATGTCACGAATTTGAAGGTGGTAAGAGGGCTGCTGGCCCCATATGAAATGAAGATAGATACCGCCCTGAGCGGTCTGGAATGTCTGGAGATTCTGAAAGAGGAATCGTATGACCTGATTTTAATGGATCATATGATGCCGGAAATGGACGGGATTGAGACGTTCCATTTAATCCGCAAAATGGAGAAGGAGGCGGGAACCAGAGAAGTTCCGGTAATTGCGCTGACGGCAAATGCGGTAAACGGCGCAAGGGAGATGTTTTTGAACGAAGGTTTTCAGGACTATGTCCCGAAGCCTGTGGATTTAAAGCTTTTGGAGCAGGTTCTGCACCAGCATCTTCCGGAGGAGCTGATCCAGAGGCGGGAAACCGTCAGAGAAGACAGCCCGGAGGAAGCCAAAGAGACGGAGGGCTTTGCCGTCGAAGTGGAAGGGCTTGATGTGGAACGGGGAATGGTTTTGTTTGGAGGGGATAAACAGCAGTATCTGGAAATTATCAGGATGGTGATGGAAGAGGGAAGGGAGCTTTCGATGGAGATGTCCGCTGCGCTGGCGGAAGAAGATTTTAAGAATTATATCATTCATGCCCATACCCTGAAAGGGATTACAGCCAATATCGGAGCATCGGAGGTTTCCGAAAAGGCGAAAGGGCTGGAATTTGCCGGAAAAGAAGAGCGGTTTGATTATATCTGGGAGCACCACGAAGAAGTCCTGGATACCTTTGAGGCTTTGGCAGAAGGGCTGGAACGGCTGCTGGAAGCGGAGGAGTCCGGCGGCGGGGAGGAAGTGCCGGATTCGGAAAAGCCGGAAATTTCCGCAGAGGAGCTTGCCGGGAAAATCAGGGAAATGAAGGGATTGTTAGAGGATTACAGCAGGAACGAGGCATGGGATTTGATAAAAGAATGTTTCGGCTTCCGGCTGCCGGAGGAAGTGAAGGCAGGCTTGAAAGAGATGGAGACTATGATAAAGGATTTTCAGTATGACGAGCCTGCCCGGAAAGCGGAAGAAATCCTGGCGGCGCTGCCGTGATTTGCGGGTCAAAAAAAAGCTTAAGGCGGAAATACGGCGCAGGTGTTTTATGATAAGAATAGTTGGAAATAAAAGTTCATATATTGAAAGAAAAAACAGGTTGGATGGAAGTTGAAAAAATTAGCGATGATTCTTTGCGCTGTCTTTTTTCTGATGCAGTTTGCGCCCTGTGTCAGGGCAGAAGAAACACAGCCTGATTTAAACCTTCATGCAAAAGCGGCAGTATTGATAGACGCGGCAAGCGGGCGCATTTTATATGGAAATAAAAACAGCAGTGTCCGTCTGCCGATGGCAAGCACCACGAAGATTATGACCTGTATTCTGGCGCTGGAATACGGGAACGGGGAGGATTTCGCAGAGGTTTCCTCCTATGCGCAGTCCATGCCGAAGGTGCATTTATCGGTCAGGGAGGGCGAGTATTACAAGCTCTCGGATCTGCTGTATTCCCTGATGTTACAGTCCCATAATGACAGCGCCGTCGTGATTGCGGAGCATATCGGCGGCTCGGTGGAAGGGTTTGCGGAAATGATGAATGCCAAAGCGGCGGAAATCGGATGTAAGGATACGCATTTCGTCACCCCGAACGGGCTGGATGCCGACGGGCATTATACGACGGCGGAGGAGCTGGCAAAAATTATGCGTTATTGTATCTGCCTTTCCGAAAAAAAGGAAGAATTTCTGGAAATTACCCGCACCAGTTCCTATACCTTTACGAATTACCGCATGGAAGACGGCGTGATGAAGCCGGATAACCGCACGTTCCAGGTGTATAATACCAATGCGTTCCTTTCCATGATGGACGGGGCTCTGTGCGGAAAGACGGGCTTTACCTCTAAGGCGGGCTACTGCTATGTCGGCGCGTTAAAAAGGGAGAATACATGCTTGATTGCGGCAGTCCTTGCCTGCGGCTGGCCGGGGAATAAGACATGGAAATGGGAAGATACCAGGAAGCTGATGGAATACGGGCTTACGTTTACCTACAAAGAATGGTTTTCCGAACCGGAGCTCCCGAAAATTCCGGTTTTGGGGGCAAAAACAGAAGAAAGCGGCAGCAAAACATCCAAAGAACTGATGGAAAACCTGATCCGCCCTGAAAAAAGAGTTCCCCTTGTCATGGATCTGCCCTCGGAGCAGGAACGGGGAATGCTGATGAAGGATTCGGATCGGATCACGATGGAAATGGAGCTGCCAAAAACGATGAATGCTCCGGTAAAGAAAGGAACCATTGCAGGCAGGATTTCCTATTATCTGAATGGGGAGTTGTTTAAGACATATGCCGTTACGGTGGGGGAGAGCGCGCAGAAGACGGATTTTGCCTGGACGCTGAGAAAAGTGGTTGAAATTTTTACATTGCAGTTTTCAATGGGTTGAAAAATTTACTCAAATAATATAATATCAAAATATGCAAAAGTAGAAAGGAAACGATTGTTATGAAAAAGACAGTATTGGCTGTGGACGACAGCAAGACAGTTCTGAACATGCTGGATTTGTATTTAAAGGCCTCTTACCATCTGATATGCACGACTTCCGGGGATCAGGCGCTTCAGATTATCCAGAAGCAGAGCGTGGACATCATCCTTTTGGATATGATGATGCCGGTGATGAGCGGGCTTACGGTGTTGAGGAAGCTCCGGGAAAAGGAAAAGACAAGGGATATCCCGGTACTGTGCCTGACAGGAAACGCACATAAGGCTGTTGTAATGGAATCCTATCAGGAAGGGGCGCAGGGATATCTCTTGAAGCCTGTCGCAAAAGAAGAATTGATTAAGAGGATTAACGAAACCATTGAGAAGCAGGAGCAGCTTCTCCAGAAAAGGAAAGAAGAAGAAAAGAAGAAAGAAGAGGAAAAACAGGCAGAAGAAGAAAGAAAGCAGAAAGAAGCTAAAAACGTGGATGAAGTCCTGGAAAGGGAAGAAAAGAATAAAACGGAAAATTCCGTCAATTCGCTGCTTGCGGCATTCGAAGATACCGAATCGGTATTGGAGAGCTTTGTGATGACGGAGGATGAATAGAAAGTCTTGTAAATTTTCTCAAAAAAAGGTTGCTATTTTTGGCAGAATGTACTAAACTGTAATAGGTGAAAATTGGGTTTTTTGTAAATTATTATAATTGGAGGTTTGATGATGAGCAACACAGCACAGACGTCAGCAATGGCAAGGATTGAAGCATTGCTTGACGACAATAGTTTTGTTGAAATCGGCGCAAAAGTAACAAGAAGAAGCACGGATTTCAATTTGTCACAAAAAGAAGCGCCGTCCGACGGCGTAGTGACAGGTTATGGTATCATCCAGGGAAATCCTGTCTATGTGTACAGCCAGGATGCACAGGTTCTTGGCGGGACCATTGGCGAGATGCACGCAAAAAAGATTGTGAATTTGTACAAGCTGGCAAGGAAAACCGGGGTTCCGGTGGTCGGGCTGGTTGACTGTGCAGGGCTTCGTCTGGAAGAGGCATCCGATGCCCTGGCAGCGTTCGGTGAGATTTATGCACAGCAGTCTCTGGCGTCGGGCGTGATCCCTCAGTTTATGGGAGTTTTCGGCGTATGCGGCGGCGGCGTGGCAGTATCTGCGGGCATGGCTGACTTTACCTTTGTGGAGAAGAAGAAAGCTTCTCTTTTTGTCAATTCCCCGAATACGCTGGACGGCAATTACAAAGAGAAATGCAACACCGGTTCCGCAGATTTCCAGATGCAGGCAGGCAACGTGGATTTTGTGGAAGAAGGCGAGGAAGCCCTGATTGCGAAGATGCGGGAACTGATTGGCATCTTACCATCTAATAACGAAGATACGGCAGAAAGCGGCTGTGACGACGAATTGAACCGGCTGACCGAAGGATTTGACACCGAGGCGGCTGATCCGGCAAAGGCGCTTGCCGATATTTCCGACAGCGGTCTTTTCGTGGAAGTGAAGAAGGATTACGCAAAAGAAATGGTAGCGGGCTTTATCAAGCTGAACGGGGCAACGGTCGGCGCTGTGGCAAACCGCACGGCAGTTCTTGACGATAACTATAAGCCGGTAGAAAAATTTGACGGCACGCTGACAAGCGCAGGCTGCAAAAAAGCGGAAGCGTTTGTGAGGTTCTGCGACGCTTTTGAGATTCCGGTGCTGACTCTGACCAATGTCTGCGGATATCAGGCGACAATGGAGGAAGAAGGCGTGATAGCACAGGCTGCGGCAAAGCTGACGGATGCTTTCGCAGGCGCGACGGTACCGAAGGTGAACCTGATTACGGGAAAAGCCTATGGCAGCGCTTATATTACCATGAATTCCAAGCATATCGGCGCAGATTTTGTATTTGCGCTCCCGCAGGCCGAGATTGGAATGATGGACGCAAAGGCCGCGGCAAAGATTATCTGCGAAGATCCGGCTGAGGTTGACGAGACGGCGAAAAAGTACAGCGAGCTTCAGTCAAGCGCGGAGGCTGCGGCAAAGAGAGGTTATGTAGACAGCATCATCGAGGCGGATTCTGTAAGAAAGCATTTACTGTATGCATTTGAGATGCTTTATACGAAATGTGAGGCTGATACTGCAAAAAAGCATGGGACAGTCTGAGATGAGGTGATGCTGATTATGAAAAAGTGTATATTGGTTCTGTCCTGTATTCTGGGAGCTTCCCTGTTTGCTGTATCTTTTGCCGGGTACGGGGAAGGAACGCTGTCAGCGGCGGAAAGCGACATGCAGGAGCAGGAAATGTCAAAAGAAGAAGTAGAGGAAATGCTCGGCGATGGGACAGATTCGGACGAAGCCGCGGATACGGACACCGATGGAACAGAGGATGAGACTGGGGATACAGAGGAAGCCGACGACGACGCCCAGGCAATAGAGATTGCCAACAGCACGGAGGACGATCTGATTTTGCAGTCTGCAGAGCAGAATCTCCAGACACTGCTTGGCATTGATTTAACGCAGTACGATCCGGAAGCAGAGGCAAACAGCGCAGACGCGCCTTATATCAACAGCTGGTATGAGGTACACAAGGAAGCCGGGGAGTATATCAGTACGGACGAGTCTTCGGTGGTGCGCGACGGAAGAAAATTAAGCGGCGTTTTCGTGACTACCTGTGAGAATGCAAAGGTAGAGTTTACGGTTACCTTTGACGCTATCGACGGTTTAGAGTCCATTACCGCCGTCAACCTTACCAAGCAGGAGGAAGAGAATACGACCCTTGCCCAGTCAATGATGAATGCCGGAGTGAACACGCTCCTCGGTATGGGTACGGTATTCGTAATGCTGATTATTATCGCTTACATTATTTCCCTGTTTAAATATATTCCAAAGCTGGTGGAATCCTTCCGCAAAAAGCCGGAGGCCGTTTCCGCACCTGCGGCAGCGCCGGTTGCTGTTCCGGAGCCTGTAACCGTGCAGGAGGAAATTTCAGCGGACGACGGGGAGCTGGCAGCGGTGATTGCTGCGGCGATTGCGGCTTATGAGGGCGACAATAATAATGTCGGCGGTTTCGTTGTAAGATCTATTCGGAAACATAAATAATTTTAAGGCAAAATTAAGGAGGAAATAAAAAATGAAAAATTATACAATCACAGTCAACGGTACGGCATATGATGTTACGGTAGAAGAAGGCGGCGCAGGCGCTTCCGCTCCGGCAGCGAACGGCCCGATTGCAAGGGGAACGGCGCCGAAGCCTGTTCCGAAGCCGGCTGCCCCTGCGGGCGCTGCAGGCGCCGTTAAGATCAATGCGCCAATGCCTGGGAAGATCCTTTCCGTAAAAGCAAAAGCGGGCGATGCCGTTAAGAAGGGCGATGTCGTTATGATTCTGGAAGCCATGAAGATGGAAAATGAAATCCCGGCTCCGCAGGACGGAACGATTGCGAGCATCAATGTAAACGGCGGGGATTCCGTAGAGGCAGGAGATGTACTTGCTACAATGAATTAGTCCAGATGATAATGGAGGTTAAGATTTAAAATGAATGTATTAGAAGTATTAAAGAACCTCTGGGAACAGACTGCATTTACCTCCCTGACGCCGGGAAATTATTT
>CANREH010000096.1 GCA_947629585.1 uncultured Lachnospiraceae bacterium | reverse complement strand
GTACTTTTTGGTTCCGCCTGTATAAAGAACACATTTTTTCCTGTTTAAAGACAGTCCCTGCGCCGCCTTTGCCATGCCCGTGTCCGCCAGCGGCGATAATGCCATCACAGCCGCTAACGCCATAACCGTACCCTTGCAACTTTTCTTCATTCTAACTCCTTTCCTGTTACCCTCATTGATTTTATGGGCCGCTTCTTTCGGAAACGGCTAAGATCAGAATAAGAAAAGGCTTTGCCCTCTTTATTCTTCAGTTTTCTAATTAGATGTCTAATTAGAATGCTGAATTCATTATATCTTCCTTTGCTGACTTTGTCAATGGAACTAATGTGGTATCTCCCGGCGTTGTCATTGCCAGCGCGCCCGGCACAGCGCTGATTGTTGCTGTTTTTACTTCCATCTCCTTCATTCCCAATCTTTTACGCAAGAAGCGGGGCTACTTTAGCAGCCCCGCTTCTTGCGCCAATACCCGCAGGCAAACCTTGAATATGAACATACTATCATTTTTGAGTTTGGACTTTTTCAGAATAGCTTTTTATCAATCTTATCTATTAACGAAAACTCTGAAATGAGATCACCATTATGCCTACATCAGTAGATATATCATTTATAACTTTTTCCAATAATTTTCCATCTGATGAAATATCCCTGCTATTATTACGGTATCCTCTTTGATGCAAAACAATACGGTGTAATTCATTTGTCCCACAACCGCCTCGTGGTATTCTTTCCCTGCCAGATAAGCATCCTGGCTAAGTGGAAACTGCAGGGGATTTTCCTCCAGACGATCGTATATTTTCTCCAATTCATTTAATAAATGCGCAGCTGCCTGCTCATTTTTCAATTGGTATATCAGATAGTGCAAAGCTGCATCAAGCAATTCATCTGCACGCTCTGTAACTATCAGTTTATAAACCATATTTCTTCCTCATTCTTGTTAAAGACGCCATGGCATCCATAACCTGGCCTTTTTCCGCCTGTTCTTCTGATAATTCAATATCCTTGTACACCGAATGCAAACGCATGGTACTTTCATAAATCTCCATACTCATAATAACCATATCTCCATATCCATTTTTGGTGATATAAATAGGTTCGTTCGACTTATGACACCGTTCAGAAATTTCCGAAGTGTTTTTTAAATCCTTAATGGGAATAATTTGCGGCATCTGATACCTCCTTTCTGATATGGTTAAATCATACCATAATTATGGCCTTATTTCAATCCCCATCTGATATTACTGCCACTTTTGAGTCTGAACTTTCATCAGAAAGAGGCTCTTTAGCAGCCCCGTTTCCTGTGCCAAGACCTACAAACAAGTTTTTTCGATCTGTTATTTTATTCTCAATAGATATTTCACGCGACAGCTCGTCTTTCTTAACAAAAACCCTATCATTCCCTTTTTCCCTGCTCCGCCGACTGTACATATCCTAAATAGGGCTGCACTGCAGACTGCTTCATCAGCTCCCGGTACAAAGGCGAGGCTTCTGTTTCGTCCAGTTTCCTGTTGCTGCTGTCTGGGTTGCATACGTCAAAATACCAGTACTGTCTGTTGAAATCTATTATGCAGGCGGCGTCGGAAAGCTTCTTATTCAGCTCCTTCATAAATTTCTTCCATTGTTTTCCGGCATGCTCTCCCTCCATTTCCACCCGTTCCGGTTTTTCTGTCGATTTTGTCCCATCTGCGTCAAAAGAGAAAATTTGCCATTCATAAATTTCCTTCTCCCCCTCTTTTGTATGCTGCCAGACCAGCAGAAAGCGATCCTGATATACATAAATCCCCGGATTCTTCTCCTGCGCAATGTCCACATAAGCAGACCAGAGAATCCGGTTATCTTTCCCTGACGTTACCACAAGATTGTCCTTCTGCCCGCCGGAAGCCTCTTTATACAAATTTTCTAAATTAATGCTGATCGTTTCCTTGTTGCCGTCCCCATCCAGATCCGCCTGATACGATTGTTCCATCTTGTATTCATCATTCAAATTTTTCTGATATTCTTCCATTGCAAAAGAGATTGGTTTACTCTTTCCTCCGGCAAACGGGTTTTTCTTAAAAATGACAGAAGGTGCGCTTCCGTACAGGAAAAAATACCTGCCGTATTCCGCACTGCTGATGGAATTTACCTCCCCGTCCTTATCCACATAATAATAATCAGTGCTGTTATCCTCATGGGATCTTTCAACAAAAGTCTCCGATACAAGCCCGCTCTTTTCCCCGTCCAGCCAGGCGCCTGTCACAGAATGGTGCGTGTCCGTATACAGCTTCCCATCATAAACGCCTACATATTCCCCGCTACTGCTGCATCTGGCTTTCCCGCATAACGCTGCCTTTCCGTCCAGAATACGGTAGACATTCAGGGAACTGCTGGCATGATCCGAAGAATTCCGGTAATTTGACAGCAGCAGCGCCGGCACAGGATTCTCCCCGCTTTCCTCTGTGCTAAGATATGCGAAAGAATAATACGCTCCCTCCGCTTCCTGCGCTTTCTCTTTTAAAAAGCTCTCATAAACCGTTTTCCAACTGTCATCCTCCGTTTCCTGCGGCAGAGCTTCCATTTCTTTTTCTGTCTCTGCCCCGGTTTCTTTCTGCCCTGCCGCTTTGGTATCCGGCTGTTTTTGTTCCCCGGAACTGAACGACGCAGCAGTTACAATAACAGCGGCCGCAACAACTGCCACGGCGCAGACATACGACAATTTCTTCTTTTTCCCGATCGCTTTAATTCTTTTTTCCATAGCTTTTCCTTTCCCGCTGAACATCGTCCCTGCGTGGAACATCATTCCCTTTTTCGTCTGCCCGGACAATGCTAACAGCAATCTTCCATAGTCAAATCGCTCCTCGTTCCCAATCATGCGGATAACCGCCTCGTCACAGGAAAGCTCCGCGTCTTCCCTGGAGGCAAAAAAGGCAGGATAAATGAACGGATGAAACCAGTAAATGCACAGCAGCGCTGTCCGGAAAAAAGACCAGATATGATCGCCCTGCCGATAGTGCATGGTTTCATGCAGAATGATCTGCCGGACTTCCTTCTCCGGCATTTTTGCCGCAGCTTCTGATAAATAAACCGCCGGAAATATGCCATACAGACAGGGAACCGGCACAAGCCCCGTGACATAGACCGGGATTTTCCCGCTGCCGTCATATAAGATTCTCTGTTTTCTTAACTTCATCATAAAATGAAGATTAGCACAGGACACCGCCGCGAAAAACAGAACTGATATTCCCATAATAACATACGTTATCTGCGTCTTTTTCGGCACAGGGATTTCTTCTGCTGCCGGTTTGGGCTGTCTTTTCTGCAGGCTGTCTTCCGGTTCTTCTTTCTTCTCTTTACCGTTATCTTCTGTTTTTTCTTTCCGTATTGTTCCTGCCGCTTCCTTACCGTTATCTTCTGTTTTTTCTTTCTGTATTATTCCTGCCGCTTCCTTTCTGTTCCTTCCTCCTTCCTCCTCTGTCCTATCCTCATAAAACAGCGTCTTTTCCTGCACGGCTTCTTCTTCCATAAACAGTTCCGTTCTGTCTACATTAACGCTCTGTTTCGGGACAAACAGACTTCTAAGGCTTAACGGCGCAGAAATAAAATCAAACGGCAGCAGCAATTTTAACAGCACCAGCCCCCAAAGCGAGTACAAAAGACGGTAGCTGACGCGCCCGGCAAAGAATTTCCGCACTGTTAATACCAATAAAATCAATACCAAAGACTCTAAAATCATCATAAGTTTTCCCCTGTTTCTTCCTTCTCATACTGCTCGATCAGCTTCTTCAATTCCTGAATATCCTGCCTGCTCAATCCGTCTTCCGCCAGCGCGCTCATCATCATGCCGATGCTGCCGTCATAAATCCGCTGGATAAACGCCCTGGTTTCCTTCTTTGCCACTTTCTCCTTTTCCAGAAGAGGGTAAAAAAACTTGGTCTTTCCTTCTTCCTTATAAGCAATCAGCCCCTTTTCCGTCATCCTGCGCACCATAGTCGCACAGGTGCTTTTGCTCCATCCAATCCGCATCTTTAATTCTGCCACAAGCTGCATAAGCGTTTTGGGGGAAGACGCCCACAGGCAGTCCATGAGATACCATTCCCTGCTTGTCACAGTTACCTCCTGGCTTTCCTTTTCCATAACCTGAGAACCTCCTTTCTTTTTGATAAAACAATCATAGCATACTAGGTTTATATTGTCAACCTTTTTTTCCATAATCTGCTGCTGACAAACAGGCTGACAGCGCTGGTTTCGTAGAATTGATGCTTGAAATTATCAGAGATAGTTTGAAACAAGATCAATCACAGACCGAACGACTTATCTCCGTTCTCGGCAATGAAACGCTCTCGGCAACGGAGTTAATGGAGCGGCTTGGACTTTCGCACAGGCCGACATTCCGCAAAAACTACCTGAATCCTGCACTGGAACAGCGATTAATTGAACGCACAATCCCGGATAAGCCTAACAGCAGAAATCAGAAATACAGAAAACACAATCACTGATCCAAACAAGAATGGGTGTCAAATAAACCCCATTCTTGTCCTGTCTTTGGCAGAAGGACTCCCCGCTGTCAGCCCGGGAATTTTCCTTCCTTTACCAGCACTCTCTTTCCCTCAAAGGCGAAAGCATAGCTCCGAATGTTCTCTTCAGGAAAACCTTTGCTGACAAGTTCTGTACAATACTTTCTCTCCTCAATCTGCTTTAATCCGGCATCGGCAGTCTCCTCCAGGGAGCCTTCCTTACGGGGATTAAACACTTTAAATTCTAAGATAAAAGCAGGCTTTCCGGCATCCATCGGCTCCAGCATTACGTCATACCGGCCAAAGCCGCTCTCTCTGTTCGACCGGACAGAGTACCTGCCCTCCAGCTCTGCAATCAGCCCTAATACCAATCCATGATAAAACCGCTCAGGCTCCGCAGCGCTGGCACCACTATTCACGTCAAAGAAACTTATCACCTGCAGCAGAAGACGGTTCAAATACTCCTCCATCGCCTCCACATCACAGGACAGCAGGGCATTAAGGAACTCCCCATAATGTTCAGACTCCTGAAACCAGTCAATAATTGTTCTTTTCAGCATCTGTCTTACTTCCCGGTTCGTCAGGGAGAGTGTATAAATCTCCTCCGACAGATCAGCAGACTCTGCCTTCAAATACCCGCTTGCCAGCAGCAAACTCCAAATGGCTTCCTTCTTTTTCCCTAACTGGTTAAATACTATCTGCTCATCGAAAGAGACCGTAATTGTTCCGCCCTGCAAAAGAGTTTCCACCATCTCTTTCACACTTTTATCTGCAGTCTGAAGCAGGCGGCTGACCAATCCATTCGAACTGGTATTTGCCCAATAAAGCCGGAATTTTTTCTTATCTAAAAAATTAGTAATAGACCACGGGTTGTATACCCCTGCAAGATCTCCAAACCTAAAACCGTCATACCACTGCTTTACTGCCTCTTTCTGGTCTCCAAGCCCCCGCTCCTCCAAAGCATGGAAGACCTCGTCTTCTGTAAACCCAAAGCAATCCTTATATTTTTCAGATGTTGTCGTAACAACTTCCAGATTATTCAAGTCAGAAAAGATGGACTCCTTACTGACCCTGGTAATCCCCGTCAGGAGCGCCCGTTCCAGAAAAGGATTATTCTTGAAAGTGGAATTAAACAGCCCGCGGATGAAGACGGTCATCTCATCCCAATATCCGCTCAGATAAGCCTCCTGCATCGGTGTGTCATATTCATCCAGCAGAATAATAGGTCTCTTTCCATGAAAACGATACAGGTAATCGGACAGCAGCCGCAGAGAATCCTCATAAACCTCTGGCTCTGCTTCCTTTAAGCGTATCTTTTTAAACAGTTTTTTATCTTCCTCATCTAAAATTTCTTCTCTCAATAAATAATCTTTTTTACGGTAAACCTCGCTGATCACGCCCTGGATCTTCCTGTAAAAGCTCTCAAAACTTACTGACTTAATAGAAGCAAAGCTCAGGAAAATCACCGGGTAAGTCCCCTGCAGCTTCCGGTAACGCTCTTCCTCAAAAATACGCAGCCCTTCAAACAGATACCCCTTGTCCCTGCACTCTAAAGAGAAAAACTTCTCGACCATACTCATCAGCAGGGTTTTCCCAAACCTGCGCGGACGGGTAATCAAGGTAATAGAATCAAGACTTTCCCACCATTCCTTAATAAAATGTGTCTTATCCACATAAAAACCATTTTTTGCAATCATATCCTCAAAATCCTGATTGCCAATAGAAACTACTCTGGTATCTAAGACCTTTTCCATCTCTATACACACTCCTCCAGCTCCGGCTTACCTAAAAACCATATTTGATACTCTCTGTTCTGCCATTACACAGCTCCTGATAATAGGATAGCCTATTCAAGAAGAAATTTCAACCACTTCTTACTTAAAAGACCGTGCTCTCTTTAAAACCAGTCTTGGGGAGGGTTAGGAAACTGAAAGGGGCTGCCGCAATAAGAACCAAACAACAAGATATGGTATTTCTTTCCAATCAAATGATACGATATCTTGTGCCTGTGTTCCTTATTGCGACAGCCCCTTCTGAAAATTTTTAAATTTTATTTCTCATACCCATTCGGGTGGTTTTTATGCCATTTCCATGCGGTTTCAATAATCTCCTCCAGCTTGTCATGCTGCGGCTTCCATCCAAGCACGTTTTTTGCCTTTTCACTGGATGCAATTAACGTAGAGGGATCTCCTGCGCGCCTTTCGGAAATGACCGCCGGAATCGGATGCCCGGTCACTTTCCTGGCCGTTTCAATGACCTCGTTTACCGTGAACCCGACGCCGTTTCCGAGGTTAAAGGTATTGCTTTCCCCGCCGTCCATCAGATACTTCACAGCAAGGATATGCGCCTGCGCAAGATCGGTTACATGGATATAATCCCTGACACAGGTGCCGTCTTTCGTGTCATAGTCATCGCCAAATACATTGATCGCTTCCCTCTGGTTATTCGGCACCTGTAAAATCAGCGGGATCAGATGGGTTTCCGGCTTATGCGCTTCTCCAATCGTTCCGCTGATATGCGCGCCGCAGGCATTGAAATAACGGAGCGCCACATAGCGCAGGCCATGCGCTTTTCCCGTCCATTTCATCATTTTTTCCATAGAAAGTTTCGTCTCTCCGTAAGTATTGGTCGGCTCCGTCCTGTCTGTCTCCAGAATCGGAATGCTTTCCGGCTCGCCGTAGGTCGCCGCCGTAGAGGAAAATACAATCTTGTCAAGTCCGTGCGCCACCATCGCTTCCAAAAGCACCTTCGTCCCGCAGAGGTTATTGTCATAATATTTCAGCGGATTTACCATGCTCTCCCCGACAAGGGAATTAGCCGCAAAATGGATCACGGCGTCAATTTTTTCCTGGGAAAAGACATCATCCAAAAACGCCCTGTCCCTGATATCACCTTTATAAAATGCGGCTTTTTCATGGACAGCCTCGATATGGCCCGTCTCCAGATTGTCAATAATGACAACCTCTTCCCCTGCGTCAATCAATTCATATACCGTATGGGAACCAATATAGCCGGCTCCTCCAAGAACTAAAATTTTCAAAATTCCTGCCTCCTGATTTTCTTTAATAATGTTTACTGCAGACTGTCAAGAAATCTCCGGAATGCCTTCCTGCCTTTCTCATCCCGTTTATACACGCCCGCATGTTCCAGCACCTTGCCAAAGACAATGCCGGTTTCTTTTTTCAGCACTTCCAGAATCTGTTCTTTTCCGGAATCGGAAAGCCCTTCATACTTCGGCGAAAACTCTTCGACCCAGTCCGCATGTTTTTCCAACATCTCATTTGCCCGGATATCCTCTTTCCCGGCAATCGCCTCCGCCAGCGCTTCCAGCTCCTGCTTTAAGCGGGAAGGCAGCACGGCCAGGCCCATGACCTCAATCAATCCGATATTTTCTTTCTTGATATGGTGAAGCTCGGCATGAGGATGGTAAACTCCAAGCGGGTGTTCTTCCGTCGTGATATTATTCCGCAGTACCAGATCTAACTCAAACAGCCCATCACGCTTCCTTGCAATCGGCGTAATCGTGTTGTGCTTTTCCCCGTCCGTTTCCGCAAAAATAAAGGCGTCTTCATCGGTATAGCCCCGCCATGTATCCAGAATCTTATCAGCCAATGCAATGATCCTGTCAGTATCCTCTCCTTTCAGGCGGATTACTGACATCGGCCATTTCACAATGCCTGCCTTCACATCTTCGAACCCTGCTATGCTAAACTCCTCCTCGATCGGCGCCTTTGCCATAGCGAACTCATAATGCCCGCCCTGGAAATGATCATGGCTTAAAATAGATCCGCCCACGATCGGAAGATCGGCATTCGATCCGACAAAATAATGCGGGAATAATTTTACAAAATCGAACAGCTTACAGAACGTCCCGTGCTCAATTTTCATCGGGATATGCTGCGAATTAAAAACGATGCAGTGCTCATTATAATAAACATACGGCGAATACTGGAATCCCCACGGGCTGTCCTGGATTGTCACAGGGATAATCCTGTGGTTCTGCCTTGCCGGATGGTTCAGCCTTCCGGCATACCCTTCATTTTCCCGGCACAGCAGGCATTTCGGATAACCGCCCTGCTTTGCGTTTTTCGCCGCCGCAATCGCCTTCGGATCTTTCTCCGGCTTGGACAAATTCACGGTAATATCCAGCTCCCCGTATTCCGTCGGCGCCGTCCATTTCAAATCCTTCTTAATACGGTAACGGCGGATATAATCGCTGTCCTGGCTTAATTTATAATAATATTCCGTCGCCTCCTGCGGAGAAATCTGATATTTTTCATGGAACTTACGGATTACCTCGGACGGCCTCGGCATTAAAAACCCCATAATCTTTGTATCAAACAAATCCCGGTAGCCGATACTGTTTTCCTTCATAATCCCGGCCTCATAAGCATAATCCATCATGGAAGACAGGATTTCCTCCAAATCTCTTTCGTCCCGTTCCTCCTTTATTTCCTCTAAAGTATCCAGTTCAAACAGCTCCAGCAGACGGTTCGTAGTATAAATCTCATCTTCCCTCTCTACCAGTCCGGTCTGTAAGCCGTAATTTACAAGAGCCCTGATATCCTTCTGAATCATTCTTTTTTCCTCCTTCCATTCACAAATACAGATAAGCAGCCAAATCAAGCTGACGGCTGAACTGTTAAACGCCTTATAGCAGTTCCACAAGCAAAGCCAGCCCCAATAAATGCAGAGGATAAAAAAAGTAATATGCATACTTCGGCAGGCGGTCTTTGCGCACCTCGTTATAACACCAGATCCCGTAAAAAGCCAGAGGCCCTGTCACATACAATAAACTGATGATAATCCCCAGTATTGTCTTTAGGACATTCCTTGTATAAAACAGGTAAAATACGGCAGCAAGCAGCACCAGGCAGAGCCCGTATTCCGCCCGCAGAAGCGCCGCCCAAAACACGGCGCAGGCAACGACAACAATCTCCGCCATTCTGGAAAGAATCCCCTTTTTGTTCCTCAAAAGCCTTAAAATATACAGCATTACAAGGCAGATGCTCATAGATACAAGGGCATTCTGGCTTGACCAGTCCACAAGCTTCTGTCCCATCGCGATATCATAGGGAATCTCGCTTAACAGCGCAAAGCCTGCAACTGAAAACAGATACTTCCGATAGCTTGACGTATGCCGGAAGCCCTCTACCAGCAAAAAGGCAAAAATTGGAAGGGCAAGCCCGCCGATTAACTGCAGTACCGATCCTAACCCGGCAAGAAACATCAAATGCGAATCCTCCGCCAGTGCCTGTGACAGCTCTTGCTGCGTATACTGCGATAAATGAATAATCCCTTTTTCCACAACCACAATGCCAATGGACTGGATAAACATCACAAGGCACGCAAACATTTTCAGCCCGTCCGCTGTTACTGTCGGGGTTTTCCAGACAATGCCCCGTCTGCCCAAAGTCGTACTCATATTTTGTATCATGCCAAAGGCGTGATATTTTGTGCCTGCCTTCGGCACAAAGAAAGAGTGAAAAACACCTCTGGCTTCTCCTTTCTTTCCTACATTATTTTTTTCACTCTTTATTTTCTACATTGAAACCCCGCCTGCCATTGATTCTCCCTGAAAATCCCGTATGATTTCCAGCGCCGGCAGCGCGTTTCCTTCATAATCAAACAATGCCTGGTTCGCCCATTCATTTCCTCCCGGGCCTTTTTCGTTCATATATTCACAGGCTTCTTTCGTAGCCCACTGGCTTCCCGGCACCGGAATCCAGGCAGGCTCCCAGTAAAAGAATCCCCTGCCAAGTCCTTCCGGCACATCTTTTATGCACTTTAAGATCGCTTTCATAAAATCAGACTGGCCTTCCGGCGACATCGGGTACGGCACTTTTGCCGCAAGCTCCGGCCTCGTCGCCATTCCTTTCCTCAGCTCGTCCGGAAGCTTTTCATACTCCTGATAATCCTCCATCGTATGTCCCATAGAAACTTCGGCGATAATCAGTTTTTTATGGTAGCGCACTGCAATGTCATTCATGTTATTCCTAAGCATCTCCAGCGTCCCATGCCAGAACGGATAATAAGACAGCCCGATATATTCAAAATCCGCCCCTCCGTTTTTAAAATATTCATCAAACCAGGTGCGGTAAAGCTCATTGTTGCCCCCATTGTCCAGATGAATCATGACCGGGACGGTTTCGTCAGCCTCACGGACAGCGCGGATTCCCTCACTTACGAACTTCGCAATATTCGCATACTCCGGCACCTTTCCATAAGGCCAGAGCAGCCCTTTGGAAAGCTCGTTCCCAACGCTCACCATCTGCGGCATAATATCCTCTTTCTTACAGCGATCCAGTATTTCCCCGGTATAATCATGAACTGCGGCCGCCAGTTCCTCCACATTCATCCTGGCCCATGCCCGGGGAATCGTCTGCTTGCCGGGATCTGCCCAGAAATCACTGTAATGAAAATCCAGCAGCCATGAAACGCCGATTGCTTTTGCCCGTTTTGCAAGCGTCAAAACGGTCTCGATATCGCAGCAGCCTGCGCCGAAAGACGTCCCGTCCTCCGCAAAAGGATGATTCCACAGACGCAGGCGCACCATATTCATCCCATAGCCCTTTAAAATCTCCATAGCGTCCCCTGCTTTGCCATGATCATAAAACTTTCCGCCGCACTGCTCCACTTCCAAAAGAGAAGACACGTCCATTCCTTTTATCCAGCCGTCCATATCCTGCCTCCTTCCTGTCCTCATGCTATGATATGTTCCCTTTTACAAGAAAACGCAGCCAATCCAGACTGCGTTTTCCACCTATCCTATAAAGATAGAAACCATTTCCCCTTCTGATCTAATCTTCAAAATTTTCAAATTCCGTAAAACGCTTCATCATATCACGGTAACGGAAACGCGCCATCTGGTTCTTTTCCAGCACGTCTTCTTCTGTCCCGGTATACTGGCAGCGGATACAATAGTATTCTTTCCTGTCCTTATCGTAGAACATATCCAGGTCCAAATCTCGCATAAAACAGGAAGGACACCGATAATTTAATTTGCCTTTTCCAGACTGAGCCATGTGGTAAAGACCTCCTTTTCGCATAATTTTCCATTATAACCTAATGTAAACATCGGGCTGAATGCGTAACCTTCTTTGACATACCCCTCTTTGTCCCTGCCCTCACAGGTCATAGATACCAATGTCTTAATCGGAGGAACCACGCAGCTTACCCTGTCCGCACCTGTCCTGGAAAGCTCCCTGCACTTATATTCATAAGGAAGCTCTGTCTTTCCCTCCTTTGATTCTACCGAAAGGGTCAGGCTTGACATATCCTCGGTGTATTCGGTCGTGCCATAGCAGCCTACCATATATTCATTGATGCTGACATCTGCGTCCGGATTGCTCATTTCCAGAACCTTACGTTCTATCTTAACTGCGCTGCTTCCTTCCTCAAACGTAATCATTGTCTGTAATTTCACAGTCAGATCGGCAAATTCAATGTCCACCGGATCAAGCGTTAAGATACGGCTCTTCCCTTCCTGTGAGAAATGCGCTTTCGTGCGGCAGAGACACAAATCCACTTCCTCGCCATGATAGCAGACCTTTGCGCTCCTTACGGTTCCTTCTCCTGCATAGTGGGTAAAATAGCCTGCGCGGTATTTCTCCTGAATCAGGAAAGGATAGCTTGCGTCCTGGATATGAGGAGTCCCGATTCCTACCGGCCATTCCAGCTTTGCCGCATACGGACGCAGATCCACGATAGCGCCGCCCTGATCCATGTTCACGCAGGCGCGCATAAACGGATCGCAGTACCAGAACAGCTGCTTCTTGCTTCCATAGAGAATATCTCTCCACAGGGCGCATTCCGGCTCGGTATAGGACTTTTTCTTTCTGTAATAATCAGCGAACTCACTCATTGTCATATCAATGAGCTTTCCTTCTTTTTTCAGTTTGCCGTAATAAGCGCATCCGTCTTCATAGGATTTTTTCAATAATTCATACGGCGCTTCCCAGCGGCCCATCTTGTTCATCCAGCCAGGACCTACAAACATCATGTTGTATGCATAGCCGTTATTGAACTTTTCCTGATAACGGTACTGATCGATCAGGTTGTAAAGATATGGATATTCCCCGTTTTCATAAATCATGCCGCGCAGTACATTCTGCGGGTGAGTGCCGAAGTTGGAACCATTGCCGTCATAGCAGGCAATCAGGTCACGGCTTAAATGCGGGATTGCCACAATGCCGGAATCTTCTTCCTCATTGGCTGCAGGCGCATGGGTATTGACCTTGGACGGGATCCACGGAGCCCAAGGGCCGCCGTCCATAAACGTGTACCAGCTGTTGT
>CANREH010000095.1 GCA_947629585.1 uncultured Lachnospiraceae bacterium | reverse complement strand
GTGATTGTGGTAAAGGCAAATGGGATATCAAAGAAAGTAAAAGTAACGGTAGTAAAATAATGGAAAGGATAATCATCAGCAGCAATGATTGCTGTGATTATAAAATTAACAAGCAGTTTTTCGGGTTTCAATAGCTTTTTCCTGTTCTTGTCATTGTTTGAAGTATCTGGTAAAATAACGAGGAGAGTAATGTCTATGAACTATATCACAAGGCCAGGACGATTTGGAAAGGACTACCAATGCCGATATGCTGGGAGCTTATTACAGCAAAGACGTATGTGATTTCGGTAAATTCTAAACCATGTAACGGGATGGAATGATCGGAGAAATGTATAAGAGAGTATGAAGACTCTTTTAAGGGTTATGGTGAAGTAGTACAGAGGCGCTTTAGTGGCGGTAACGGGTTAAGAGAAAGCCGGCGGCTTCTGTCTTTTGCTGGGATGTCTTCCATATTTTGTGTGTTGTATTTCCTGCCTTTTTTTGATATTCTCGGTATGTGCCAAAGCGGTACCGCAGAGGGCGGCAGGGGCGCTGCAGGCTGCCCTTTGTCCACGGAGCAGCGCAGAAATGGAGAGCTTGTACATGAGAGTTTCAAAATTAGCGGTTTTAGTACTTACAGCGGCACTGCTGGTGCCGGGAGTTCCCAAGATTACGCAGGCAAAGGCCGTATCCGCCGGGAACCGTGCAAAGGCAGCTTCCGGATGCATGGCGGATGTGCAAAAACTGCTTTCCGGCAGTGGGCTTGATCTGGAAAAGCTCAAAGACGGCATTGTCTGGAACGGCAATATCGGCATCGGGATTTTCGGAGGCTGTAAAGAGAACGGAAGCGGGGAAGATCAGGAAAAAGATGAGAATGGAGGAAATGAAAATGCACAGAAGCCGGCTGAGGACAGTGAAGGAGCGGATTACGCTAAGAAGGTAGTAAAGCTGGTAAATGAAGAAAGGGCAAAGCAGGGCCTTCCGGCGTTGGAGATAGACGAAAGCGTGCAGGCCTGCGCCAATGTAAGGGCAAAGGAAATCGTAAAATCCTTCAGCCATACAAGGCCGGATGGCAGAAGTTGCTTTACGGCGCTTTCCGAAGGAGGAGTGTCTTACCGTTATGCAGGTGAAAATATCGCCTATGGCTATAACAGCGCGAAAGCGGTGATGACAGGCTGGATGAATTCATCCGGACACAGGGCGAATATCCTAAGCAAAAATTTTACAAAAATCGGCGTTGGCTATTATGAAAAGAATGGGGTGAAATACTGGACGCAGTTTTTTATTTCCTGAGTTCCTGAAAAGGTCACGTCTATCGGAAACTTTTGTGAAAAGTGCTTGAAAATTGCAGCAGGGATCATTATAATAATCTCTAGTGTGCCGCTGTCAATAGAAGTGCGGCGGCACATGCTGAATTTGTAACAGTTCAGTCGTCAGCTTGATTTGGCTGCTCTGTTACCTGAATTTTAAGCAGAAAGGGCGAAGATAGATGCTGGATTTGAAATTTTTAAGGGAAAACCAGGAGATTGTAAAGCAGAATATTAAGAATAAATTCCAGGAGGAGAAGCTTCCGTTAGTGGATGAGGTTGTAAAGCTTGACAAAGAAGCGAGGAAGACGCAGCAGGAGGCGGATGAGCTGCGTGCAAGCCGCAAAAAGATTTCCAAGCAGATCGGCGCGCTGATGGGGCAGGGCAAAAAGGAAGAAGCGGAGGCGCTGAAGGAAGAAGTCAATAAAAACGCTGCCCGCTTAGAGGAGTTAAAGGCGCAGGAGATAACGCTCCAGGAGCAGATCACGAAGATTATGATGGTGATCCCGAATATCATTGATCCAAGCGTTCCGATTGGGAAAAACGACGAGGAAAATGTGGAAATTGAAAGATACGGCGAGCCGATTGTTCCGGATTTTGCCATTCCGTACCATACGGAGATTATGGAGCGTTTCCAGGGGATTGATCTGGATGCCGCAGGAAAGGTAGCGGGCAATGGTTTTTATTACCTGATGGGGGACATTGCAAGGCTTCATTCTGCTGTAATTGCCTATGCAAGGGATTTTATGATTGACAGGGGCTTTACGTACTGTGTTCCGCCTTTCATGATCCGCAGCAGCGTCGTTACCGGCGTTATGAGCTTTGCGGAAATGGATGCGATGATGTATAAGATTGAGGGGGAGGATTTATACCTGATTGGGACAAGCGAGCATTCCATGATTGGAAAGTTTATTGACACAATCCTGGATGAGGAAAGCCTTCCGTATACCCTGACCAGCTATTCTCCTTGTTTCCGCAAGGAAAAAGGCGCGCATGGGATTGAGGAGAGGGGCGTTTACCGTATCCACCAGTTTGAGAAGCAGGAAATGATCGTAGTGTGCAGACCGGAGGAAAGCATGGCATGGTTTGATAAGCTGTGGCAGAACACGGTAGATCTGTTCCGTTCCCTGGATATTCCGGTTCGTACCCTGGAGTGCTGTTCCGGGGATCTGGCGGACTTAAAGGTAAAATCAATCGATGTGGAAGCATGGTCGCCGAGGCAGCAGAAGTATTTTGAGGTCGGAAGCTGCTCCAACTTAGGGGATGCGCAGGCAAGGAGGCTTAAGATCCGTGTCCGTAAGGAAAATGGGGACAAATATTTTGCGCATACATTGAATAACACGGTTGTTGCTCCGCCGCGGATGCTGATTGCGTTCCTTGAAAACAACCTGCAGGCAGACGGCAGTGTGAAGATTCCAAAGGTGCTGCAGCCGTATATGGGCGGTATGACAGAGATCAGAGAAAAAGAAAAAAAATAAAATATTCAGAAAATATCAGAAAAGGCATCCGTCCGGCAAGGAACAGGGTGTCTTTCTAGTATATATATGGCTGAATTGTTACTATATGGTAAAGATCTTTTAGGAATTTAAGTTGACAATAAAGGAAAAAAAGAGTATGCTAAGGCTGTATTAATGTTTATGTTTTTTAAGAAACGAGGAGGGAAACTATGAAGAAAGTACATGGAATACTGCTGATTTTTTCCATTCTGCTATTGCTGCCGTCCATGCAGGTTAAGGCAGAGCAGGGCAGGGCTGTGATTGATGTTTCTTTTATTGAGTATTCGGTTGGCGGGATATCTTATATCGAGACCTTTTCGGAATCGCTGGAAGGGATCTCCGGGACACTGCTTCTGCCAAACGGGGAAGAAGCAGCCATAGAAGACGGCTTGTACCTTGTTGCCGACAGGGAAGTTCCCGAGGATGCCGTCGGCAAATATACGTTAAAAGAAATCGAATATCCCGAAGGGTATGAGCTGGATACCGTGCTTCTTGAGGATGAAGAACACTGGAACAGCAATTGGGGAAAGTTATCCCTGGAGCTGACAGAGGAAGACAGGGAAGACTGGAATGAGTATCTTACCTGGAGCGAAGAACAGCAGTGGGGGGATTACCGGAGGTCAGTCCTTGTTCCTGTCAAGAAAACCGGGGAGTTGTCGCCGTTAGAAAAGCCCCTGCCAAAGCCGGAAACGGAGGTTTCGAGCGAGAACCTGTTCTTTCAGGTGAGCAGCAGCGATAAAAGCTTTCAGGAGCGCTCTGTTAATGGGGAAGATTTTCATACGGAGTTTGAATATAAGAAGAAAAAAGACGGGAAATGGAAGTTTCTGGAAGAAAACAGGGATAATATGCTGCGTTTTCAGGAGCAGGACGAGCTTCAGGACGGGAAATCTTACTATTTCCGGGCGCGCTTTCAAAAGACATTTCAGGGAAAAACCATTTACGGCGAATACTGCGATCCCATCAAAATCAAGGTGCGGAAATCGCAGCTATATCAGCATACCTTAAAGATAAGCGTGAAAAAAAAGGACGGAAAAGAGATTCTTTCCATCCAGGGAGACGGGGGCAGATACAGCTCTTATGATATCATGCTGTATTATTCGGAAAAGAAAAACGGGACCTATCATTTCAGCACCGGCTCGTTTGTGAGGAAGGTGGAGCTTTCCCGGCTTCCGGAGCTGAAGAAGGGAAAAACGTATTATTTTAAAGCAAGGCTCTGTGACAAAAATCTTGCTGCCTCATCGTCAGGAAACGAGGGACTTGGAGGCTTCAGCAATGTGGTTTCCGTAAAGATACGGTAAGAACAGGAAGGGGAGAACTATTTATGGGAAAATATGGGAAACTGTTTCTGGCAGGCGTTTTCTTTGCTGCCGCCCTGCTTATGCCTGCGGAAGCTTCCGCCATTTCCGCTGAAGAGACGGAAGCGCTGGAATGGTCGGAGCCTGTGGAGGTGACGGAAGGGGATTATATCTGCCATGCAAGGTTGTCGGAGGACGGAAAGTACGCATGGCTTGTAAGCATAGAACAGGCGGAAAAGAAAAAGATTTCCAGGCTGATCCTGCCGGAAACCGTGAACGGCGCGCAGGTAATCGCGCTGGGGGAAAAGGCCTATGAGGATGAATGCAGGGATATTTTTGGGAACTTTGAAGAGCCTTATCATAACGCTTCTGCTTCCCATGAGGGGATTAAGAGCGTGGAGATCCCTTCCTCGGTAACGGTCATCTATGACACGGCATTTGCCGGGTTTTGCGATTTGACGCAGATAGAGATTCCTGACGGGGTAGAAACGCTTTCTTACGGGCTGTTTTTTGACTGCGAAAGCTTAAAAAGCGTAAAGCTGCCGGAAAATTTCAAGACGATAAAATCGGCTGTGTTCCAGGGATGCAAAAAGCTGACAGAGATTTCTATTTCAAAAAACAGTGAAAAATATTGCTGTAAAGACGGGTTTTTGTTATCGAAAAACGGGAAAAAGCTTATCATTGCCGCTGCAGGGCTTAAGACGGCGGATATTCCGTCGGGAGTTAAGACCGTGGAATCAGGGGCATTTGAAGACAGTTATGCAAAGACTGTTTCAATTCCTGAAAGCGTGACTTTGCTGAAAAAGTGGTCATTGTCCGGGAAAAAGATTCAGGCCGTGAACGTTTCGGAGAAAAATCCAAGATATGCCCTGTCGTCAGACTGCATTTATGATAAGAAGGAAAAAAGCCTTGCTGTCGCGATCAGCAGAAACGGCAGTGTGATTGTGCCGAAGGAAGTCAAATATCTGACAGGCAGAGTGTCCGCCGCAGGAAAGGTAAAAAGCCTGTTCCTTCCGGAAACATTGAAGGCGCTCAGGAAAAACTGCATGAATGCGTTTAGCTCTTATCTGCGCCGTATCTGCTTTTCGTCAAAAACGCCGCCAAAGGCCGCAAAAAAAGGAGCACTGCTGTATTTTTCCACATGTTATGTCCCAAAGGAGAGCCTGAAACAATATAAGAAATGGTGGCATACTGTGACGGAAGATGATGTGGATGGTTTTATGGGCTTTGTGGGGTATTAACTGACAAGAAATATTTTTATTGATTGATTTAAATATAGGGTGTCTTTAAGAAGTAGGATCTTTCTATGAGGAAACCAAGAGTTTTTTATGAGAGCTCTGTCTGCTACCGCGTGCAGTTGTATACGGAGTTAACTGATATTAAGGTATAATGTAATCTGGCTCAATGTGCTTCAGGATTTGCAGGTGGATCTGGAACATTATTTCAAAAACAGGCTGGGACTTGTGATGATGCTTATAAGTTCCAGCCTGTTTGTAAACGATAGACAGTGTGTACCTCGACTGATTTGATATGTGAAAGAAAGTAAAAAAACAAGAAGGGGAGTGAAAATATGGACAAGATTGTGTTTCCATTGGGGATTGACAGCTTTGAGAAGATTCGTTCCAATGGTTTTTATTATGTAGATAAGACAGGGTTTATTGCAGAGCTGCTTAAAAAGAATTTTGAGGTTAACCTTATCACAAGGCCAAGACGGTTTGGGAAGACGCTGGCAATGGATATGCTGGCGGAGTTTTTTGATATCAGGAAGGACACGGCAGGGTTATTCCAGGGGCTTTTAGTTGTGGAGGAGACAGAGCTCTGCCAAGCGTGGCAGAACCAGTGGCCGGTGGTGTTTTTGACTTTGAAGGAAGCGGAAGGAAAGGATTTTGATACGGCAAGGGAGAAGCTTGCCGCCAGCATGGCGGATCTTTATAAGGATCACAGGTATCTCTTGGAAAGTGACAGGGTGAATCCGGCGGACACAGAGTTTTTTAATAAAATTCAGTATGGAAAGGCAGCCAGTGTCGATATTCAGCTTGCTTTATTTCATTTGATGCGCATGCTGCATGATCATTTTGGGAAGCAGGTAATCCTTTTACTGGATGAGTATGACGTCCCTCTTGCAAAGGCAAATGAAAATGGTTTTTACAGAGACATGCTTGATATCGTCAGGGGAATCATGAGCAAAGCGCTGAAGTCAAACCCCTTTTTAAAGTTTGCGGTCATCACAGGCTGCTTAAAGATTGCGAAGGAAAGCATTTTTACAGGGACGAATAACTTTGTTTCCGACACGATCGAGGGGGAGCGGTTTAACGAATATTTCGGATTCACGGAAAAGGAGGTAGGGAAGCTCTTAAAAGATGCGGGCATGGAAGGGCAGATGGCGGAGGTGAAGCGGTGGTATGATGGGTACCGCTTTGGATCGGCGGGGATTTATTGCCCGTGGGATGTTTTAAACCATGCCAATGCAGTGCAGGACAACCCGTCGGCGAAGCCGAGAAGCTATTGGGAGGACACCAGCCATAACGGGATTTTAAGGAATTTCATAGAAACTGCCAATAATGGGGAGCGGGAGGATCTGGCGGTCAACGACAAGTTTGAGGCATTGCTTGCAGGGGGCGTCCTTTTAGAGCCGATCGAGCCGAACTTAACCTATGACACCCTTCATTCCTCGGAATCCAATCTGTGGAGTCTTTTGTACCTGTCCGGCTATCTGACGCAGGCAGATCCGGAGGAATGTGCGGGGAGGGAACAGGAAGAAGGAAAAGTTTTTTTAAAAATCCCCAATGAGGAAATCCGGGTGTTATTCCGAAAGACAGTGGTGGAATGGTTTCGGGAGAAGATGCAGACGACGGATCGGAAAGAGCTGTTTTCCGCTGTGTGGAACGGGGACGAGGAAAAAGCGACGGAGTTGATTTCCGATCTTTTGTTTGAGACAATCAGCTATTATGACTATCAGGAAGATTTCTACCATGCCTTTTTGGGCGGGATGTTTGCCGGAGGGGGTTATGCGGTGGAATCCAACCGGGAGCATGGGACAGGGAGGACAGATCTGGTGATCCGGGACCGGAAAGGGAGAAGGGCGATTCTGATCGAGGCGAAGCGCGCAGGAAGCAGGGAAACGATGGAGCAGGAATGCCGGACGGCGCTGAAGCAGATAAAAGAAAAAAGGTATGACGAAGAGCTGGAAAAAGGCTACCGGAAACTGATCTGTTATGGGATTGCATTTTATAAAAAAGAATGCCTTGTAAAAAAATCTTGAAAGAGATAGTGAAAAAGGAAGTCGGTGATCCGACAATCAGAAAAATATTGAGCCTTACTGTAATGGATTTTTCGAAAATCCTGCAGAATGAGCATAAGGGTTTTGAACACGAGAACTTGTATGTATTTGGCAAGGATGTGACTCTTATAGAGAGAAATGGAACAGAAGAGAAAACAGTATCTCTCTATATTAAGTTCAACAAGCTGGAGAACTGTTTTGTGATTGTTATTTCGTTCCATGAACAGAAGTATCCGCTTACATACTATTTCAGATAATCAGGAAATAAATCGGGGGGGGGGGTTACTGAATGTCTTAGTGCTTTTGCACTTAGATGCTCATATACGAGTGAAACGGAGGAGACCATTATGGCAGAGAAGAAAAGAAGAGATTTCTGCATAGAGTGCAGGAAAAAGACCGAATACCTTTTACAGAAGAAGGACATCGTAAAGAATATAAGGGATAAGGAATATACCTTTGCAATCACCGTGGCTGTCTGTGCTGAGTGTGGAGAGGAAATGAGCATTCCAGGTCTTATTGATAAGAATGTTCAGGAAATCGATGAGCAGTACAGGGCCGCTGAGGGTCTTGTATCACTTGACGATATTGAAAGACTGATGAAGATCTATAAGATCGGGAAGGCTCCGCTGTCCCTGGCACTTGGATTCGGTGAAGTGACCATTCCGAGATATCTGGAAGGGCAAGTGCCTTCCAAAGAGTATTCGAATATCATTAAATCAGTGCTTTCATCTCCGGCATACATGAAGCAGAAACTTATGGAGAACCGGGAGAAACTGACGGATGCGGCATTTCGGAAAGCTTTTGCCGCGGCAGAGAGCATAGAGAGCCTGTTTTCTGTTTCGGATAAGATGCTCAGAGTGATTGCGTATATCTTTGAAAAGCTGGAAGAAGTAACGCCGCTCATGCTGCAGAAGCTGCTTTACTTTATCCAGGGTGTGTATTCCGCATTGTATGGAAAGCCGATTTTTGAAGAGGATTGTCGGGCGTGGGTACACGGTCCGGTTTATCCGGAGGTGTATGAGCTGTTTCGGGATTTCAAATATAATCCGATTGATGATGCACGGTTTGCACTTTTGGAAGGAATGGAGGATGCCCTGACAGATGATGAGAAACAGGTGATTGACCTTGTTGTAAATACTTTCGGAATGTATGGCGGAAAGGTGCTGGAGAAGATCACGCATAATGAGGAGCCGTGGATGGAAGCAAGGAAAGGATATGGTGACAGCATTCCTTCCAGCGAACTTCTGTCTAAAGAGAGGATCATGAAGTATTATATTCTGATAAACCAGAAATACGGTATAGATACTGAGAGCGGCCTGCGGACATATATCTATGATATGCTTGATAAGACATCATGATCCATAACATCTGAATCCAGTTCATAGAGTCAGATCATAAGGCTCAGAAGAGTAATTTTTTCTGGGTCTTATGTTTATCATTATTAAGGGAGCTGGAAAAAAAGATTTACGCAGGCTGATACAAAAAGGTGTAAGCAGGGCAGGCTGTGGTTTTTAACATTTGTCTTACTTCCCGGTTTGTCAGGGAAAGTGTATAAATCTCCTCCGATATTTCTACGGATTCTGCCTTTAAATATCCGCTGGCAAGCATCAGGCTCCATACAGCGTCCGTATTTTTATCCAATTGATTAAATACAATCTGTTCATCTAAAGTTTCGGTCACTGTTCCACCCTGTAAAGGAGATTCCATCTTTTTCTTCACACTTTTATCCGCCGTCTGCAAAAGCCGGCTGATTAATCCATTCGAGCTGGTATTTGCCCAATAAGGCCGAAACTTTTTTTCATCCAGAAAATTAATAATGGACCAAGGGTTATACACATCTTTCAGCCTGCCAAACGTAAAGCCATCGTACCATTGCTTTACAGTTTCTTTTTGCTCACCAAGCCCCCTGTCATCTAAAGCATGAAATACCTCTTCTTCTGTAAAACCGAAACTGTCCTCATATTTTTCTGTA
This sequence comes from uncultured Lachnospiraceae bacterium, assembly GCA_947629585.1. GTDB lineage: Bacteria > Bacillota > Clostridia > Lachnospirales > Lachnospiraceae > MGBC100174. The sequence continues at coordinate 3,505 of CANREH010000095.1, read as the reverse complement.
GTTGTTGTAATTACCTTCAAGTTATTAAGGTCAGAGAAAATAGATTCCTTAGAAATTCTTGTAATACCGGTAAGCAGAGCTCTTTCCAGATATGGATTAGTCTTGAAAGAGGAATTGAACAGCCCACGGATAAAAACAGTCATCTCATCCCAATACCCGCTCAAATAAGCTTCCTGCATGGGTGTGTCATATTCGTCCAAAAGAATAATTGGCTTCTTGCCATGAAAACGTGACAGATAAGCAGAAAGATGATAGAGGGATTTTATGATAATTGCCCTCTCCGCCTTTCCTTCTATGATATCCATAAAATGAATCTTTTCCATTTTATTTAAAAATTCGGATTCTGATAAATAGGAATACTTTTGATATAATTCTGCAATTAAAAGTTTAATTTGCTCATAAAAATCTTCAAACGTTGTTTCCTTCACAGAAGCAAAAGTTAAGAAGATCACCGGGTAAGTTCCCTGCAGTTCCCGGTAAGTTTCTTCTTCAAAAATACTTAATCCTTCAAATAAATATGATTTTTCTTTGCATTCCAAAGAGAAAAACTTTTCTATCATGCTCATCAGCAGCGTCTTTCCAAACCTGCGGGGACGGGTAATCAGCGTTACAGAATCCAGGCTTTCCCACCATTCCTTGATGAAATGTGTCTTATCAATATAAAAACCATTTTTAGCAATTAAATTTTCAAAATCCTGATTGCCAATAGAAACTACCCTCGTGTCCATATGCAGCACCTCCCTGCGGATTATTATACAGCAGAACAGGCTGTTTGACAATAGACAAGATTTTTTCACAGGATAAAATGTAACAGTTCAGCCAACAGCTCGATTTGGCTGCTTTGCAGCCTGCAAATCTTGACGGAAATGTATTGTTGTCATGGCTTTATTGTAACAATAATCAGCTGCAGTCTTTAAGCTTAAACAATCTGAATCTCAGCCAAAATACAGAGCTTACCGATTTATATTGTGATACTAACCTGCTGACAGAATTGAATGTGGAGAAGAATACAAAACTTCGAAGCCTTCATTGCCGCAGCAATAGGTTAAGCAGTATAAATATCAGTGCGAATGATAATTTGCAGAGTTTTTATTGTTCTAATAACTATATTACGGAGTTAGATGTATCGGATAAGCCTGCTTTAAGTACATTTGATTGTGGCAATAATAAGCTTCAGAAACTGGATGTGACAGGAAATGCACAGTTAAAGTTTTTCTGGTGCAATAGTAATCAGCTGACGGAAATTGATGTCAGCAAGAATCCGGAATTATTGACATTTAGCTGCGCTGGCAATTATCTGTCAAAGCTGGATATCAGTCAAAATACAAAGCTGTATCATTTATATTGCGAAAGAAACCTGCTGGAGACATTGGATATTTTCAAAAATACGGAGTTAGTAACTCTTCATTGCCAGGAAAATATGCTGGAAGAGTTGGATTTAGATCCAAAGAATCACCCGTATTTAACGGATATTGAGGCATAATGTAATCTGAATCAATGCGCCCCGGGATGCGCAGACCGATCTGAAACATTAGTTTGAAAAACAGGCTGGGACTTGTGATGATAGCTCATAAGCCCCGGCCTGTTTTTATGCTTTGTGGGAAATTTTCATGAAGTTTCCGTTTTTCGGAATAGCCGTGGTAATAAGCTTCATTTAAAGGGGCGTCATACTCGTCAATTAAAACGATCGCGTTTTTATGATAATGAAATTTGAGCATACGCATCAGGGCATCGAGGGAGGAAGATAATTCGGTGATATCGGAAGCATCAACCACATAATTATGTTCAAAAAAAGCAAAAAAAGGAGCGGAAATTACACTTGCAATCCAGAAGGAAAGTTATTACAATGAAGACACGATAAGGAATAAAACACGAGGAGGGTTTTGTTTATGGAAGAGTCAGTAAAAAGAAGTGTTCTTGCCACCTATGATTTTGCGGATATGCAGGTGCGTTATTATTTGGAAGATGATACGAAAAAAGTGGAACTGTTGATTATCCCGAAGGATACGGAAGGTATGATAAAAGAATATAAATTTTCCCGCGGGGGCAGTATGGTGCAGTTAAAGCTTGTCGGGGATATTTATCCAACGAGCTATGCGGGCGGTACAACGTTAATAGGCAGCGAGACGGTGGACAGGTTTTTATTTGAGAAGCAGGAAAGTTTCCTGAACGGGGAGCTGCAGGAAACTTTGGACCTGCAGGGCAGGGAGCAGGGAAAAAGAGCGTCTTCCTGGCAGAAGGACGCATGGAAAGCTTTAAAAAGAGGCGATGTGGCGGAGATTGTCACGACGCTTTGTGATCAGCGGGGATATACAATATCTCATCACCTCCGCTATACAGGCAATGACGCCTCTTTTGACGCGTTTACGACATTTGAGAATCATTCCAAAGAAACGGTATCGCTGGAGCTGCTGACGAGCTTCTGCATCAACGAGCTTACCCCATACCAGGAAGGGGATGCGCAGGAAAGCCTTTTGCTGCATAGAATCCGCAGCAAATGGAGCGCGGAGGGGCGTCTTAGGACAGATACCATTGAAGATCTGCAGCTAGAGCCGAGCTGGTCGTACTGGTCGGTTAATTCCGAGCGGTTCGGATCGGTCGGTTCTATGCCGGTAAAGACGTATTTTCCATTTATGGCGGTCGAGGATACTAAAAGCGATGTGATCTGGGGAGCTGCGCTTGCGGTGGAAAGCTCCTGGCAGATGGAAGCGTACCGGCGCGACGGCGCGCTGTATATGAGCGGCGGGCTTGCTGACCGGGAATTTGGGCAGTGGAAGAAGGAGATCGCGCCGGAGGAGAGCTTTACGACGCCGTATGCCATATTGACGGCCTGCCGCGGCGGTGTAGATCATGTGGCACAGAGAATGACGCAGTATGTGGAAAAGTTTGTGGAAAAAGGGCCGGAATGCGAACAGAGCCTTCCGATTATGTTTAATGAATACTGCACCACCTGGGGGCTTCCTTCCCATGAAAATATCCAGGGGATTGTGGATGCCGTGAAGAATAAGGGGCTTGGCTACTTTGTCGTAGACTGCGGATGGTTCGTGGAGGAAGGGAAACCGTGGGCGGAAAGCATGGGGGATTATATCCCTTCGCCAAAGCTGTTTCCGGAAGGGCTTAAGAAGACGACGGATCTGATCCGGGAGAACGGGATGAAGCCGGGGATCTGGTTTGAGATTGATAATGTCGGAAAATATGCTTCTGTTTATCAGGATGAGGAGCATCTTTTGAAGCGTGACGGAAAAGTTCTGACTACGGCTTCCCGCCGGTTCTGGGATATGCGGCAGCCGTGGGTAGAGGATTATCTGACAAAGAAGGTTATTGGGCAGTTAAAAGAATACGGCTTTGAATATATGAAAATGGATTATAATGATACTATTGGGATTGGCTGCGACGGGGCGGAGTCGCTGGGAGAGGGCCTGCGCCAGAATATGGAAGCTTCCATGCGGTTTGTGGACAGGGTAAAGGAGGAAATTCCGGGGATTATCTTGGAAAACTGCGCTTC
>CANREH010000094.1 GCA_947629585.1 uncultured Lachnospiraceae bacterium | reverse complement strand
CAATCCGTATCATTCAGGCGATGTGATGAATTGGGAAAAAGGCGTTCTGCGCAATCTGCCGTACAGCTATCAGACGCTGGTAAAAAAGCTGGACGAAGCGGAAACCGGCCGGATTGGCTTTGTTACGGAGGATGAGACAGCCTATGTGACAGGCATCCGGCTGGGAGACGGAAAGACTCTGTCAGTCAGCCTTCCCCTCGGCACGGTGGGCGGAACCGTCGGAATCCTGCGGATGCAGCTTATCTGGGTATCGGTTTTGTCATTGGCGCTCGGCTTTTGTCTTGCCTGGAGCATCTCCAAACGTTTCGGAAAGCCAATTGCGCAGATTTCCCGCTCGGCAAAACAGATCGCCGAAGGAAATTTCCGCCCGGAATTTCCGAAGGGCTTTTGCGCTGAGCTTGACGAATTATCCGATACGCTGGGAGAAACGGCGCTGCGTCTGGAAAGGGCAAAGAACGCCCAGCGGGAATTTCTCGCCAATGTCTCCCACGACCTGCGCACGCCGCTCACCATGATCAAAGGCTATGCAGAGATGGTCAAAGAAATCTCGTGGAGCGACGAGGAAAAGCGGGAAAAGGATCTGAATATTATCATGCGGGAGTCGGACAGACTGACGGCGCTGGTCAATGAAATTTTGGAATTTTCCGCCATGCAGGCAGAGGGTTCGGTGAAGGAGTACGGAAAAATCGACCTGAGCCATGCGGTCTGGGATGTTATCGAACAGTTTGCGCCTTTCTGCGGGCAAAACGGCTATGTCATCGAAACGGAAATCACAAACGGCGTTATAGCGCGGGCAGACGAGGCACAGATCAAGCGGGTTATCTATAACTTTATCGACAACGCGGTAAATCATACGGACGAAAGCAAAAAGATTAAGGTGTCTCTGACCGCGGCGGACGGCTCCGCACGGTTTGCGGTAACGGATTACGGGAAAGGGATCACGGACGAGGAGATCCCCTATATCTGGGACCGTTATTACACCGCCCGGAACAGGAAAAACAAAACGGTCGTGTCCGGGCTGGGACTGTCTATCGCAAAGGAAATCTTAATGGCGCACAGGGCAGGATTTGGCGTGGATAATAAGGATCATTGCACGTTCTGGTTTGAACTGTGACCGCAAAGCTCTGTCAGCAGAAGCCAAACTCCTGTGGATAAGCCTCCCCTGATATAAAATTTTTCCTGTTTTATTGACACCAAAACAATCATAGTATACACTTAAATAAATTGTGCAAGATTAAATTTAGGAAACTTAAAGAAGCGGATACAATGGGTATTTATGATTTCAGGATAAAAGCGGAGCGCAGCAGGAGTGTAATAAGATGAACCGGGAAAAAGAAATTGTAAAAATCAGTATTATTGGGATTCTCGTCAATGTCGTTTTGGTGGCGTTTAAATTAACGGTGGGAATTTTGGGAAATTCCATAGCGGTTATATTGGACGGAGTAAATAACCTGACAGACGCCCTTTCTTCGGTCGTTACAATCATCGGGACAAAGCTGGCAGGTAAAGCGCCGGACAAAAAGCATCCTTATGGGTATGGGAAGATAGAATATATCAGCTCCGTAACCGTGGCGGTCATCATTTTACTGGCAGGGCTGACGGCATTTCGGGAATCCTTTGACAAAATGCTTCATCCTATGGCAGCGAGCTATTCTAAGGTGTCTTTAGTTATCATTGCTGTTGCGGTGGCTGTTAAATTGGTCCTGGGGCATTATGTAAAAACAGCAGGAAAAACTTATCATTCAGAATCTCTGACTGCTTCCGGCACAGATGCGCTGATGGACGCGGCCATATCTTTTTCTACCCTTGTGGCGGCAGGCGTCAGCATGGCATTTTCCGTCAGCATTGAGGGAATTCTTGGCGTTGTGATTTCCGTTTTTATCTTTAAGGCAGGAATAGAAATCCTGTTGGAAAGTCTTGGAAATATTATTGGGGCAAGGATGGACGGCAAATTGTCCGCAGAGCTTAAGGACTTTATTTGTAAAAATCCTGCGGTTTTGGGGGCATATGATCTCTCACTGCACCAGTATGGACCGGAGCGGCTGATCGGCTCAGTGCATATTGAGCTTCCGGACGATATGACCGCAAGAGAAATTCATGGACTTACCCGCCGGATCACCGAAGATGTTTATATGGCTTTCGGCATTATTCTGACAGTCGGGATCTATGCGTCCAATACGGCAGGCGGAGTCTTTGCTGAGATGAAACGTACTTTATCCGATTTTGTTCAGGAATATCCGGAAGTTTTACAAATGCATGGCTTTTATGTGGATACGGAGAAAATGCTGGTATCCTTTGACCTGGTGATTGATTTTCAGGCAGAGAACAGGGAAGAGATTGAAAATGATATTTTAAGGCGCATGAAAGAGCGGTTTGCGGAGTATGAATTTATTGCGATTTTAGACAGTGATGTCAGCGATTAGCCATCTATGACGATATTTTATGAAATCATGAATAAAAGTTTTAAAATATTAAGCCAATAGCAAAAAAATGATGCAGGAGCTGGAATGAAAATGGAAAATCAAAAGATCCCGGACAGAATTAAAATACGCGGCGGGCGTGTGCATAACCTGAAAAATATTGATGTGGACATACCGCTGAATAAAATTGTAGGAATTGCAGGTGTTTCCGGTTCGGGAAAGTCTTCGCTTGCCCTCGGCATTTTGTATGCGGAGGGTTCCCGGCGTTATCTGGAATCTTTGTCCACTTATACCAGACGCCGCATGACGCAGGCAGAGAAAGCACAGGTGGATGAAGTGCTGTATGTCCCGGCTGCATTGGCGCTCCGGCAGCGTCCCGGCGTTCCGGGCATCCGCAGCACCTTTGGAACAGGAACGGAGCTTTTGAACAGCCTGCGCCTGATGTTTTCGAGGCTTGCCAGCCACCGCTGTCCGAAGGGGCATTATGCAGAGCCTTCGTTAAATGTGGCGGCGGATCTTCCGCTTATATGTCCGGTATGTGGAGAACGTTTTTTTGCGCCGGGTGCGGAGGAGCTGGCCTTCAACAGCCAGGGCGCGTGTAAGAAGTGCGGCGGCACAGGAATTGTCCGTACCGTAGATGAAGCAGCGCTGGTGCCGGATGAGTCCCTGTCGATTGACGAAGGCGCGGTTGCACCGTGGCAGACCTTAATGTGGTCTTTGATGAAAGACATTGCCCGGGAAATGGGCGTCCGCACCGATGTGCCGTTTCGGGAACTGACCGAGAAGGAACGGGACATCGTTTTTCATGGTCCTGCTGTCAAGAAAAATATCATCTATCAGAATAAAACCAGCGGCGCTGCCGGAGATATGGATTTTACCTATTTTAATGCCACCTATACTGTGGAAAATGCGTTATCCAAAGTGAAAGACGAAAAAGGCATGAAGCGGGTGGAAAAATTTCTTCGGCAGGATCTGTGCCCGGACTGTGGCGGAACAAGGCTCAGCGATGCGGCGCGTGCGCCGAGGCTCCGTGGGATTTCTCTTGCGCAGGCCTGCACAATGACACTTTCCGATCTGATACAGTGGGTTGCCGGAGTTCCGGCTTCGTTATCGGAAGAAATGCGCCCGATGGCGGAAAGTATCTGCGAATCGTTTCAGAGCGCTGCCAGGCGCCTGACGGATCTGGGGCTTTCGTATCTTACGCTGGATCGTGCGGCTTCCACGCTTTCTACCGGAGAGCGGCAGAGGATGCAGCTTGCCCGTGCAGTGCGTAACCGCACGACCGGGGTTTTGTATGTCCTGGATGAACCCTCCATAGGTCTGCACCCGTCAAATCTGGAGGGCCTTGCCAGCGTGATGCATGATCTGGTGGCTGACGGCAACTCGGTTGTGCTGGTGGATCACGACATTCATGTGCTTTCGGAAGCGGACTGGCTCATTGAACTTGGGCCGAAAGCCGGAGCGGGCGGCGGAAATATCATTGCGGAAGGCAGTATATCCGATATCGAAAATAATCAGGATTCCCAGATCGGAGGCTTCCTGTCCGGCAATAGGGTGATCAGCAGAGAACACAGGATTTTGGCAAAGGAACTGTTTTCACTTGGTACGATTCATTTGTCCACATCAGAAATCCATACCGTCCAGCCTTTGGAGGCGGATTTTCCGAAGGGGCGGCTGATTGCCGTAACAGGGGTATCCGGCTCCGGCAAAACTACGATGATTTTGGAGAGTCTGGTACCGGCGCTTTCGGCTGAAATCAAAGGGGAGAAGCTGCCGGGGCATGTAAAATCTATATCTGCGGATGGCATCCGGCAGGTGAAGTTAATTGATGCCACGCCGATAGGCATCAATGTCCGCTCCACGGTTGCCACCTATGCGGATATCCATGATGAGCTGCGGAAAGTCTATGCGAGGAGCGCCGATGCAAAAGCGAAAGGCTATAGGGCGGGCGATTTTTCCTATAATACCGGAAAGCTCCGCTGTCCGACCTGCGATGGTGCGGGGACAATCAGCCTGGATGTGCAGTTCCTTCCCGATGTGGATATTTCCTGCCCGGACTGCGGCGGTTCCCGCTATGCAAAAGAAGCAGGCCTGATACGCAGGATTCCGAAGAAGGCGGAAACGGGCTGCACGCTGCCGGAAATGATGGATATGAGCGTTGACGAGGCACTGTCAGCCTGTGCCGATCTCCCGCTGGTTGAACGAAGGCTCCGGGTGCTTCACGACCTGGGACTGGGGTATCTCACGCTTGGAGAAGAGACGCCAAGCCTGTCGGGAGGGGAAGCGCAGCGGCTAAAGCTTGCCAGTGAGATGGGAAAAGGGCAGTCGGATTCGGTCTTTGTCTTTGACGAGCCGACCATCGGACTGCATCCGTCGGACGTGGAAACGCTTTTACAGGTTTTCCAGAGCTTGGTTGACAATGGCGCTACGGTCATCGTCATCGAGCATGATTTGGATGTGATAAGGAATGCAGATTACGTGATCGATATGGGGCCGGACGGCGGTGTTCATGGCGGGGAAATCATCGCGGCAGGCACGCCGGAGGAAATCTGCGGATGTGAATGCAGCAAGACAGGCAGATACTTAAAGCGGTATATGGAAAATGGTAAATAGAAAATGATAAATGGGGAACTTTGAAAGCTTACGCATAAGATGTTTTTAGCTGCAAAGGATAAAAAGCGGGAAGGGAGGAAGGAAATCATTATGCAGATATGGAATCCGTGGCACGGCTGCAGGAAAATAAGCCCGGGCTGTAAAAACTGCTATGTTTACCGCAGGGATGAGAGCATCGGAAAGGATGCTTCCCATGTGGAAAAGACGGTGAATTTTGATCTTCCGCTAAAAAGGAACCGGAACAGGGAATATAAGCTTTTGCCGGAGGATGGGGTGGTTTATGCCTGCATGACTTCGGATTTTTTTTTGGAGGAAGCGGATTCCTGGCGGCAGGACTGCTGGGATATGATAAAAGAGCGGAAAGATCTGGAATTTATTATTATCACAAAGCGGATTGAGCGTTTTATGGATTGTATTCCGGCAGACTGGGGCATGGGCTATGACAATGTGACGGTCTGCTGTACCTGTGAGAACCAGGAACGTGCCGACGGCAGGATGCCGGTGTTTCTTTCCCTTCCGATAAAGAGGAAACAGGTTATCTGTGAGCCGATGCTGGAAAAAATCGATTTGTCGCCGTATTTAATGGGGCAGATTGATTTTGTTATCTGCGGCGGGGAATCCGGAAAGAATGCAAGGCTGTGTGATTATGACTGGATTTTGGATATGCGCAGGCAGTGTATCGGGCATAATGTGGCGTTTCATTTTAAACAGACCGGCGCTGTGTTTAAAAAAGACGGGAAAATTTACCGGATAGAGAGAAAATACCAGATTGGGCAGGCGGCGAAGGCGGGGATTGATTTTGTCCCGGAGGGCTATGTCCCGGTACACAGGAGCAGGCCCGTTTATACGCAGATGGAATTTATGCTTACAGGGCAGGAAAAAAGGGAGCAGAAAGGCTGTTTTCAGGAATTGTTTGACCGGCTTGCGCAGTCTGAGTTCCGCAGCCGTTTTCACCTGAGCGAAAAAGACAGGGAGTATGTGCTTGCAAAGGGGATGGGAGTGATCCGCAGCCATGCTGAGGATTTTGTAAGCAAACGTCTTTCTGCGGCGCATCCGGATAAGGATGGGAAGCAGACGCCCATGCGGGGGCATCCGGTCTTTCTTGCGCAGCACGCTACGGCGACATGCTGCCGGGGCTGCATAGAAAAATGGCATAAGATACCGCAGGGTATCGAGCTGGATGCAGGGCAGCAGGAATATCTTGTGGATGTCATGATGGAGTGGATAAAAAGGCAGATGGATGGAACAGGAAAGGCAAAAAATGCTTGCAAACTGTAATCATTGTGTTATAATAATAGGACGTATCATGGATCATCGGCCTTCGGCTGGCGGCGTGGTATCAGATCGGTGTATTTTTATACACAGGATAAGGTTATAGTTAAAGGAGGTTTGGAAATGAAACATATCCAGTCATTGACAACGAGGAATCTGGAGGAATCTATGAAAAAAGGCGGCTGCGGTGAATGTCAGACATCCTGCCAGTCCGCGTGCAAGACTTCCTGTACGGTAGGAAACCAGAGCTGCGAAAAGAATAAACAGTAACAGCGGATAGTGGAAAGTTTAAGCAAAACAGGGAATTTCTGCTTTGTTTAAACTTTCTATCTATGTACGGAAAGGAGTAGAATGGTACATCAGTATAAAAATAATGGTTATAATATTGTGCTGGATGTCAACAGCGGGAGCGTCCATGTCGTGGATGATCTTGCCTATGATGTGATTGCACTGTATGAAAAGGAAGAAAAAGATGCCATTATCGCCAAGATGCTTTCCAGATATGCAGAATCAGAGGAGCCTGTTACGGCAGAATCTGTACAGGAAGTGTTGGATGAAGTTGAGCAGCTGAAAGAGGAAAAGACACTGTTTACGGAAGATATCTATGAGCAGTACCTTATGGATTTTAAGAAAAGGAAAACCGTGGTAAAGGCGCTGTGCCTGCATATTTCCCATGACTGTAATTTAGCCTGCCGCTATTGTTTTGCAGGGCAGGGAGAATATCAGGGAGACAGGGCTTTGATGAGCTTGGAGGTTGGGAAAAAGGCGCTGGATTTCCTGATTGCCAATTCGGGAAGCCGCAGGAATCTGGAAGTGGATTTTTTCGGCGGTGAGCCTTTGATGAATTTTGATGTAGTAAAGCGGCTTGTCCTTTATGGAAGAGAACAGGAAAAGCTTCATAATAAGAATTTCCGTTTTACCTTAACGACAAACGGCGTTCTGCTCAATGATGAGATTATGGAATTTTGCAATAAGGAAATGGGCAATGTCGTATTGAGCATTGACGGAAGGAAGGAAATCCATGACGATATGCGTCCGGCGAGGAACGGGAAGGGCAGTTATGATTTGATTCTTCCCAAATTTAAAGCGTTTGCGGACAGCAGAAACCAGGAAAAGTATTATGTGCGCGGCACATTTACGAGGAAGAACCTGGATTTTTCCAAAGATGTCTTAAGCCTGGCGGACGAGGGGTTTCGGCTGATTTCTATGGAGCCGGTGGTGGCGTCTCCGGAAGAGCCGTATGCCATCCGGGAAGAAGATGTCCCGGTCCTTTGTGATGAATATGATAAGCTTGCAAAGGAAATGCTAAAACGGAAAAAAGAAGGAAACGGGTTTGAGTTTTTCCACTTTATGATTGATTTAAGCGGCGGTCCCTGCGTTGCGAAGCGTTTGTCCGGCTGCGGTTCCGGCACGGAATATCTGGCGGTTACGCCGTGGGGAGACTTGTATCCGTGCCACCAGTTTGTCGGGAAGCCGGAATTTCTGCTTGGAAATGTGAATGACGGGATTATAAATACAGAACTTCAGGATGAGTTCAAAACCTGCAATGTCTATGCAAAGCCGAAATGCAGGGAATGTTTTGCAAGATATTACTGCAGCGGCGGCTGCGCTGCCAATTCTTATAATTTTCATGGGAAGATTCAGGATGCCTATGATATCGGCTGCGAACTGCAGAGAAAACGAATTGAGTGCGCCATTATGATGAAAGCTGCGGAAAATGAAAAATAAATTTATGAAGAAAAGGAGAAGCCAGAGGCGTAATACGAAACATGAAAAATAACAGTAAAAATAAAAGTATTGTAAGCCTGATTCTTGTTGTCGCCGCCATTCTTGTGCTTGCCTTTGTGGCATGGCGAGGAGTGAACGGGCATAATGCAAGCGTTGTCAAAAAGAGTACCGATCCGGAAACGGGGAAGACCGTGACAAGCTCGGCGATTGAGTTTAAGTATGGAAAGGGAGCGGCTGCCAATATTAAGCTTGGCCTTGACCTTGCGGGCGGCGTCAGCATTACTTATGAGGCGGATAAAGCCAATCCGTCTGCGACGGAAATGAACGATACCATCTATAAGCTCCAGAAACGTGTGGAGAATTATAGTACAGAGTCCGAGGTACGCCAGGAGGGAAGCAACCGCATTACGGTGGATATTCCGGGTGTTACCAATGCCAATGAGATTTTAGAGGCGCTGGGAAAGGCAGGCGCAATTGAGTTTATCGACCCGAATGGGAAGGTTGTTATCGACGGAAGCCATATTTCCAATGCGCAGGCAGGGGCAATCCAGTCTCAGACCACAGGGCTGAATGAATATGTCGTTCAGTTGGAATTAAACAGCAAGGGGCGCAAGAAATTTGCAAAGGCTACGGAAAAATTTGTAGGGCAGCAGATTTCCATTGTATACGACGGCGAAGTGATTTCCGCCCCGGTAGTCAACGAGGCGATTACGACCGGAGAGGCGCAGATCAGCGGGCAGGATACTTATGAGGAAGCGGAGGAGCTGGCTTCCACGATCCGTATCGGCGCACTTCCGTTGGAGCTGCACGAGGTTCAGTCCAATACCGTTGGAGCAAAGCTGGGGGAAGAAGCCTTAAGGACAAGCCTGATTGCGGGCCTGATTGGTTTTATCCTGGTGATAATTTTTATGTGCGCATATTACCGTATTCCGGGGCTTGCCGCAAGCATTGCCCTGACCTTATATGTCGTGCTGGTGCTGGTGGCGCTCAATGTACTGGATGTGACGCTGACGCTTCCGGGTATTGCGGGTATTATTCTTTCGATTGGTATGGCGGTGGATGCCAATGTCATTATTTTCCAGCGTATCCGCGAGGAGCTGGCAGACGAGAAGAGCATCCAGTCGGCAATGAAGATTGGATTTGATAAAGCGCTTTCCGCGATTATTGACGGTAATGTCACTACATTGATTGCGGCTATCGTGCTTTGGGTGAAAGGCTCCGGCACAGTCAAGGGATTTGCACAGACACTGTTTATCGGCATTATCCTGTCCATGTTCACGGCGCTGTTTGTGACAAGGACGATCCTGAACGCATTGTACACGCTGGGGCTTAACAAGGTCGGCATGTTTGGCGTGCAGAAGAAGGTAAAGGTGATGAATTTTGTCGGGAATAAAGCAAAGTTCTTTACCATTTCCGGCATTATGATTGCAGCATGTATTGCCGCGCTGATAGTCAACCGCGCGTCGATAGGCACGATTTTAAATTATGGCCTGGACTTTAAGGGCGGTACATCCACAAAAGTTACGTTAAATGCAGATACTTCGGTTTCTGAGGAACAGAATAACATTATTAATTTAATGAAAGAGACGACAGGGGATACACCGGAAGCTGCGCTGATTGCAGATGAAAATGCGATTACCCTGAAAACGGAAGAGCTGGATCTTAGCATGAGGGAATCGGTGACGACAGCCTTTGAGGATGCTTATTCGATTCCGGAAGAACAGATTGCCATTCAGAATATCAGCGCTTCTGTCAGCGGAGAGATGAAGAGCGACGCGGTTGTTTCCGTTATCATTGCGACCATCTGTATGCTGATTTACATTTGGATTCGCTTTAAGGATTTCAATTTTGGCGCAAGTGCGGTGCTGGCGCTGCTGCATGACGTAATCTGTGTGCTGCTGGTTTATGCGGCTGCAAGGATTTCCGTCGGAAATACGTTTATTGCCTGCATGCTGACGATTGTCGGTTATTCCATCAATGCAACGATTGTCATTTTTGACCGTATCCGCGAGACGCTTCATGGCAAGCGCAGCATAGAAGCGTTGACAGAGGTAGTCAATTCCAGTATCAGCTCCACCTTAAGCCGTAGCATCAATACTTCCCTGACTACGTTCATTATGGTATTTATGCTTGCGGTTATGGGCGTAGAGGATATCCGTGCCTTTGCAATCCCTCTGATGGCAGGCATTGTCTGCGGTGGATATTCCTCCATCTGCATTACGGGTGTTTTGTGGTTTGTATTAAAGACAAAGTTTTCGGGGAAAAAGAAGACGGTGAAGACGGTAAAAGAGTAGTAACAGTTCAGCCTTTTCTGCTTGATCCGCGAAAAAGGCTGTGTTATAATTAGAATATTCCTAACATAATTTTATGGAGAAAGGTGTAGATAACAATGAGTTTACTGACAGAGTGGAGAGAGTATGCATATAATCAGGACCCGGCGCAGCAAAAGAATGTAGAAAAGGTATGGGAGCATTATTTTGTTTTGGAGAAGGAGTTGTATGTGCAGCTTCTTTCCAATCCGGACGGGAAGATCAGCGGGACAGTTGCCGATCTTGCGAAGCGGTATAATATGGAGCTTACTTATTTTGTAGGTTTCCTGGACGGCATCAATGACAGCCTGAAAAACCCGAATCCGATTGATACTATGGACGAGAATACCGAGGTCAATCTGGATTATGATGTGGAAAAGCTTTACTACAACATGGTAGAGGCGAAGGCGGAGTGGCTGTATACCCTTCCTCAGTGGGACAAGCTTCTGACCCCGGAGCGCAGAAAAGAGCTGTATAAGGATCAGAAGAAGTCCGGCACGATTGTAAAGGGGAAAAAGATAGGAAGAAACGATCCATGTCCTTGCGGTTCCGGCAAGAAATATAAATTCTGCTGCGGGAGATAAAGTTTCCGCAAGCATGATCCGGACAGTTCATGGAAAGTTCCGTGAAACAGAAAAAGGGCGGGAGTCCTGGCTTCCCGTCTTTTTTTCTGTTTATTTCTGTCAATTTTTGCTTTCATTATTAATTTTCTGTTTGTATAGAAGATATTTCCCGTATTCTCTTAATTCTTTTTTCAGCTCGTCGGAGAGCATTTGATATAAATTAAAAAATTCTACAATATCCTTATCCAGCACTTCCCCGCTGACAGGGAGATAAGTATCGCTGACGCCCAGGAGATAATCGCACGACACGTCAAAATATTCGGAAAGAGCAATCAGCTTGTCAAAGGACGGCTCATTCCGCTTGGATTCATAATTAGAAATTGCAGTTGGTTTTAAATTCAGTACTTCCGCTAACTCTCCCTGGGTCAGCTTATGCTGTTGGCGCAGCTCACGCAGTCTTGTGTGAAATGACATTCCATACGCTTCCTTTTATTTTAAATTCATTTCCTGTTAATAGTTATTATATATAGCAGCGGACAAAGTGTCAATCAAAAATTGATTACAGCAGTTCAGATGGCAGAGGGAACGGGCTGCAAAGCAGCCAAATCGAGCTGGCTGAACTGTTAGAATGAGGCAGGAGATGAAGCAAAATTTAATGGAATTGTGTGTGCGGCTGTGGTATAATAAGGAAACGTATCGCTTATCATCAGCCTAAAGGCCGATGACATGATATAATATCAGCGTTGGGCAGTTAAGCAAATGAAAAGAAGCGGTTATTCAAAAGGTTAGAGAAAAAGCGGCAGAATATGGTGCAGATTCGGATATGGTCGAAGTATTGTATAGAGAAATGATTTCAAGATTTGTCAGCATGGAAATGGACGAATTTAAGAAAAGTGAATAACATAAATTCACTTTTATCGGGAAGTGGATCAGAATGAAAAACGGACTTTGCAGGAGATAACCATGAACATTGTAAACAAAAATATAGACGGTGGAAAAGCGTTTGATTGGGGTAAAACATCGCATGATTATGCTAAATTTCGTGATATTTATCCACAGGAATTTTACAACAAAATAATAGAACGTAAGCTCTGCGTTGATGGTCAGACCGTTCTTGATATTGGTACAGGGACAGGTGTGCTGCCGAGAAATATGTATCAGTATGGTGCGAAATGGATTGGAACGGATATTTCTGAGAAACAGATTGAACAGGCTGTCATTCTCTCTAAAGGTATGAATATTGATTATTACACAGTGTCAGCAGAAGATTTACAATTCCCTGACAATTCGTTTGATGTCATTACTGCCTGTCAATGTTTTTGGTATTTTGATCATGAGCAGATTATGCCAAAGATTTACCGTATGCTGAAACCTAATGGACGAATTCTGGTGTTATACATGGCATGGCTGCCTTTTGAAGATAGAATTGCAAATGCAAGTGAGATGCTTGTGTTAAAATATAGTCCTGATTGGAGCGGTGCGGGAGAGAAAATTCATCCGATAGTTATCCCCGAATGTTATAAGGAACGATTTGAACTTGTTTATCATGAAGAATACCCTATAAATGTATATTTTACACGAAAAAGCTGGAATGGCAGGATGAAAGCCTGTCGGGGAATCGGAGCTTCTCTATCAGAAGATGAAATCAACGCTTGGGAGCAAGAGCATACGAAATTATTATCTGAAATTGCACCTGATGAATTTGATATTCTACATTATGCTGCCATAGCAGAATTGAAAAAGAAATAAGTACAAATTCCTATTTGAGGAGGCCATCCATGAAAAGAGCGGCATTGATTTTAGGAATTATTTTCTTGATATTAACATTTATTGGTGCTGCATATGTCATTATCAATCACGGACAGGTGAATGCAGGATATGCAGTAATTCCAGGACTTTGGTGTATGATTTGTACTAACTTTTACCGTAGTAGGAAATAGAATAATTTCTGTTTTTCGAAACGAAAAATCATGGGGTTATGGAGAGAAAAAGTATGAAGATTACCATAGATTTCGGACATCCGTATTTTGATTCA
>CANREH010000093.1 GCA_947629585.1 uncultured Lachnospiraceae bacterium | reverse complement strand
GCGAGAGTGCGAAAGCACGAAGCTCCCCTGTGGGCTTTTATTCATGGTAGTGCCGGGTATGCCCGGCATGGAAGTTTTGTTACATAGTTCACAACGATAAAAAGCGGGAGGGTATGGTATGGAACCGTCGGTTGAAATCCTGGCTCCGGCAGGAAATTTTGAAAGCTTCCTTGCGGCCGTCCATGCAGGCGCGGACGCCGTTTATCTTGGCGGGACATTGTTTTCCGCAAGGGCGTCCGCACAGAATTTTTCTAAAGAGCAGTTATTGGAAGCGCTGGATTATGCACATTTACATGGAAGAAAAGTTTATTTGGCAGTCAATACTCTGTTAAAAGAAGAAGAGTTAAAACAACTTCCAGACTATCTGCTGCCGTATTACCTGCATGGGCTTGACGCCGTAATTGTGCAGGACATGGGCGTATTAAAAACAGTATCAGAATATTTCCCGCGCCTGCCCATTCATTTAAGCACGCAGATGACGCTGACAGGAGGAATGGGAGCCAGTCTTTTAGAGCAGGAGCCGTACAGAAAATTTTCGGTTACCCGTCTGGTTCCGGCAAGGGAATTATCCTTAGAAGAAATCAGACTGCTTCGGAAAGAAACTAATCTGGAATTGGAGGTTTTTGTACATGGAGCGCTCTGCGTCTGTTATTCCGGCCGATGTTTTTTAAGCAGCCGGATCGGCGGAAGAAGCGGAAACCGGGGACAGTGCGCGCAGCCATGCAGAAAATTATACACCGATGTAGAAACAGGGGCATCCTGCTATGCGTTAAGCCCAAAGGATCTCTGCGCATTGGAACTAATTCCTGATTTAATTGAGGCGGGAATCGATTCTTTTAAAATCGAAGGGCGCATGAAAAAACCGGCATATACCGCTTTTCTTTCCTATGTGTATAAAAAATACGCTGTCCGTTTTACAAAATATGGAAGAAAAGAATACGAAGCTTATTTAAGAAAACATCCGCAGGAGCTTGAAGACGATCTGCGGGGCATGAAAGATATTTATAACCGGGGCGGTTTTACCAAAGGATATTTTATCAATAAGAACGGACGGGATATGATGGCGGTAAAGCGCCCGGGACATGAAGGGCTTTTTGCCGGGACAGTAGAGGCTGTCGGGAAACGGGACGTGGAAATACGCTGGAAACAGGAAATTTTTCATGGGGATGTTCTGGAAATCCGGCATGACGGCAGACAGGTTTATGAATATACCTCCGGGACGGATCAGAAGCCGGGAGAAAAAAGCAGCGTCCATTACCTGCCGGGAATCAGGATAGAAAAAGGTATGGCAGTTTACCGTACAAGAAATCAGCGCCTGCTTTCCGAGATTGAGGAAACCCTGATAAAACCGGAGCCGAAAAAGCGGCTGCGGGGATGTTTTTTTGCGGAAACAGGGAAACCAATTTCTTTGACTCTTGAAGATACGGAAGAATCCGGGGTTTCTGTAACGGTGTATGGAAATGTCTGTGAAAAGGCGCAGAAGCAGCCGATCACGGAAACATCCGTGTACCGCCAGCTTTCCAGGCTTGGAAATACCGATTTTGCATGGGAAAAATTAGAGCTTCGTCTTTCCCCGGATATTTTCCTCCCTGTCAGGGAAATCAATGAGCTCCGCAGGCAGGGGTTGGAAAGCTGGAAACGGGAATATTTAAAAAAATTTTACCGGACATGGAAGGAAAAGCCAGAAAAAGATTGGTCTGATGGCGCAGGATTTCAAGCGGCTTTGACGGACGGGGTATGCCCGGATTCCCAGGAACAGGGCTTTCCGGAAATTGCCGTGGAGCTTCTTACCACAGAGCAGTGGAGGGAGACGCTTTCTTTTGACAGGGTTTCTGTTATTTATGCAAGAATGGAGCTGTTAGAAAACCAAGAGCTGCTTTCCCTTGCGGAAGAGACGAAAAAGAAGGGGAAACGCTGCGGCCTTTCTTTCCCGCAGATTTTACGTTCCGCAGACAGGGAAAAGGTACGGGAGCTTTTGTCGGCTTTGCTGGAGAGGAAGCTCTGTGACGCTGTCCTTCTCCATGATTTGGAACAGTTGGCTTACGTTATCCGGGAATGGGGCGGGCAGGCGGATTTTCCGGAGCTGGTTGCCGACAGCACGATGTACAGCATGAACAGCCAGGCCGTCCGGGTATGGAAACAGTTTGGGTGCCGCCGCGTTACCGCCTCCATAGAACAGGACTGGAGGGAATGGGCGAAGCTTCCATTGAAAGGAGAGGAGATTTTGGTCTATGGGCGGCTGCCGCTTATGGTATCTGCACAGTGCCTTGCAGGCTATGGAAGGCAGAAAGACTGCATTGGAAAGCCGGTGCAGACGATCCTTTCGGATCAATGGAAGGAGAAATTCTATGCCAGGAACTATTGCAGATTCTGCTATAATATCCTTTACAGTGAGATTTATCATTGCCCGGCAGAAAAAGACAGGCTTTCCAAACTTTCGTTTGCCGTATGGAGATATTCCTTTACGGATGAAACGAAGCAGGAAGTGAACAGAGTTCTTTCTTCCCTGGAAAATTTTTAAGAAAGGAAACAGGAAATAAGTCAGGTATGCTGAATTTACTGGTAGAAATATCCAAATATATACTGATTATTAATATCCTTTTATATACGCTGTATGGCTTCCTGATATTTGGATATAAAAATAAAAAGAAACAGAACAGGGGCTTTTTAAAACAGAGGGCTTTTATTATCACCATACATTTTATCGGTTATTTTATCCTGTTCCTCCAGCAAAAGGATTTCATGCTTATTTTTCTGTATCTTGGTGAAGTAATTTTATTTATTGTTACAATTATTTCCTACCAATTTGTTTACAGAAATCTGTCAAGGCTCATTTTAAACCATATGCTGATGTTATTAATGATAAGCTTTGTCATGCTGGCAAGGCTGTCGGTTTCCCTGGCGTTTAAGCAGTTCTGTTTTGCGGCGTCTGCGCTGATTATCAGCCTGGTGATTCCGTTTTTTATCGAGCATTTCCATCAGCTGGAAAACCTGGGCTGGCTGTATTGCTTTCTGGGAATCGGGCTGTTGGTTTTCGTCGCTGTTTTCGGCGATGAGAAATACGGGGCAAAAAACTGGATTTCCGTGGGAAATTTCTTTTCCATCCAGCCTTCGGAATTTGTCAAGATTCTCTATGCCTTTGGAGCCGCCGCGTTGCTTTCCAGGGCGGAACGCTTTAAAGACATTATTAAAATCAGCATCTTTGCAGCGGTTCCGGTCCTGGTTTTGGTTCTTTCCAAAGATTTGGGAAGCGCGCTGATTTATTTTGTGATGTATATCTGTATGCTTTATATAGCGACCGGAAAATTTGCCTATTTCGGGTTATCTCTGGGAATGGGCTGTATCGCCTCCTGTGTCGCCTATCGGTTATTCTCCCATGTCAGGGTGCGGGTGCTGGCATGGCGCGATCCCTTTGCCTATATTGATAACCAGGGGTACCAGATTGCGCAGTCTTTGTTTGCCATTGGAACCGGAGGATGGTTTGGCATGGGGCTGTCAGGAGGTCTTCCAGGCAGTATTCCCGTCCGGGAAAGCGATTTTATTTTTTCCGTGATTGCGGAGGAGCTTGGCGGATTTTTTGCAGTCTGCCTGATTTTTATTTATATCAGTGCTTTCATCATGTTCATCAATATTTCTTTGAAAATGAAAAAAAGCTTTTATAAACTGACGGCATTTGGATTAAGCGTCCAGTTTTTTGCCCAGATTTTTTTAAATATCGGGGGAGTGATTAAATTCATCCCATCGACCGGGGTTACGCTCCCGCTGTTAAGCTATGGGGGAAGCTCGGTAGTCAGCACGATTATTTTATTTAACATTATCCAGGGAATGTATGTCCTTGATCAGATTGGAGTGGATGCCGTTGAAGAAAAATCTAAGCCAAAAGGGAGAAAATAAAGCGTCGGTTCCGCAAAAAAAGAACAGCGGGAACCGGGAAATCGTCGTCTTGACGTATTTAATGACGATCCTTTTGTTATCCCTCGCCGTCTATTTCGGATATTACCTGACGGTAAGGAGCAGCCTGGTGATTAACAGCACCTATAATAAACGTTCGGAGCTTCTGGAAAATAAAATTCTGCGGGGAAGCATTTATTCTTCTGACGGGGAAGTGCTTGCAAGGACGGTTTCCGACGAGATGGGAACTTCCAAACGGGAATATCCGTTCGGCTCTTTATTTGTCCATGTCCTGGGGCGGTATACCCACGGGAAAACCGGGCTGGAGCTTTCGGAAAATTTTAATATGCTGCGTTCTAACATCAATCCTGTGGTGAAGATTGCAAATGAACTGCAGGGGAAGAAAAATCCCGGGGACAATATTTTCACTACACTGGATACGCGCCTGCAGAAAGCGGCGGCGGAAGCGCTGGGAAGCTATCGGGGCGCTGTCGTTGCTATGGAGCCGGATACCGGGAAAATCCTTGCGATGGTTTCTAAGCCGGACTATGACCCTGATGGGCTGGATGCGGAAACCTGGGATCTGCTTACTGCGGACGAACAGGGAGAAGCGCGGCTGTTAAACAGGGCGACGCAGGGGGTATATCCGCCGGGATCTACTTTTAAAATTCTGACAGCGCTGGAATATATGCGCGAGCATAAAAATTATAAAAAATACCAGTATGACTGCACCGGAAATGACGTTTTCGGAGAGGTAAAAATCAAATGCTATGGAGATTCTTCGCATGGTTTAGTAGATTTAAAGACTTCTTTTTTAAAGTCATGTAATACGTCGTTTGCCAATATCGGAATGACGTTGGACAAGGGAAAATTCCGGGAGCTGTGCGATTCTTTTTTGTTTAACACGGAGCTTTTGCTCCCTTTTTCCTGCAGCCAGAGCAGCTTTGTCCTGGATAAAGCCTCTAAGGAGGAAGAACTGCCGCAGACTGCCATTGGACAGGGAAAAACAGGGATTACCCCCATGCACAACGCCATGATTACCGCGGCTATCGCCAACGGTGGGATTCTGATGAAACCTTATTTTGTCGACCGCCGGGAAAATGCCTATGGGGAGACCATCTCCAAAACCGTCCCTTCGGAATATGCCACCCTGATGACAAAAAAAGAGGCACTGCAGTTGACCGATTATATGAAGGCGGTTGTGGAATCCGGTACGGCATCTTCCTTAAAAGGAACGGATTATCAGGCTGCCGGGAAAACCGGATCGGCGGAATTTGATTCCTCCGGGAAAACCCACGCCTGGTTTGTGGGCTTCGCTCCGGCGGACAACCCGGAAATTGCTGTCAGCGTCATTCTG
The DNA here is from genome assembly GCA_947629585.1 of uncultured Lachnospiraceae bacterium. Taxonomy (GTDB): domain Bacteria; phylum Bacillota; class Clostridia; order Lachnospirales; family Lachnospiraceae; genus MGBC100174. Next base: position 8,126 of record CANREH010000093.1, on the reverse strand, counting down.
GAAGAAGCCGGGAGCGGCGGGACCTATGCAGTTCCGGCGGCAAAAAAAGTATTGGATGAATATTTTAAAAATAACTGAAAGATAGTGGAATAAAAGCTGTGAGTTTCGGGATTTGCGGAGGTGCTGTATTGGATACCAGAGTAATTTCTATTGGAAATCAGGATTTTGAAAAATTGGTCAGCCGTAATAATTTTTATATCGATAAGACGCATTTTATTAAGGAATGGTGGGAAAGCGAAGATGACGTCACGCTGATTACCCGTCCCCGCAGGTTTGGGAAAACGCTGTTAATGAGCATGGTGGAGAAATTTTTCTCTATCGAGTGTAAAGAAAAAGCGTGGCTGTTTGAAAAACTTGGTATTTTTAAGGAGGATGGATATAGAGAATTACAGGGGACGTATCCTGTGATTTCCTTAAGCTTTGCTTCTGTGAAAGAAAATAATTTTCATAGTTTTTATAAGAGGATTCAGAGCATCATTGGTGAAGTCTACCGTAAAAATAATGATTTACTGAAATCTGGTTTGCTGAATGAGGCAGAGAAAACATGTTTTCAGGAAATGCGGGATGGAGAGGCATATCCGGAGGCATATCCAGAATCTCTCCGGACATTATCCGATTACTTGTATCGTTTTTATGGGAAAAAGCCAGTCATTCTTCTGGATGAATATGACACGCCGATGCAGGAGGCGTACCTGAGCGGATATTGGGATGAAATGGCTGCCTTTATCCGGGGGCTGTTTAATTCCTCTTTCAAAACGAATCCATATTTGGAAAGGGCGCTGTTAACCGGGATTACCAGGGTTTCTAAGGAATCCATTTTCTCTGACCTGAATAATCTTGTGGTGGTGACCGCTACTACTAAAAAGTACGAGGACAGCTTTGGGTTTACAGAGGAAGAGGTCTTTCATGCCTTAGACGAGAGGGGACTTGGGGATCAGAAGGAAGCCGTGAAGCAGTGGTATGATGGCTTTACTTTCGGCAGTCTGAGGGATGTATACAATCCGTGGTCTATTATTAACTTCTTAGATCAGAAGGAATTCCGGCTTTACTGGGCAAATACCAGTTCCAACGGCTTAATCAGCAGGCTTTTGCAGACTGCGGATAAAGACAGAAAGAAAAAACTGGAAATTCTTCTGCAGGGCGGTGTCATTACTACTATTTTAGATGAACAGATTGTGTTTAATCAGTTGGATAACAATGTGGATGCCGTTTGGAGCCTGATGCTGGCAAGCGGGTATCTGAAGGTGGAGTCGGCAGATTTATCGGAGGAAATCTATACTCTGTCCCTGACAAATCAGGAAGTCAGGAGGATGCTGAAAAAGACCATTAAAGGATGGTTTCAGGGATCGGAACACTATGGGGAATTCCTTACCGCTTTGCTTGCCTGTGACGCTGAGGCAATGGAGGAATATTTAAATCGTATTCTGGTGCAGATCAGCAGTTCCTTTGATGGCGGCAAAAGCGCGGGTAAAACTGAGCCGGAACGTTTTTATCACGGGCTGGTATTAGGGTTAATTGCGGAGCTGGAAGGCAGATATCATATCCGATCGAACCGGGAAAGCGGCTTTGGCAGGTATGATGTCATGATGGAGCCTGTCCATAAAGGCACGGCATATATTTTGGAATTTAAAGTTTTCAATCCAAAGAAAGAAAAAACGCTGGAAGAATCGGCAGATACGGGGCTTAGGCAGATTAAAGAGAAAAAGTATGAACAGGAATTGCTTGGCAGGGGATTCAGCCCGGAAAAAATTAAGAGTTATGCCTTCGCCTTTGAGGGCAAACAGGTTCTGATAAAAGAGGGTTGACTGTTTTTTTGAAAATCAAATATTCTCTTGACTACTCTCTTAACTACTCTCTTAACTACTCTCTTTGAAAAATTGGATTTTGTCAAAGAGAGCTCGATATAAGAAGCTGCTTCTCTTCTGCCGTTTTTCCTGTAAAATAACTGCTTATTGTACATTTTGTTACTCTGTTTTTTGTGTTTCAGGCCAAAAAGCCACGTCACATGACCTTTTGACCCTGGTATCATACTATGGAATTGCAGCACGCGATTGCCAGCGCGCCCGGCCCGATATGGCAGGACACGCTTAAAGAAAGCCTGTCAATATAAATATCCCCGGCGGACGGGAAAGCCTCAGTCAATTCCTGCTTTAACGCCTGCGCAGCTTCTTCATTTTCCGTATGGGCAATCTGGAGCTTCATTGCCGGAAATTCCCGGAAACGAGTTTCTAAATCTTTTTTGATGGCATCGATCATGATCTGTTTTGCCTGCTTCGTGGTTCTTGCCTTAGCGAAGGCGTCCAGGCGTTCTCCCTGAATCTGCAGAACGGGCTTCAGACGGAGCAGCGTTCCAAGAGCGGCTGCGGCCGGCGTGATCCTCCCGCCTTTTTTTAAATAACGGAGGGTATCTAACATGATATAGATGCTGGAATGGAATTTGTCATTTTCTAAATATTCCTTAATTTCTTCCGCATTCTTTCCCTGCTTTGCAAGCGCAAGGGCGTCCAGGACAGACTGCCGCTGTGTGACGGAAATCCGCTGGTTATTGATCGGGAATACACGGTGATCGTAATCGTTTGCAAGTACCATAGAAGTCCCGTAAGAGCCGCTTAATCCGCTGGACATCGGGATATGGACAATCTGGTCATAATCATTTAAAATTTTATCCCATAATTTTCTTATATCCTCTACTGACGGCTGGGACGTGGAAATGTTGACGTCTTCCTTTAACTTCTGATAAAATTCTTCCTGTGACAGCGTAATATCTTCAAAATAAGTGGTTCCTTCGATTTCAAACGGCATGGGAAGGACAAAAATACCAAGCTCTTCTGCCTGTTTCTGCGTAATGCCGCTGTTGCTGTCGGTTACAATTGCTGCTGACAAGATCGTATCCTCCTTAATTTCCCACATCTTTTAAACTGATGTGGAGTTCTTTCTGCCCATCGCTGGTCGTGACCTTTGCGCCTGCAGGGAGTGCAAGGACGCCCATCAGGGACGGGTTGAGCTTGAGAAGATGGCAGGCAAGAACATTAACCATCGGCTTTGCCTTATCTTCTTCTGTCGGGTTTTCCACCACAATGGTCCATCCGCTGTCCCTCTCCCTCGCAGTGCTCATCCTCTGGAGGCAGATGTCGCGCCCCGGCATGACAGCCTGGGAAACCGTTACCGTATCCGCAAACAGGATTTCCTCTGAGTTTTCTGTTTTTGTATGTCCGAGCACATCGACCATCATATCCTGCACGAGAAGCGCCGTCGTCAGGTTCTCTGTCCTGTCTTTGAGCGGATCTTTGGAAAAATCGGGACAACTGACCGTATATTCTTCCCCGCCGTTTGGCCTGTCGATAAAATAATAACACCAGCCGATACGGACGGTGCAGGTTTTCTCATCAAAAAATAACGGTGTCAGTTTATTCTGCTGTTCCAGGACAGTAAATAATAGCTGCGCATAGTGTTCTGCAGTTTCCTCACAGCTAATTGACACAGAATGCCCTTCCATCACTTTCGTATATTTTTTTATCATAGTATTCTTACTCTCCTGTTTTATAATGTTTTTAAAATATGGATGGCGTCTTTTTCAAGGATACAGTCGCCATGCTCCTTAATGTATGCCATCTGGCTGCCGTTGTCAGAAACAAGGGAACCGTATTCCAATGCCCGTGCGCAGAAGCCCCGGAAAATATCTTCCGGCGTCTGCCCGCGCCAGACAGCCAGGAACCAGATGCCTTTTTCCGGCAGATAATATACTTTACTCTTCATAGAGTGTCCTGACGGCACTTCTTTGCAGAAATTCTCGATATATTCCAGACTGGAAAAACGGTATAAAAGGAATTCTGACATTGGTTCCTTTTTTTGCTCCTTTTTGGGCAGCTTCGCTTCTTCCGACATCTTTTCAAGCCTGTTTTCCACAAAACCGCGCAGCAAGTTTTCAATAATCTTAGAACTGTCTGTTTCCTGGATATGGGAAGTCTGCTCCATAAAATCCGTGACTTCGGATTTATCCTTTGACAGAAAGATATCTTTCAGATGCTCCGTCAGCCCCTTCCAAAAAGAATCTGCTTTTTCTGAAAAAGTGATGGACAGCCCGTTTTCAGGCATGGGCGATACCTGCATCGCAAGTGCGCCTCCGGCGAACTCATAGCCAACCTCCTCTTTTGCACGCTCTACCACTGTCTGCAGAAATTCACGCGCGTGCTCGCTGTTATGAAAAAAATCTTCTAATTTTAGCCCGTTTTCCTCTAAATCTTCCGAAGTAAGGAGACAGCGTATGGTTTCATCATCGATTCTGCTAAAATTCATATATGCGAACATCCTTTCTATCATAAGCTTATTTCAAAAATGATCAGAATTATTATAGTATATTTTTTCCCATTTGAACAGATAGATTTTGAAATTTTCAGGAAATCACAGGAATAAAATCCAGAAAAAGAAAAATACTATCCAGGAAAAGAGTGAAAAAAATAATGTATGAAAGAAAGGGAACGTTATGGCTGAAAAAGTAACAATGCAGGAAATTCTTTCAGAGGAAGATCCTAAAAAAAGAAACGAGAAGTATAATAACTATGTGGATAATGTTACGCCAAAGCACAGTTGGTTTGTCAATCTTTTCTGGGCTTTCGTAATTGGAGGAGCCATCTGCACGCTGGGGCAGGCTTTGATTAACCTATACCGCTATCTGGGGGCGGGAAAGGAAGATGCCATTCTTTACCAGATCATTACGCTGGTTGCCTTAAGCGTGATTTTCACGGGCTTAAATCTCTATCCGAAGCTGGCGAAGGCGGGAGGCGCAGGAACGGTAGTTCCCATTACCGGGTTTGCCAATTCCGTTGCCGCCACAGCGATTGAGTTCCAGCAGGAAGGACAGGTTTTTGGCATTGGCTGTAAAATCTTTACCATTGCCGGGCCGGTAATTTTATACGGTATTTTTTCTTCCTGGATTGTAGGTTTTATCTATTGGATTTATACCCTTTATGTATAGGAAAAAGGAGGTCATTATGTCAGAACAGAGTAAAATGGCGGGACGCCAAAGCGTCATATTCCAGAACCCTCCCTGCATCCTCGGGAGATCAAGCGTTGCCGGGCAGAAAGAAGGAAACGGCCCGTTAGGAAGTTTCTTTGATTATATTGAAGAAGATCCTTATTTTGGCGCGGATACGTGGGAAGAGGCGGAAAGCAATATGCAGAGGAAGGCGGCGGAGCTGGCTTTGAAAAACGCGGACTGCAAGCCGCAGGATATCCGCTATCTTGTTGCAGGCGATCTTTTGGGGCAGCTCATTGCGACATCTTTTGGAATTATGGAACTGAAAATTCCCATGTTCGGCATTTACGGCGCCTGCTCCACAATGGGGGAAGCCATGTCATTGGCATCCATGCTGGTAGACGGAGGGTTTGCAAACCGCGTGCTTGCCTTAACCTCCAGCCATTTCTGCGGAGCAGAAAAACAGTTCCGCTTTCCGCTGCAGTACGGGAACCAGCGCCCTCTTGCGGCAACGTGGACCGTGACAGGCAGCGGCGCTGTCGTCATTGGGAAAAAGCCGGACAATTCCGAAGGCAGTGTCCTTATCAAAGGAGTAACCACAGGAAAGATCGTGGATTTTGGCGTGAAGGATTCTATGAACATGGGCGCCTGCATGGCGCCTGCGGCCGCGGATGTCATTTACCGCAATCTCCGTGATTTTGACCGGAGCCCGTCTTATTATGATAAAATTATTACCGGGGATCTGGGTTATATCGGCCAGAATATTTTATTCGATATCCTGAAAGAAAAAGGATATGATATTTCGGAACAGCATATGGACTGCGGCATTGAGATTTTTAACGATGAAACCCAGGATACGCACAGCGGGGGAAGCGGCTGCGGCTGTTCCGCCATTACGCTTACCGGCTATATTCTGGAAAAAATGTATCAGAAAGAATGGAACCGTGTGCTGTTCGTCCCGACAGGCGCTCTCCTCTCTCCGGTCAGCTTTAACGAGGGGGACTCCGTGCCGGGCATTGCCCATGCGGTCATTCTGGAAACAGAAGGTTAAGGAAATTTTTGAGAAAGGACAGGTATCTATGGATTATATCAAAGCATTTATTATTGGGGGCATCATCTGCCTGCTGATTCAGATCCTGATGGATCAGACCAAGCTGCTTCCCGGAAGAATTATGGTAATCCTGATCTGCACAGGCGTTGTCTTAAGCGCACTTGGGATTTATGAGCCATTTTCCCAATGGGCGGGCGCCGGGGCGGACGTGCCTTTATCCGGCTTTGGAAATTCGCTGTTTCAGGGAATCAAAAAAGCCGTGGATAAGGACGGCTTTATCGGGCTGTTTGAAGGCGGCTTTAAATCGTGCGCCGTCGGCGTATCGGCTGCGCTTGTCTTCAGCTATCTTGCCTCTTTAGTATTCCAGCCGAAAATGAAGGCGTAACGAGATGAAACACGCTTTGCGAGTTTCATCTCGCCGGATCTTAGCCGTTTCCGAAGGAAGCGGCCTCATAGGAAATTCCAAAGAAATTTCCTATGAAATAAAAAATGGGATGCCGCATATCTTAATTACCTGCGGCATCCTTGTTATTTTTTATTCTGGTTCTTATTCGGACTCTTTTTGTCTTCTTTTTCCTGTTTTAACTGCGTGTCAATCAGCCGTTCGATAATGACACGCTTTACATAAACGTCAAAGCTCATCATGCAGATAAAGGAAAATGTCCGTAAAAATTCCCGCTCTTCCTCATCTTCTATTTCCGGAAACATTTCTTCAGAATGTTTAAATTTGTTAATAACATCTTTGGTCAGCCTTCTTGCCTCTTCCTTCTGTAAGCTGAAAACTCCTTCATAGATATGCTCCAGGGTTGTTTTTTTATCTTTTCCATAAAACTTTTCTGTCAGAGGCGTGAAAATTTCCTGGATGTCGCTAATGGATAAAATATTTTTAAAATAATAAATAAAAATCAAAAGAAGCATATGTTCTTTGGAGTATTTCTTTTTATTGGGCGCTGGCAGCAGCTTATTCTTTGTGTAATTATTAATCATGGTTTTCGTCAGCAGCTTATCATCAGAATAACGCCGTGTAGATTCCAAATGGCTGTCCATAAAGGTAGTCAGCTGATCCATATATAAATCCAGCTCCGGAATTTCTTCTGGCTTGATATAATCCAAACTTTTCAGTCCCATAAGGATTTCATGGATGTATTCTTTATTTGTTTTATCCAAGATTTTTACCTTCTTCCGTATAGAATATCTTTGAAACCGCCCGCAGTGATTGGGCTGTCACATGTTCTATTATACTATCTTCCTGCGGAGTTGTCAAAGGAGAAACATAGAATCTCATGAACTGTTTTCCGGAATGTCAATTATAATACAGTATGCAGCATTAACCGGATTTGAGTAACCGTCTTAAAGGACAAGATTTTTTCACATTTGAGTGGTACAATGTCAACTGTTGAGCAGGCAGATGTCTGACAAATTGCAGTTGAAAAGGAGATTTCCTTATGAAAAAAATCTTAACGCCGTTATTATTTTTTATTCTTTTAATATCTGTCCTGACGGCCTGCGGAGCAAAGAACAACGAAGCTGCAAAGGTATTGGGACTTGACATATCAAATGGGGAAGAAATTTCAAATTACAATACACATGGCGGCTTTCATGGAGATGGAACAACCTGTATTGCATATCGTTTTGACGATGATACCATTCTGGAAGAAATCAGAATCTCTTCGGAGTGGAGCGAATTTCCTCTTGATGATACAGTGCAGGCATTGGTTTATGGCTTGTCTGATGGGACAACCCAAATTGGGCCTTTTTTGAATGACAATAAGGGACATCCGATTGTCCCGGAAATCCAAAACGGATATTATTTGCTGATTGACAGGCAAAATGAAGCAGGGACAGATATTTTAGACAGGTTTTCATTTAATTTTACTTTAGGACTATACGATACCGATACTAATATATTATATTTCTGTGAACTGGACACGTAATGCACCATAGTCCACTGGATGTATGAACAAAAGCAGGGAAACAAATAGGAATCATCCGTTATTTCCCTGCTGTACGGCTGCAATATGAAATTTTCTGCATTACTGTTTTACACGGTCTGAAGCCCTGCAAGCTGTTCTACCTCTGCCACGCTGAGTTCCGAACATT
>CANREH010000092.1 GCA_947629585.1 uncultured Lachnospiraceae bacterium | reverse complement strand
TATAAGAAAGAGGGGTAGAATATGGCGGCAACATTTCAGAAGGGAGGAATCCATCCGTTTGAAGGAAAGGATTTGTCCAAAGATTTGCCAATCAAGGTTGTCATGCCCGAAGGTGATCTGGTGTACCCACTGTCGCAGCACATTGGGGCTCCGGCGAAGCCGGTTGTCCAAAAGGGAGACAGGGTTTTGGTCGGACAGAAGATTGCGGAAAAAGGCGGATTTATCTCTGCCAATATCAGCAGCTCTGTATCAGGCACCGTGAAGGCAATTGAACCCAGACTTGTCACGAACGGTTCCTACTGCAGCTGTATCATTGTGGAAAATGACGGGAAGTACGAAGCCGTGGAAGGCTTTGACAAGGACAGAGATTTCACAAAGATGTCGAAGGAAGAGATTATCAAGGCTGTGGAAGAGGCCGGGATTGTCGGTCTTGGCGGCGCGGGCTTCCCGACTTCGGTAAAGCTTTCCCCGAAGAATCCGGATCAGATTGATTATGTGCTTGTCAATGGCGCAGAGTGCGAGCCTTACCTGACTTCCGATTACCGTTTGATGCTGGAAGAGCCGGAAAAGATTGTCGGAGGGCTCAAGGTCATGGTCAGCCTGTTCCCGAAGGCAAAAGGTGTGATCGGGATTGAAGACAACAAGCCGGAAGCGATTGCAAAGCTGACCGATCTTGTGAAGAACGAAGACAGGCTGGAAGTCTGCGTATTAAAGACAAAGTACCCGCAGGGCGCGGAGCGCCAGCTTATTTATGCGATTACCGGAAGAAAGATCAATGTATCCAAGCTTCCGGCGGACGTGGGCTGCATTGTGGATAACGTAGATACGGTTATTGGTATTTATAATGCGGTCTGCAAAAATATTCCGCTGATCCGCAAGATCGTTACCGTGACGGGGGATGCCGTCACGACGCCGCAGAACTTTAATGTACGTACCGGCACAAGCTACAGCCAGGTGCTGAAAGAGGCAGGCGGCTTTAAGGTACAGCCGGAAAAGGTGATTTCCGGAGGCCCTATGATGGGTATGGCATTATATGACTTAAATGTGCCAATCGGAAAAACGAGCTCTGCGCTTTTGTGCCTGACAAAGGACGAGGTAGCGGAAATGGAGCCGTCTGCCTGTATCCGCTGCGGACGCTGCGTAGCGGCCTGTCCAAGCAATCTGGTTCCGCAGAAGATGATGGAGTATGCGGAAGCGAATGATGTGGAAGGTTTTATCGGCGTCAGTGGTACGGAATGTTATCAATGTGGTTCCTGTACGTATGTCTGCCCGGCCAAGCGCCAGCTGACACAGGCATTCAAGCATGCCGTCGGCAGCGCGAAGGCATTCCAGGCAGCGCAAAAGAAATAAAATAGGAAATTGCCAGTTTTTTTGGCAGAATGGAGGAAAACGTGAGCGATTTATTAAATGTATCTTCCTCACCGCATGTCAGAAGCAAGGATACGACCGCAGGCATTATGCGTGATGTCTGTATCGCTTTAATCCCGGCAGCAGCATTTGGTGTCTACAATTTTGGTCTGCGAGCCCTGATAACGATTCTTGTGTGTGTGGCGAGTTGTGTATTGACGGAGTATCTTTATGAAAAAGGCATGAAAAAGAAGATTACCATCGGCGATTACAGCGCTGTTGTCACAGGTATGATTCTTGCCATGAACCTGCCGGCATCCGTGCCAGTATGGCTGCCGATCATCGGCGGCGTCTTTGCGATTCTGATTGTAAAGCAGCTCTTTGGCGGGCTGGGACAGAACTTTATGAACCCGGCGCTTGCCGGAAGGTGTTTTTTGATGATTTCCTTTGCAGGCCGTATGACAAATTTTGCGGTGCAGAAGGGAAGCGCGCTGATGAACGGAGCTATGGGAATTGACGGATTCTCCGGCGCAACGCCTCTTGCACTGGTAGAGAATACGGAAGCCGGGAAGGCAGCCGTTACCGTTGCAGAGAGCGGTGTGGATATTCTGCAGATGTTTATCGGTACTACCGCGGGAACCATCGGGGAAACCAGCGTGATTGCTTTGCTGATTGGCGCAGTGTATATGCTGTATAAAAAGGTAATCAGTCCGGTAATTCCATGCGTCTATATTGTGACGACGCTGGTGTTTGTGGCATTGTTTGGCGGACATATCGCTACGGGCGATCTTCTTCCTTTCCTTGCAGCGCAGCTTTGCGGCGGCGGTCTTGTGTTCGGCGCTTTCTTTATGGCGACGGACTATGTCACGAGCCCGATTACGCCGAAAGGACAGATTGTGTTCGGTATCTGTCTTGGTTTGTTTACCGGCATTTTCCGTTCCTTTGGTCCGTCTGCGGAAGGAGTTTCCTATGCGATTATTCTCTGCAACCTTTTAGTGCCGCTGATCGAGAAAGTGACCATGCCGGTACCATTTGGAAGGGAGGGCGAGAAGAATGGAAAGTAATACCATTGTAAAAGATACGGCAATCCTTGTGATTATTACGTTGATCGTCGGCTTTCTTCTGGGCGCTGTCAATATGGTGACAAAAGATCCGATTGCACAGGCGGAGCAGAAGGCGACGAATGAGGCCTATGCGGCCGTGATGGCAGGAGCGGATTTCAGTGATTCCATGACAGATATCGTCAGCGAGGCAGAGACAAAATATACCAATGCGGAGATTTTGGACTGCCGCGCGGCGACAAAGGACGGTGCAGAAGCAGGCTGGGTAGTGAAGTTAAACGCCACCAAAGGCTACGGCGGCGATGTCTGCCTGGTTATCGGTTTTGATACCAGCGCGACGATTACGGGATTTACCGTACTGTCCGCTGCCAACGAGACGCCGGGACTTGGGGCAAACTGCACGCAGGACAGCTTTACCTCCCAGTTCGCGGGAAAGAATGCAGGCGACGGGGAATACAAGCTTTATAAAGCGAGCGATACAAAGCCGGAGGATATGTCCGCCGGGATCGACGCAATTACCAGCGCGACGATTACATCGACTGCAGTTACGGATGCTGTCAATGCAGCAAATAAATTTGTCCATGAGTATTGTATGAATGGCGGAAGTTCGGAGGTGAGCGCAGATGAATAATTGTACAGAACGTTTGTACAACGGTATTATTAAAGAAAACCCTACCTTTGTCCTGATGCTTGGCATGTGTCCGACGCTGGCGACGACGACATCAGCGATCAACGGCTTAAGCATGGGGCTGACGACGACAGTCGTGCTTGCGGCAAGCAATGCCCTGATTTCCTGCCTGCGTAATATCATCCCGAACAAGGTCAGGATTCCGGGTTATATTGTCGTGATTGCTTCTTTGGTTACGATTGTGCAGCTTTTATTAAAGGCGTATCTGCCGGCGGTGGATTCTGCCCTGGGACTTTATATCCCGTTAATCGTGGTAAACTGTATCATCCTCGGGCGCGCAGAATCTTATGCGTCCAAGAATGGCGTGCTGCCGTCGCTGTTTGACGGTATCGGTATGGGGCTTGGATTTACGTTCGGGCTTACCTGTATCGGCATTGTGCGTGAGATCCTCGGGAGCGGCTCGATTTTCAATTTCCGTTTCTGGCCGCAGAATTTTGATACGATTGCAATTTTTGTTATGGCGCCGGGAGCATTCTTTGTGCTTGCCTGCCTGACTGCGCTGCAGAATAAATTTAAAATGCCTTCCGCGACGAATGTGACAGGGCCTCAGATGGCGTGCGGCGGAAACTGCGCTTCCTGCCAGGGAAGCAGCTGCGCTGCCAATAAGGGATTGTTTGAGGCAGAGCGTGCGGCTGCAAAGGCGGAAAAAGCAAGGAAAGCAAAGGAAGCCGCCGCTGCAAAAAAAGCGGCAGCGCAGGCGGCTGCGGCAAAAGCAGTAACAGAAAAGAAGGAGGATTGATTCGATGAGTCAGATGATATTGCTGTTTATCAGCTCCATGCTTGTTTCCAATGTCGTGCTGAGCCAGTTTCTGGGAATCTGTCCGTTCCTCGGCGTATCCAAAAAGACAGAGACAGCAGCCGGCATGGGCGCGGCGGTTATTTTCGTTATTACGATTGCGGCTGCAATTACATGGCCGATTAACCATTTCCTGCTGGTGCCGAATGAGGCGGAGTACCTGCAGACAATTGTGTTCATTCTGGTCATTGCCGGGCTGGTGCAGTTCGTGGAAATGGTACTGAAAAAAATGATGCCGGCCCTGTATCAGTCTTTGGGCGTGTTTCTTCCGCTGATTACGACCAACTGTGCCGTACTGGGTGTTGCAAGCAATAATGCCTCGAATTATCCGGATGATTTCCTGATGAGCATCGCTTATGCGCTGGGGATTTCCTTCGGTTTCCTGATTGCAATTGTGCTGATGGCAAGCATCCGTGAAAGAATTGAGCATAACGATATTCCGGAATCCTTTAAGGGTTCCCCGATTGTCCTTATTACGGCAGGCTTAATGGCGATTGCGTTCTGCGGTTTCTCAGGGCTGATCAAATTATAAAGGAGGAGTAGGAAATGGGAAGTGTAATTCTTGCGGCGGTCATGATTGCCGTAACCGGTCTTTTGGTTGGTCTGCTCCTCGGGGTTGCAGCAGAGAAATTTAAGGTTCCGGTAGATGAAAAAGAGCTTGCTGTCCGCGACTGCCTTCCGGGAAATAACTGCGGCGGCTGCGGTTTTGCAGGCTGCGATGCGCTTGCAAAAGCAATCGCGGCAGGAGAAGCGGCTGTCAATGCCTGTCCTGTGGGCGGCGCGCCGGTAGGAAACAAGATTGCGGAAATTATGGGAATGGCAGCGGAGGAGAAAGAGCCGGAAGTTGCTTATGTGAAATGTTCCGGTTCCTGTGACAAGGCTTCCGTAAAATATAATTACTATGGCATTGGCGACTGCGTGAAGGCATCCATGATTCCGGGACGCGGCGACAAGAAATGCGCTACGGGCTGCCTGGGGCTTGGAAGCTGTACCAGGGCGTGTCAGTTTGACGCGATTCATGTGGTTGGCGGAATTGCCGTTGTCGATAAGGAAAAGTGCGTGGCCTGCGGAAAATGTGTTGCGGCCTGCCCGAACCATCTGATTGAGCTGGTGCCAAAGAAGGCGGCTTATACGGTTGCCTGCAGCTCGACGGCAAAGGGCGTGGAAGTGAAAAATTCCTGTGAGGCCGGGTGCATTGGCTGCGGCATCTGTGCAAAACAGTGTGAGGCTGGCGCGGTTACCGTGGAAAATAACATTGCGCATATTGACCAGTCCAAATGTACGGGTTGCGGCAAGTGCGCTGCAAAATGCCCGCAGAAGGTCATTGTACAACATTAACTGACAGCATTTGATGAAGCATGAGGAAAGACATATCCCGTTTCCCGGGGTATGCCTTTCTTCGTTTCTAAAAATGAATTTAATCATTGTATAAACCAGCATAATAAAGAGGTGAGTTCCAGAAAAAGCCGTTGGGGGACGGTTCGATAAGAAAAATGGAGGGATTGCCATGAAAAAAAATGCAATGCAGGAGCAGGAAAACCGAAGGGTTGCAAGAAAATTTATGTCGTTTAGTTTTATCTATTCGATGTTGTTTAACCGGCTTTCCGAAGCAGAGCTGGAAGAATATCATAAAATTATGAATTTTTATGACGAGGGCTGTATTGTCAATATTGAAATTAACCTGGAGCAGAAGGGAAGTTTTTTTGTAGATTATAAAATGCTGTGCATTTTTTATGAGGAAATCCAGAAAAGGATTCCGGAAGAGTATTACTGCATGACGGGTCCGCTGGTTTCCCATCGGATTATCCTGTTTTTTTCCAAAGAAATCGGGAAAGAGGATGTAATGGGAAAATTGCGGAACGAGCTTCGGGATATTGCTGAGGATATCGGGCAGATGTTAATTGATATCGGAAGCTTTACGGTAAGTATCGGAATCGGAAGCTGGCGCCCGATTGCAGAAATCGGCATTTCTTATGATGAGGCCTTAAGAAGTGTCAGGTATGAACCGGCTTCGATGGTTTCCATGATTGAAGATCTGGGGGATTACCTGCCTGCGGTTCAGGAATATGATGAGCTCAAAAAGAAATTTTTGGCGAGCATCCGGGTCGGGGAGGAAATCAGCCTGATTTACCTGACCCAGATTATGGAGAGAATTTCCAGCCTGAAGCTGGATGGGCAGAAAAATCTCCTGCTGGAGCTTTTGGTGCTGTCAGTGAGCGAGGTATATGGAGTCCTTGACTCAGAGGAAGATTATATTGATTTTCTCGGGTATGCCGTAGAGCTTTCCGCTGTGAAAAAGGAGGAGCTGCATAACTGGACTTATAATAAGTTTTTATATGTTACCAAGCTCTTAAGGCAGAAGAAAGTGGATCGAAGAGGGTATATTATCAAAAACTCACTGCTTTACCTGGAGAACCATTATTGTGAAGACATTTCTTTAAAAGACGCTGCTGACGAGGCAGGCATGACGCCGCAGTATTTCAGTACGATTTTTAAACAGTCTATGGGCAGGAATTTTGTGGAATGGCTGTCAGAGTACCGGATTAAAAAGGCGATGGAATACCTTGACGAGCCGGGGGCTGTCATTAAAGAGGTCTGCTTCAAAGTGGGGTATAACGATCCAAATTATTTCAGCCGGATCTTTAAGAAGATCAGCGGCATGACGCCAAAGGAATACATGAGCCAGAAAGAGTAATCATAGATAACAGTGAAACCAAAAAGGCTGCTGCTTTCCCTACAGGAAGCGGCGGCCTTTTTAGTCTTTCCTTTCGTTATGCCAGCGCAGCAAGCTCACGGACAGTATTTTCGTTGAGGAGCAGTTCATAATGTTCTTTGAAATAATGAATTGTGGCATAGGTCATATGGCACATCGTTCCGTATTCCGAGATAATACTGCAGACTTTGTTGAAGTCATCCAATGTCAGCATGGACTTATTCAGAACAAGATAATAAGAATGGCTTGCCGGGTTTTTATACAAGTAGCTGCGCCCGCGGTAAAAGCCGTCAATCTGCGCACAGGTATTGATTAGATCATCCAGTTTTTTGAAGCTGAAAATTTTGGTAATATCGGCTTTTTTTGCTTTGGCAAACGCTTCCCTGGAAACAGGTTCGGAAATCTTGTGCTGTCCGGAAGGCTTTGGAAGCGCTTCTGAAAAAGGGATAAATTCGGAAGAATCCGAAACGGAGTCTGTTTTCAGACTGTCAAAATCTCCCTCGGAAACAGCAGGGATAGTTTCCTCTTCCAGATCATCAAAAAACAGATCATCTTCAAAATCATCCGCATAAACAGGTTCTTTATCTGGGGTAAAACGGGAAAAACGGGTATCCAGTTCTTCCGGTTCTTCTACTTTGGTAATAATTAAGACAAGGCATTCTGCTGAGATAGGGATGGCCTCAATCATGAGCGGCATATCCTGTGCCTCAAAACCAAATTCGTAGGAGGCCTGTTGTATCATGTCATGGAAAAGCTGCTGTGCTTTATCAGAGCCATATACAAGCTCGCTTAAACGAAGCTGGCGGTTGTCCAGATCATCTTTATTCAGGGTGCAGCGTATCTGTGTTTCGCTTAATTTTTCAATCTTCATCAGGGAATCTCCTTTCTCATCGGTTTTATGGTTAATATATAGAATATAGCTCACTACAGTATACGTGATGAAAGGCGGATTGTCAATTGTTTATTAATGACAATAGGGGATGGAATAGATTTTTATTTTCCGGTTATACTAACCTTGTCACATGAAATGACAGATTTGATGATGAGGAGGATATGCTATGAAAGCAACAAAGAAGAACCAGCCGACCGATACGATGCCGGATGGCATATGGGAGAGCTCTGTAACCGATAAGAAAGACCGGAAAACAAAAAAAGAGCATAAGGACAGGATTTCCACAGATGAGCAGGGGAACGGATATCCGACCAATTCCAGTGGGGATCATAAAGCTCAGTAAATAGTAAATAAGGAAAGAACGGGGAAGGAAGTGGAAATTTCCTTCCCTGTTTGAGTTCCATTGACAAAGGCGGTAAAGAAAGCTATAATAAATTTCATATCTTGATTAGATTTCTAATTTAAGGTTCCGGGATCAACGAAGCAGCCGATGAAAGCGGCAGGAAAGCGTGATCCGGCGGACGGGAGGAGAGAAGGTATGAAAAAAAGGAACATCAAAGGAATGTTGGGACTGGTTCTGTTATCGGCGGGGCTGTCTGCCTGTGCCTCTGTGAATGGGAATGACAGCGCGGGCGATGTTTCCAAAGAAACGCAGAATAAGGAAGGGGAGGAAAAACAGCCGGAAACAGAGGAGGCTGTCCCAGAGTATGAGGTGCGTGACGGGGAGGTTATTCTAACAAAAAGCGTTGGGGGAAACCCAATCGTCGGAAACAGCACGGAAGGGGATTACATTTATGGCGGCGATCCATCGGTTCTGGTGGACGGCGATACGGTATATCTGTATACCGGGCATGATACTTCCAGTGATTCGGAGGTAAGCCGTGCCATTTACCGGATTGAGGAATATCTCTGTTATTCAACCAAAGATTTGATTCATTGGACTTCGGAAGGCTCCGTGATGACTGCCAGCACGGAAAATATTCCGTGGGCAAAGGATTCTTCCTCGGCATGGGCGAGCCAGGTATGCAAGCACTATGATGAAAAAGCCGGAAAAGATCGGTATTATCTTTATTACTGTTCCTGGGACAAGACCTCTGCCGGGAAGCAGTCAATTGGCGTTGCCGTATCGGACAGTCCGACGGGGCCGTTTGAGGATAAGGGCGAGCCGTTAGTGAAAGGGACGCTGACAGCGCCGGAAAGCAACGCATGGAATGACATTGACCCGACGGTATGGGTGGAAACCGGGGAAGACGGTGAGGAACATCGTTATCTTGCCTGGGGAAACAGCAAATATTATGTCTGTGAATTAAATGAGGATATGATATCGGTAAAGGATCTGAACGGCGACGGTGAGATTACCTGCGGCATGGACGGGGAAGATGCCGACATTATTAACCACCAGATGGGGCTTGCTTCCTTTACGGAGGCGCCGTGGCTTTACCGCCGTCAGGATGAGAACGGCAATTATTACGGGGATTATTACCTGTTTTATGCCCACGGCTGGCGGGAGCGCATGGCTTATGCCACGACGGAGGATCTGATCCACGGAAAATGGGATTTCGGATCGATTTTAATGCTGCCGACGGCGACTTCCAATACAAATCATATGGCAGTATTTGATTTTCAGGGGAAAACATATTTTATTTATCATAACGGTTCCCTGCCTGCGGGCAATGGCTACCGCCGTTCTGCCTGCATTACGGAGCTGCATTTTAAGGAAGACGGGAGTGTAGAGCCGATTCAGGAAACAGCGGCAGGGCTTGGCGGGACGGTTTCCACGATTTGTCTGAAAGGCAGCGAGGAATTGTTAACGCATGAGAATTTTATCAATGATTCCAGGGATAATTCCTATCCTTATCTGAATGTTGCTGTCGGCATGGGAAACAGCTCCTATGATACGGACGGGGAATGGGTCATTAGTGCTGGAAAAGCAGATGCAGAAAACGAGGCTTATGTTTCGATTCAGTCGGAGAATAAGCCGGGACTTTATCTGACGGCAAATAAGGATCAAACGGTAGTGCTTTCCCAGGACATTGACGCGTCCAAAGCTGCGGCAAAGAGACAGACCTTCCATACCGTAACAGGACTTGGCGGAGAAGGGGTTTCGTTTGAAAGCGTGGCGTTTCCGGGAAGCTATTTAACGATAAAAGATGGCGTGCTTTGTCTGACCGACGGGAGTGACAGTGCGTCGACTGCTTTTGATGTGATGGTGAAAGAATGAGGGAAAAATTTTTTCTTGCGCTGCTGGAGACACAGAAAGCGCATTGGGAACTTAGCAGGAAAGGGTTTCAGAAACTGGAGCTGACCGACGGACAGCCCAAGATTTTATATATCCTTCTGCGCAGGGAAGGATGCGTGCAGAAGGATCTTGCCGAGGTGTGCAGAATCCGCCCGTCTACGCTGACGGTGGCTTTGGAACGGATGGAAAAGCAGGGGTTTATTTACAAAGAGGAACGGAGGCTGCTGGGCGGGAAGCGTGCCTATGGAATTTTTTTAACCGAGAGCGGACGGAAGAAAGCGGAGCAGTTGGATGCTTTTATAGAAACGCTGGAAGAAAAAAGCCTGGCGGGATTTTCGGAAGAAGAGCAGGACGCGCTCTTTTCCTACCTGGCAAGGATTCGGGAAAATTTGGCAGAACAGCCCGGAGCTGACGGCTGAACGGCTGTGATTTTTTATCGTATAAAAGAACGGAAAGAGGATATTTTCCGGTGCAGAATCGTATTCTTATATAAAAAGGAAAGCGGACAGGTTCCGCTTTTCTTTTTTAGTTTGTTCCGCGATGAATTTTATGAAAAGAGGAGGAGGATATCATGCAGCCGTTGGAAAATTTCCGGCAGATCTATGAACGGCAGGCAAACAGGGTTTATCGGCTTGCGCTGATGTATCTGGGCAATGTCCCGGATGCGGAGGACATAGTGCAGTCTGTTTTTTTGAAATTATTGGAAAAACAGCCGGTATTTGAAAATGAGGCACAGGAAACGGCATGGCTTGTCACTGTTGCCAGGAACCGCTGTAAGGATGTGCTGAAAAGCTTTTGGAGGAGGAACCGGGCGGAATTTCCGCAGGCAGAGGAAGCGGTAAGGGCTTCTTTTACCGAAAAGGACAGCCTTGTGTTTTCTGCGCTGGCGGCGCTTCCGGGAAAATACAGAGAAACCCTGTATTTATATTATATCGAAGGATATTCGGTGCGGGAATTGTCGGTATTGTTAAAAAGAAAAGAGAGCACGCTGCAGACTTGGCTGGCAGCAGGGCGGAAACGGATGAAGGAACAACTATCAGGGTTTGGCTTTGAGAAAAAAGAAATGGCAGGAAAGGGGGAAATTGGATGATGGAAAAAGAAATGAAGGAAGTGTTTGAAAAGCTCAGCCTTTCCGAGCAGGAAAAAGGAAAGCTCTGGGAACAGATCACGGAAAAGCATCAGGAGAAAAAAAGAAAAAAGCACAGGCTGGTCCCGGCAGCGGCGGTGCTGGTTCTTTTCTTTATGGGTATGGGGATTTACGCAGCCTCTTCAAAAAATGTGATTCAGGCTGTAAAGGTGCTGTTTGGCGGAAGGCAGGAGCAGCAGAGAAAAGAGGAGGTATCAGCAGAAAAGAGCATTATTCAGGAGATTTGGGAGGTAAGCTATTATAACGGCTCTGCTCCGAAAATCCTGTTATATACAGAAAAAAGGCTGGTATTTGGAAATACGGCAGGGCTGGCGGTTTACGACCTGGAGGCAGGCCGTGCAGTGTTTACGCTGGATTTACAGAAAATAGGATGCAGTTATATTGAATTGGGAAGTAGTCTGGAAACAGGCTGTTTGCCGCAGGGCAGCCAGATGGTTATTTTTAATGAAGAAAGCGGGGATGTAAAGGACTGCTATTATATTCTGGATTTAGAAGATTTTAGCGTTAAAAAACAAAATTTTAAGAGCTGTGGGGAAGAAAGGGAGACGAAAAAAAGACAGCTTTACAAGAAATGGAAGCAGTTTGAGAAAGAGCATTATCAGGACCTGGGGCAGATAGAGGTCTTTCGGAAGGAAATCAGTACTACTAAAAATATGTATAGTTATTTTGGCTATATCAAAAAAGAAGGCGGCAGGACAACGGCAAGCAGCTTATGCCTTGCCAATTTTTGGAACGGAAAAGAGCAGTCCTTTGCTGTTATCACGAAAGATCTTGCAGACGGGACAGGCAGGAAGCAGTCACTGGACCTGCCGCAGATGCCGGAAAGGAAAGAGGAACTGCCGGAATTTATCTATACGGGCAAAGATCCCATAGAAGAGGCTGTCTTTAGTTATTTTAAAGCGGAGGAGGAAAAAGAAAAAGGAGAGGTAAAGATTCTCATGCCTGTTCTTTATGGGATAAAAGAGAAAAAATCCTCTGTGCTGGTGTTTCTTTCTATGGGATATAAGACTTATTATAAAAGCGGCATGGTTCTGGAAGAAAACGGAGGAGGAAGACAGGCTATGAGGCTTACGCTCAAAAAAAGAAACGGGAATTATCAGGTGTCAGAGTGCTTAAAAGCGATTGACGGCGCCGGGCATATAAAAAGCATTGAGGAGTTTACAAAGGGTTATCCGAAAATCAGGAAACGGTATTTTAACGGCAGGTTTTTTGAAAAAGAATTAAAAAAGAAGAAACGGGAAATGATAAGCATGTATGCAGAACAGCTTGACTGGAAGGAAGCATATATCAGGAACGGCAAAGGAAAGCTGGAGAAAATAAAGTAACAGCGTTGACTTTTGAGGGCAGTATTTTTATAATGGAAGGCAGAGAGGGTTTCAATTTCGGAAGTATTATAAGGAAAGAGTGGTAAAATATATGAAAATAAGCTGGAAAACCTGTTTCCGCCTGGGCGTCAGTATTTTTTTGCTGTATTTATGTATTACCTATTGGATGCCGGCGGTAGGGCTGTTGTTTGTTGTGCTTAATTCGGCGAAGCCGCTGCTGCTTGGCTGTGTGATTGCCTATCTTATCAATATTTTAATGAGTTTTTATGAAACATATTATTTCCCGAAGAACAAGACGGCGCTGGTGGTAAAAACACGCAGGATTGTCTGTATGTTAGCGGCAATGCTGACACTGCTTGGGATTGTTACGTTGGTGATCCGGCTGGTGATTCCGGAGCTGATGGCGTGTATCCAGCTCCTTGCTTCTGAAATTCCGGCAGCGTTGGAAAAAGTATCAAGGAACAAATCAATCGCGGAATTATTGCCGGAAAATTTTGCGGATTCTTTAAAGCGGTTTGACTGGCAGGAACGGTTTATGCAGATTGCGAAAGGCGTGACAAGCGGTGTCAGCAGTATGTTTGGCGCAGTGGCAACGGCGGTATCTTCCTTTGTTTCCGCACTGGTTACTTTTTTGGTAAGCTTTATTTTCTCGATTTATATTCTGCTGGGGAAGGACAGGCTCGGCGCACAGATAACAAGGCTGATGAAAACATACCTGAAACAAAGCTGGTATGAAAAAGTCCGCTATGTCCTTTCCATTGTAAATGACAGTTTTCATAAATATATTGTAGGCCAGTGTATCGAGGCGGTTGTCCTCGGGACGCTTTGTGTCCTCGGGATGCTTATCTGCCGTTTCCCGTATGCCACGATGATCGGGGCACTGATTGGCTTTACCGCATTAATTCCTGTGGCGGGGGCTTATATTGGAGCAGGTGTTGGAGCGTTTATGATTATGACCGTATCGCCGATGCAGGCGGTATTCTTCCTGATTTTCATTGTAGTATTGCAGCAGATTGAAGGAAATTTAATTTACCCGAAGGTAGTCGGTTCTTCTATTGGGCTTCCGGGGATTTGGGTACTGGCGGCTGTCACAGTAGGAGGCGGGCTGTTCGGAGTATTTGGTATGTTAATCGGTGTCCCAATGGCGGCGGCACTGTATAAGATTTTAAAAAATGATATGGAGAAAAGAAGGTAACAGTTCAGCCAACAGACGGATTCAGAGGAAAATTGTGCTTGCACAAATTTTCCTCTGGGTTCGGCTGTTG
>CANREH010000091.1 GCA_947629585.1 uncultured Lachnospiraceae bacterium | reverse complement strand
AAAAAACACTTTAAAAACTTCATAGGGGTAGTCTGCGCTTTTTTGGCTGCCCGGCGGGGTAATGTTTCAGAGTAAAAGGAGATAATTTATGATTTTTATTATTGGCGGCGCTTACCAGGGCAAAACAGCATTTGCCATAAGCCTTTGGAAACGCCGGAATCAGAAAGAACCGGTGATTTCAGAACAACCGGCAAGAGGCACAGATATTCTCTCGAACCTGCACAGATACATAAAAAAACAGATGCAGGAATGTCCGGAACAGGAAGGAATCCTGCCTGAGAAGAAATTACTGAAAAAAATCCTGGCTTTCGCGGCAGGGAAACCGGACAGTATCATTCTTATGAACGAGCTGGGATGTGGCGTCGTGCCGATAGATCCCTCTGATCGGCGTTACCGGGAGCTCTGCGGCCGGATTTCCTGTGTCCTTGCCAGGCTTTCTGACCAGACCTACAAAGTTTCCTGCGGGATTGGAACGCTGCTTGCCAGCCATGATTTTCTGACGGCGGCGCTTCTGCGCCACGGGAAAACCCCCGGCAATGAAAAAAAGCGTTACATTGGCAGGACAGATGAAAGCCTTTCCGAAAACGGAAAAAAAGAAATCCGGGCAGCCGCCGGAAAATACCGCGCCCTTTTACAGCCGGAAATCCTCCTTTCCAGCCCCATGAAACGCTGCCTGGAAACAGGCGCCCTTTTATTCCCGGCGCTCTCTCCCCGGATTCTGCCGGAACTGAAGGAAACGGACTTTGGAAAACTGGAAGGGAAAAACTGGGAAGAATTAAACCGGGACACCGGGCTTGCCCCGCTCTGGCAGGCATGGCTTAACAGCAACGGCACTCTCCCCTTCCCGGGCGGGGAATCACGGGAAGCTGTAACGGAACGGACAACACACGGCTTTATCCGTTCCGTTACAGAGCTTTTCCATGAAAACCGCCGCAATGCCGCCTTCATTGTCCACGGCGGATCGATCATGGCGCTGCTTTCCTCCCTTGTGCCAAAGAATTATTTCCACCGCCAGCAGGACTTTTATTCCTGGCAGGTAACGAACGGCGACGGCTACCTTCTCCTCCTTGACAGAGAACAATGGCTCTGCGGGCAATACTGTGCTTACCCTTTGGGGCGGCTGTCAGAGCTTGCGGATGATCTGTAAAATATAGAAAGGAACGGCATGAACACATTTACTTCCCTCATTGCGCTGGTGTCCGGCTTTTTCCTGGATCTCCTGATAGGCGATCCTTACATCCTGCCGCACCCTGTCCGCGCAATCGGCACTCTCATCACAAAAACAGAACATTTTCTCCGCACCCTTCTTTTAAAAAACGGAAAGAAAAGCCCGAAGCTGGAATTTTTAGCAGGCATGGTTTTATGGCTCTTTATCGTTTCTGTTTCCACCCTTGTCCCCCTTTTGCTTCTTACAATCTGCTATAAGCTCCAAATCCTGCTGGGAACCGCTGTGGAAAGCATTCTGTGCTATTATATGCTTGCTGCAAAATCCCTGAAAACAGAGAGCGAAAAGGTTGCCGCCGCGCTGGAAAAAGACGACACAGAATCCGCCCGCTATGCGGTTTCCATGATTGTCGGGCGTGACACAAAGCCCCTCTCCAAAGAAGGCATCGCAAAGGCCGCCGTGGAAACCGTTGCAGAAAATACCTCCGACGGCGTTGCTGCCCCATTCCTTTTTATGCTTTTCTTTGGAGCGCCGGGAGGCTTCTTTTATAAAGCGGCCAATACCCTGGATTCTATGGTGGGCTACCGCAGGGAAGCGTACCTTTTTTTCGGGCGTTTTTCCGCACGTGCTGATGATGTCTTAAATTTTATCCCTTCCCGGATCAGCGCCCTTTTGATGCTTGTGTCTGTATGGTTTCTGGAATGGACAAACCGCTGGGCCTGCTCCCCTATCCCCTGGTCTTTTCGGAATGCGCTGCGCATTTTCCTCCGCGACCGTTATCACCATAAAAGCCCCAATTCCGCGCAGACGGAAGCTGTCTGCGCAGGCGCCATGCAGATTACGTTAGCCGGTCCCGCCTGGTACTTTGGGGAACTCTATGAAAAACCATATATCGGAGACGGGAGCTATCCCGTCACCTGGCAGCATATCAGAGCCTCCTCAAAGCTCCTCTACGGGACTGCCTGGCTCTGCCTTATCATCGGAATCGGAATCCGGCTGCTTTTGTTATTTTTCTTCTGAATTCCGAAGAAATTTCCTATGAAACGAAAAAAGCTGCTGCCCATAACCCGTCCGGTCATTTGGCAGCAGCCTTTTTACATTTTTTACATTATCTCATTGCAAGCTCTAATGTTGCTAACAGCAAATCCTTCTCTAACGGTTTTGGAATCAGATAGTGCATCCCCTTTGATTTGATTTCTTCCAATACACTGGAATCACACAGGGAGCTAAGCATGACAATCCTTGCGGACGGATCTTTTTTCAAAATCTGCTCTGCCGCTTCGATACCGTCAATTCCCGGCATGATAATATCCATTGTTACCAAATCCGGCTTCAACTGTTCATACATGCTGATGCCTTCCTCGCCGCTCAGCGCATGTCCTACAATTTCATAAACTCCCTCTCCAAGCAGATCTGTAATCTGTGCAGCTACAAAAGGGGAATCATCAACTACTAAAATTCTAATCATATTTTTACTCCACCTAACCTCATTTTGAGGCGCAAACACAAGGGATGAAAGACGTGTTTGCAATTTTGTCCTTTCCTCCGATTTTCTCTTTCATCCTTTTACCTTATTTCGCAGAATCGAGCTCCTCTCTTCTGCTTACTCCTCTTAAAAGCAGCAGGACGGCCCTGCCGCTAAAAACAATGGCGCTTACAGGAAATAAACTCCCATCCACCCCTCATCACAGATAAACTGAAATATCGGTGTGCTTTTCTGCTGTTTATCCGTGTCCGTATCCTCACAGGAAACAACAGGAATGGAAATCCTTAAATATTCCCCCCGCTCATTATTCCGTCTTGAAATGATTTTGCCGCAGACAACATTCATATACTCAGCAAAATACAATTTTCTCATTTCTTCACCAAGCTTTTTTCCTCTCGTCATACCATCAATAATACGCTCATATACCGGCTGCTCGACAACACACCGGATCTCAAACGGCTGATCTCCTGATGTCGTCACGCTTCCCCAGAATAAAGCTTCTTTCCTTGCCGGAGTCTCCTCTGTTTCCCGCAAAGAAAGCCCTGCCATCTTATCCGTGCAGGAAAGAAGAATATCCTTATACGCCGCTTGAAGCTTGGCTGGCTCCTGTTTCATGGATGTTCTCCTCCTTTCTTTCTATTGGTATTTCCTATCAAAAAGCGTTTTCTTACCCTAAAAAGCGCATTTTGGCACTGGTATCACGTTTTCTCTCTCTCTTCGGCTCTTCTTTATGATAAAGACCGCCGAGCTCGTGCTGCATCTTGCCTTTGCATTCCGGACAAAAGCGCCCCGTCCGAATGGATTTGCCGCATTTTTCACAGGCAAATGTCACCTGGGAATCTTCCGCAAAGCTCAAACGCTCTTCCTTAATCCATCGTTTAATCATACTCTGGGAAACATCATTCTCTTCCGAAACTTCTTTGATGCCTGCTCCTGGATGATCATAAATATAAGCCTTTACCTGATCAAATTTTTCCTCCATATCTTTCGCACATGCCGGGCAAACTGGAGAATTTATATAGTTGAATAACTTCCCACACATCCTGCAATTTCTTGTTTCCATAATCTTACCCCATTTCGCATTGATTTTCTTTTTCGAAAGCACCTCTAAGCAACATCTTACTGACAAGTTTTAGGATTGTATTTTTATCACAGGCTGCCAATGCTGATGGAAGCAAAATATACCTTCTCAATTCCTGCCCGCAATAATACTTTTGTACACATCTCAACAGTACTTCCGGTAGTATAAATATCGTCAACTAACACAACATTCTTAATCCCGGCATAATACCTTCTTTTCTGCTGATCGACAGCAAATGCGCTTTTCAGGTTTGCATAACGCTGCCTGTCGTTTAAATCCTTCTGCGGAACCGTATCCCGGACACGCAAAAGATAATCCCGGCAGACTACAATCCCAAGCCGCCTGCCAATCTCCTCCGCAAACAGCTCAGCCTGATTATAACCTCTTTTTCTGCATTTTTTCCAATACAGCGGAACCGGAATCAACGCCTGGACGGAAAGCTCTTTCAGCCTTCTTCCGTATGCCTTTGCAAACTCCTGCCCATAATAAACGGCATACTCTTTCCTTCCGCGGTACTTAAAATCAGCGATGGAACGGCGCATTGCCTGATTATAAACCCATACCGGAAACCCCTGCACATAAGAAAACCTTTTTTTCCGGCAGTCTTCGCAAAATTCCTCCTCCTGTTCTGTCATCCTGCCGCAGCGGCAGCAAACCGGCGGAACCACCCTGCGAAAACCATTCCTGCAGGCACTGCATACCCTGTCATCCCCTGCAGGGACAATTTCCCCGCAGACAGGACAGCGCGGCGGATACAGCCAGTCCAGCAGACCTTCTTTTAACCAATGGTTCTTCAAAATAATACTCTCCAAACCCCGATCCTGTCCGTTAATCCAGCCTGGAGCCACTGCCTTTTGGAATCCTGCTTTTTGCCTATCCCTAATCTTTCGGCTTATGGACATATTATACCATACTGTAAAAAAAAATGCACGAATTTTCTTTATTTTTTACTCAAATCTTTGATAATTCTTCTAATCTTTTTGCAAGGGAGGAGTATCGTTTCTGCTCACTGACGTTACGGATCATTTCCTGCACCATAAAACTGCTGCCGACAATCACGACGCAGTTCTTTGCCCTTGTCACGGCAGTATATAAAAGATTCCTGTTCATTAACATCCGGGGGCCGGAAAGGACAGGCAGCACCACAGCCGGATACTCGCTTCCCTGTGATTTATGGATCGTGACGGCATAAGCAAGCTCCAATTCATCCAGGCAGGAATAGGGATATTCCACCCGTTTGTTTTCATCAAATTCAATCAGGAAATACTGCCCGAAATCATTGATTTCTCTAATAATCCCGCAGTCCCCGTTAAAGATGCCGCAGCCGTTTTCCGCCACCGCCCCATAGCTTCCCCGGACTTCCCATTCCAGTTTATAGTCATTTTTGATCTGCATGACCTTATCGCCTTCCCGGAAGACCGTTTCACGAAATTCCTTTTCTGCCTTATTACCCGACGGCGGATTTAAGATCCCCTGTAAAATTTCATTTAAACGGGTCACGCCAAGCTCCCCTTTGCGCATCGGCGTCAGAACCTGGATATCATACGGCCTTATCCTGACATAGGAAGGCAGCTTCCTTGTCATCAGCGTATACACTGCCCCCATGATCTCTCTTGCGCCGGGACGCTCTACCATAAAAAAATCCCGGCTCTTATTTTCAAACGAAATCATTTCCCCCCGGTTGATTTTATGCGCATTGACGATAATATCGCTTTCCTCTGCCTGCCGAAAAATATGCAGAAGGCGGATGACCGGACAACAGCCGCTCTCAATCAGATCCCGGAGCACATTCCCAGGCCCTACCGAAGGAAGCTGGTTGACATCTCCTACCAGCACCAGATGAGTCCCGACCGGAACAGCCTTTAACAGAGAATGGAGAAGATAAAGATCTACCATAGACACCTCGTCCACAATCAGCACATCTGTTTCCAATGGGTTTTCCTCATTCCGCTCAAAATGGCTTTTCCCCCGATCCTCCTCTTCCGGCGAGCCCACTACCTCCAAAAGACGGTGGATTGTAGACGCCTGATAGCCTGTCGTTTCCGACATCCGTTTTGCCGCCCTCCCGGTCGGCGCCGCCAGAAGAATATCCAGGCCTTCCTGCTCAAACAGATGAATCATCGTATTGATCGTCGTTGTCTTTCCGGTTCCCGGTCCCCCGGTAATCACCAGAAGGCCATGCTCCTGCGCCGCAAGCACCGCTTCTCTCTGCAGGCTGTCCAGAACAATCGCTTCCCTCTTTTCAATTCCCGCAAGCATATGGTGTACGGAAGGCATGTTAATAGGATATTTCTGGTTCAAATCCAGCAGCATACGCGCGCAGTTTAATTCCATATAGTAAAGGGACGACGGATAGAGCACCATTTCCCCGTCCTCTTCCCTCCGCACAAGCTTCTGCGCCATAACAAGCTCCGTTAAGTAATCTTCCAGCGGGACATCCTCTAAAGACATTCCCAGCAGGGAAGATAAGGATTCCTTTAACAGATTCTCCGGCAGATAAATATGCCCGTTCCCGGATGCCTGCTGAAGACAGTAGGAAATCGCCGCCTTCATCCGAAATTCAGAATCCGCCCCAAACCCTGCCTTTCTTGCGATTTCATCCGCAATCCGGAACCCGACACCGGAAATATCTTCGGCAAGCTTGTAGGGATTTTCCTCCAGCACCTTTGCCGCTTTCGCGCCGTACTGCTTGATAATCTTGACTGCAAGCAGGTTGGAAATCCCGTACTGCTGCAAAAATAGCATTCCCTGCCGCATATCGCGTTTTTCTTCAAATTGAAGGGCAATATTCCTTGCAAGCCGCTCGCTGATCCCGCGCACTTCGGCAAGTCTCTCCGGCTCTGTCTCTATCACCCGGAACGTCTCTTCCCCAAAAGCCGCAATCATCCTTGCCGCCAGCGCCGGGCCAACGCCTTTAATCGTCCCGGAGCCCAAATATTTCTCCATCGAGGCTTTATCTTCCGGCGCCCGGACCTCATAGCTCTCTACCTTTAACTGTTTCCCATAAACCGGATGTTTTATTTCATTGCCGGATACCTTTAAATAATCCCCTTCCGCAATCAAGGAAAAAATTCCCACGCAGGTCTTTTTCTCCTCCCCTGCCGCAAGCTCCAGCACCGTATATCCATTCTGGTCATTGTGGAACACCACATTCTCCACATATCCGGTAAATTCTTCCAATCCGCATTCCTCCAAACGCCGGCTTCCAAAAGGGGCTGTGATCTGTCACAGCCCCTTTCTATCAAATATTTCTTAAATATTCCTTTTTATTGATTCATACATCTTCTGAGCCAGCCCCAGGCTTCCGCTCTCTGTTGTCGCTTTCGCATATTCCTCAATCAGCATATCTCCAAAATAAGCAAGATACTCATTTTCATCTTCCTCGTCCTTCACCGACTTTTCCATCTCTTTATAAACCTGCTCTACCAGATAAGTCTCAAAACCTTTGCACGCTTCCATCAGCGTTTCGTCATCCGTATCAGCGGAAATTCCTCCCAGCTTACTTTCCAGCGAAGAAGACGAAGATGTCGAAAGCGTATTCTGTGCTGTCTGTGTCAGATAAGAAGAATACATGGAATTTGTATCAATCATTGCCATAACCTTCCATCCTTTCTATCAGGATCTTAAATTATTTGCCTGCTGAAGCATTGAATCAGTTGCTATAATCGCCTTAGAATTCAGTTCATAAGCACGCTGTGTGATAATCATGTTGACCATTTCCGTTGCAACATTGACATTGGACGCTTCCAGGCGGCCATTAATAACCCGGCTTCTT
Organism: uncultured Lachnospiraceae bacterium; assembly: GCA_947629585.1. Classification (GTDB taxonomy): domain Bacteria; phylum Bacillota; class Clostridia; order Lachnospirales; family Lachnospiraceae; genus MGBC100174. The sequence goes on along the minus strand of CANREH010000091.1, from coordinate 6,122 downwards.
TGTAAAGCAGCGTCGCTGTTTTCCTGACGTGCCTCGCGGGACGCTTCCGTCGCCTTAAATAACGTGCCGCTCTGCTTTTCCAGCCCTGCCGGATTATTAAACTGTGTCAACTGGAACTGGTTAATCACTTCGTCATTATAAAGGATTTCGCCCCATTCTGAAAAAGAAAGCTCTGTCATATCATAATCTGCCGGAAACTCAATCGGATTCCCGTCAATACCGATAACCTGGAGTCCGTCCGCCGTCGCAAGCTGCCAATTCCCGTTCGCGCCAATGGCGACATTAAAATTACCGCTCCTGGTATAAGAAATCGTCCCATCCGGCCTCTGTATATTAAAAAAGCCGTCTCCTTCAATCGCAAAGTCAAAATCGCCATCCGTAGCGTCAAAATTTCCCTGTTTAAACTGGGACGCAATCGCTGAACAGCGCACGCCAAGCCCTACCTGCACGCCAACCGGCTTCGGAGCGCCGTCCGCCGTAGTCGAATTAATCTGTAAATCCTGATATAAAAGGCTCTTAAACTGCGCCTGTTCTGACTTATAACCTACTGTATTCACATTTGCCAGGTTATGGGCAATAGTGTCAAGACTTGTCTGCTGCGCATTCATCCCGCTCGCAGCCGTCCATAAAGAACGTACCATATTATTTCCCTCCTAAAAATAAAATTTCAAAAACATCTATTATCAGCTTACCTGTCCAACATTGTTGACGGCTTTATCCATCATAGAATCCACATTGGAAATCATCTTCTGGTTTGTTTCGTAAGCTCTTGTAATCGCAATCAAATCCACCATTTCATTGACGATATTCACATTCGCCTGCTCTGTCCAGCCTTGATTGATAACGGCCTCGGAATCGATCTGCGTCGCCCCGTCCACTGCTGTATACATAACATTTCCAAACTTCTCTAAATAATTATAATCTTCAAAATCCGTCAGCGTAATCTGCCCGGTTAACTGCCCGTCCTCATAAATCGAACCGTCAGAAGTAATCAGGACGCTTGCCGTATCCGTAGAAATCTGGACATCCCCGCTGTCTCCCTGCAAGTGGTTACCATCAGCGTCAACAATATAGCCATCCGCCGTAACCTGAAACTCCCCTGCCCTTGTATACTTAATCGAATCATTTCCATTGGCATCGGTCACGCGCATGGAAAAGAATCCGTTGCCGGAAATGGCAAGATCATAAGGATTCTCTGTTTCCCGGACAGAACCCTGCCCAAAATCCGTATAGACCTCTCCCATTTTCACTCCGAGGCTGACTCCTCCGAGGGCGCGATCTGCATAATGCTCCGATTCATCATGGATCTTAATCGCCAGCATGGAATCAAAAGACTGGTTCGTTACCCCTTCCTGCTTATAACCGCAGGTATCGACATTCGCCATATTATTGGTAATAATATCCATGCGGTACTGCTCATTTCTCATGCCGGTATATGCCGTATATAATGCCCGTACCATGACTATCCCCTTTCCTTTGTTTGAATTTCCTATTTTCCGACCATCTCATGGTGCATACACCATATTGCTCTAATTCTACCATATTTGTCCTGCTTCTGCAAGAAAAAGATCATAGACTAATAGTACTAAAACCGGAATAAAAGCAGGATTTTCCCGCTTTCACCCCGGTCAGGTATTTCTTAATATCTTAAATTATAAACCATTTTTTGTTAATCCCGTTTCCCCGCTAAAAATTCCACAAATTTCCCTGTGCCGACAGCTACCGCCGTCATCGGATCTTCGGCTGTAATGGTGGTAATTCCGGTCTTGGACTCAATCAACTCTTCCAAACCGGACAACAGACTGCCGCCGCCCGTAAGCACAATGCCCCGGTCCGCAATATCCGCCGCAAGCTCCGGCGGAGTGGTCTCCAATACTGTGTGGACAGCCTCCACAATCTGAGATGTCGTCTCATGGAGCGCCTCCAGCGTCTCCTCGGAAGTAACCGTGATTGTCTTTGGAAGCCCTGTTACAAGGTTCCTTCCCCTTACGTCCATAGACAGCACCTCCGGCCTTTCATAAGCGCACCCAATCTTAATCTTGATATCCTCCGCTGTCCTCTCACCAATCAGGAGATTATGTTTTTTTCTCATAAAACGGACGATTGCCTCGTCAAAATCATCACCGGCAATCTTTATGGAAGTGCTGACAACCGTGCCGCCCAGAGAAATCACGGCAATATCTGATGTACCGCCGCCGATATCAACAATCATATTTCCGCAGGGACGGGAAATATCAATGCCTGCACCGATGGCTGCGGCAATCGGTTCCTCAATAATGGCAACTTCTCTCGCCCCGGCCTGGTAAGTAGCGTCCTCTACCGCCTTCTTCTCCACTTCCGTCACACCACTTGGAACGCAGACGCTGATCCGCGGCCTTCTTAAATTCTTCCTTCCGGTTGCTTTCTGGATAAAGTACTTCATCATTTTTTCTGTTACCGTATAATCTGAAATCACTCCCTGGCGGAGCGGGCGGACAGCCACAATATTGCCCGGCGTCCTTCCGAGCATCAGCCTTGCTTCCTCGCCGATTGCCTTAATTTTATTTGTATCGCGGTCAAATGCCACCACAGACGGCTCATTTAAAACCACGCCTTTCCCTTTTAAATATACTAAAACGTTTGCCGTTCCCAAATCAATTCCGATATCACTTCCAAGCATGATATTGACTCCTTTCATGTCACCTTAAATTATTTTTACCCATTTTTACCCTTTTCAATCATGGTAATCTCTTTTTCCTTAAGAATGTCTCATGATTTACCTGTATCCCCTTATCGCATATACCAAATTATTGTATCTGTTTTTTTGACAAATTTCAACGGATTTTTTGGAGATCGCGGAAATTTTGACTAAAATTCCTGTTTTGACTAAATTCCACAAATTTCAGGAGTAAAAAACCGTCACTTTTCACAAGGATACTGATATCCCCTGTTCCCCTTTACTTCCTAAAAAGAATCCTGTATACTAAAAAAGCTTACGACAGGGAGAGGAATATCGAAAATAAATTTTAAGGAAAGGAGCAAAACTATGTTCCGATTATGGGCGAAAGAATGGAAACACAACCGCCTTCTTTGCGATATGGTGGTCTGCAATGATGATCCTTCTATGACAAGGACAAAAAAGATTTTTGCGGCTTTGGACGAAATCTGCTATGCCTTTGACTTATCAAAACCAATCTGGCTGGATTCTACGATTGAAGAATTCAAACGGCATGACAAAGCAAGGTTCACACAGGATAACTTTATTGATTCCATTGATTTTGATTTTCTGGAAATCCAGATCATTGAAGAATGATATCGGATATAAATTTAAAAGGCTGCGCAGTCAGTCTTGCGTCAGAACAGGCAAGACCGGATTTTCTGCATAAAATGACCGCCACTGGAAATATACTCCTGTGACGGTCATTCATTATGTAACATCTACTATATTATAACCCATTCTCAGGCAGGCGTTTTTACAGGCTTTCTTACAATCTTGCCTTTAAAGCTTCGCCCTGCTCTTCATAGCCCGGTTTCCCAAGAAGCGCGAACATATTCTTTTTATAGCTTTCCACGCCCGGCTGGTTAAACGGATTGACGCCGAGCATATAGCCGCTGACGCCGCACGCAAACTCAAAGAAATAGAACAGCTCGCCCAGAGCCTCTTCTGTCTTTTCCGGAAGCTTCACTACCAGATTTGGAACATTTCCATCGGTATGTGCAAGCCTGGTTCCTTTCATAGCGCACTTATTTACAAAATCTACGGTCTGTCCTGCCAGATAGTTAAGGCCGTCCAGATCCACAGGCTCTTCTCCGATCTTAATCTCAGCCGGGGACTTCTCCAGCTCGATGATCGTCTCAAACAGCATTCTCTGCCCGTCCTGGATATACTGTCCCATAGAGTGAAGATCGGTCGTCAGATCAACGGCAGCCGGGAAAATGCCCTTCTGATCTTTTCCTTCGCTCTCGCCGTAAAGCTGCTTCCACCACTCGCCTACATAATGCAGGGACGGCTCATAGTTGCCAAGAATCTCTACGTTCTTGCCTTTCTTAAGAAGGATGTTGCGGACAGCCGCATATAATACCGCCGCATTGTCTTCATAGGCATTGTTAAGGCATTTCTCCCTCATACCTGCTGCGCCTTCCATCAGCTTTGTGATATCCGCGCCGGAAGCGGCGATTGGAAGCAAACCTACTGCCGTCAGTACGGAGAAACGTCCGCCGACATCATCCGGAACGACAAAGCTCTCATAGCCTTCCTCCGTTGCAAGGTTCTTAAGCGCGCCCCTTGCCTTGTCTGTCGTCGCATAAATCCTCTTGGCAGCACCATCCTTGCCATACTTATCCTCCAGCATCTTCTTAAAGATACGGAAGGCAATCGCAGGTTCGGTCGTTGTGCCGGATTTGCTGATGATATTGACAGAGAAATCACGATCCCCAATCACTTCAATCAGATCATGGATATAGGTTGTGCTAATACTGTTCCCGACAAAATAGATCTCCGGCGTCTTGCGGATTTCTTTGGAAACGCTGTTGTAAAAGCTGTGCCTTAAAAACTCGATCGCAGCCCTCGCCCCCAGATAAGAGCCGCCGATGCCGATCACCAAAAGCACTTCCGAATCGTTCTGAATCTTTTCTGCTGCCTTCTGGATTCTTGCAAACTCCTCCTTATCATAATCTACCGGAAGATCAATCCAGCCCAGGAAATCATTGCCTGCGCCCTGTCTGCCAAGCAGGGTAGCCTTTGCGGCCTCCGCAAGGGATTTGTTGATTGCAATCTCATCATCAGAGATAAATTTCTTTGCAGCAGAGTAGTCAAATGTTACATTTGCCATGATACTTCTTTCCTTTCTTTTAAAATTTGCGGTTAACCGCCCGGATATCCAACAAATTCCGTTTTCCGAACAGTTGCCATTTATGCTGCTTTCCTGCTGAAAAAATAAAAGCAGGAGAATTGATAAAAGAACCAGCTTCATTTTACCAAAAATTCCCCTGTTCCGCAAGAGAAAATCTCATTTACTGCATTAGTTATGTTCTGTTAAAAGGAACGCCGCTGCCACAGACAGTTTCTTTTGAAAATCCTGAAATTTTTCCTGCCAAAAAGTGATCAAGTCTATGCCACATTAGCATCCAATACTCCGTCATCTCTGCAACTCTTTTATCTTCCAACTGACATCTTTATTCTCTAAAAATTATCATGCCAAAGCAATATATGGCTTAGCAATATTTTGTGTTATCTGCTCCATTGAATCAACTCATGTTTCACCCAATAGCACATTGCCGTTCCTCAATCTATTCGGGTCTACGCACTACGTCATTTGAATTATTAACATATCTTGTCTTCGCCTCCATGCTGATTTATCAACCATATATAAAACTAATCAATTAAATTTATCCAAAAGTTATATGTATCGTATAATCTTGTCTTTTGTAATTCCTCACTTGACCTATATGTGCAAACTTTTACAATTTGTCCAGCACATAAAGGCTGGTCAAACCTAAACCCCAAGAGTACTGGCTGATTTACATACATTTTTTTCTTTGGTTTCGTAAAATAGCCCCAATATATTTTTTCGGGGTTTTGCTTTCTGATTACTTCCGCAAAATAAATTGCAACATCCATTCCTATATCTAATGTTTTCATTGATACCTTCGTTTTTGATATCTCATTATACATCCAATCCGGATAAATGATGAATATAATACAAATCCTAATCCATCAATTGTAGACTCTATTACTTCATTCATAATATCCTCTCTTTCTAAACTTATTCAAACTGATATTGTTCCAATCACACAAATAGATATTTGTATAAGTTTATATTTGTTTTACACCATCATCTTAACACAATTCTTCAAATTTTGCCACAACATGAGCCTGATTCTATGCAACATTGTCAAATGATGAGTTTGATTCTGCACACAAAAAAGCAGGGACTCTCTCGAATCTCTGCTCTCTTAACTGTTGTTTGTTATATATTTACTTTTCTGCTTAATAGAACTGTTAGTGATGATGATTGTTCGATTATCATTCCATCATCAAAAAGAGTTTATTTCTTTTTATCTAATCCTGCCAGTTTGGAAAAAGTATGAAATGCCTTTTTTACAAAATCCTCTGGCAGCTCTGCCGGACTGCACCGCCAACT
>CANREH010000090.1 GCA_947629585.1 uncultured Lachnospiraceae bacterium | reverse complement strand
TCAAAAAAGGCTATTTTTCAATAGCTTGTTTTAGTGCGCCACTTTATGGCTTTCCTCTACTTTCTTTCACACTATATATTCTCCTTTCATAAATATTTCTTCTTTCCTTTCAGACTTACTTTCTTCTCCCGTCTGACAAAGCTTCTCCCACGGCCGTCATCACAATCCCAAACAAAATGCAGAGATCCGAGATATTAAAAATGACGCGGTCTATGAACGATATTCCCGTCTGAAAATGGGCATAATCAACAACATAATGGCGCACGGCACGGTCATACAAATTCCCGGCAGCGCCGCCAATCACAAAAGAAAGCCCATATTTCATCAGCCTCTTCCCTTTCTTCGGCAGCAGAAACGCCAGACAAAAGCACAGCAATGCAGTCATAATACCGGAAACCACCAAAATCCATTCTGTCTTGTCACGGAAAAAATCCATGATAATTCCGGTATTATGATGCTTCTTTAATTGAAGGCGTCCCCTAAAAAGCTCCCTTCCCTCTTCCTTTTCCCCATACTGCTCGATATACTGCTTTGCAAAAAAATCCGTCACAAAAATGCTCGGTATCAGCAGCAGCGGAGCAATCGTTCTTTTTCCTGCCATACGCTTTCCCTCCTATCTTAACATCGGCAGATCATCCCTTATAATAGGAAGTTTTCTATCTGCCTTTCCCATTCCAGAGCTTCCTCCTCTCTCCCATCCCTCCGGCACAGCTCCGATAAACGTTTTCTCGGAATCTCTCCGGAAGTACGGATATCTAAGATACTCTCTGTCTCGGCGGCCGCATTATAAAACCACAGATACGCCTCTTTGTCATCGCCAACGGAATCATAATACTCGCCCAGCTCACAGCAGATCTCGGAACAGGAGCCTCCCGCCACGGCTTTCATGGCGCTCTTAAAAAACAATGCCGTATCCTTCCGAAGACGGGCGGCATGTGCCGCAGCGCAGCACGCCTCCATCACTTCCTCCAGGGTGCGGGAACCATCCTCCTGCGACCGCATGAAAAACTCCTCCGCATCCAGGAAATCCTGATCCGTCCCTGCGATATACAGTTCCATAGCATACATATGGTGCAGCTTCTTCGACAGCCCGGTAACTGCTGCCGGAGCTTTCCCCTGCGCTGCCAGTTTATCCTGACAGAAAGCGGCAGGGCTCCGATACGCCGTCTTTTTTAAAAGCGCCAGATCCCGCCCTCCATGCGCCGCCTCCGGCATATGCAGAATTTCAATATCGCTGTCAAAGACCACCGGCTCTAAGCGCACCGTTTCATGGATGGGATCTTCCCACACAAACCTTCGCAGCCGCCTGTAAAGCTTCGGACGGTATTCCCGTTCAAAATTCCCGGTAGTATTATAGTCCCCTGCACGATTTAAGTAATACATCTGGACCACCTCTACCTCCGGCAGCATTGCCTGCTTTAATAAAGAAAACCGTTTCTGATTTTCCTCGTCCAGAACCTCATCCGCATCCGCCGAATAAATATATTCCATGCTGCATTTGGAAAATGCAAAATTCCTCGCCGCCGAAAAATCATCAATCCATGCAAAATCATAAATAAGCTCTGTATACTCCGCGGCAATCTCCTTTGTCCGATCCACAGAGCCCGTATCTACAATGACAATTTCATCCGCCAGATCCTTCAAGGAATCCAGACAGCGGGCAAGGACATTTTCCTCATTTTTCACAATCATACAAACAGAAATTGTTATCATAGCCGCCCTTTCTCTTATTTTTTCAATTTTTCCCCCGGCTGTCAGTAATTATTTCCTTTAATGTCTTAATGACATAATCCTGCTCCTCTTCCTTAAGATCCGGGTACAGCGGCAGGCTGATGATATGCCGGTATAATTCCTCCGCATGTTCACAGCAGACATCCTGATAGCCATGCGCCTGATAATAAGGGAACGTATATACCGGAATATAATGCACATTGACACCAATGCCCGCTTCCCGCATTTTCTCAAAAATTTCCCTGCGGTCATGGTTCAATATCTGGATAACATATAAATGCCAGGAACTGTCTGTCCCCGCAAGCTGCTTTGGCGTGACAATATCCTCACATTCTGAAAATGCCTCATGATATCTTTCCGCCAGCTTTTTCCGCTTCTCCACAAATTCCTCCAAACGGTTCATCTGGCTGATCCCAAGCGCACACTGGATATCCGTAATCCGGTAATTATATCCAAGCTCTGTCTGCTCATAATACCACGGCCCCATATAATTCCCGGAATCCCGGCGGTTTTTTCCATGCTCCAAATCCGCTTCCTCCCTGGTAATCCCATGCGTGCGGAACAATTTCAGCCGTTTACAAAGCTGTTCATCATTGGTCAGAACCATGCCTCCCTCCCCGGTAGTGATATGCTTGACCGGGTGGAAGCTGAATGTCGTCATATCGGAAACAGAGCCGATTTTCTTTCCATGATAGGACGCTCCGAGGGCATGGGCGGCGTCTTCAATAACCGTCAGGTGATATTTCTCCGCAATTTTATGGATTCTGTCCAGATCGCAGGGCTGCCCTGTGTAATGCACCGGAATAATGGCTTTTGTTTTTTCTGTAATTTTCCTCTCAATATCTGCCGGATCGATATTATAAGTCTCCGGATCAATATCCGCAAAAACCGGGCGGGCATGGCAGTAAAACGCGCAGTTCGCCGAAGCCGCAAACGTAATCGGCGTTGTAATCACCTCATCCCCTTCTTTGATTCCCGCGGCAAAACAGGCGGCATGGAGCGCCGCAGTGCCATTGGCGACCGCTGTCGCATACCTTGCTCCCGCATAATCTGCTACCTTCCTTTCAAATTCCTCTATTTTAGGCCCTGTTGTCAAAAAATCCGATTTTAACACTTCCACAACCGCCTGGATGTCATCCTCATTAATAGACTGATGTCCATATGGTATCCACATAACTCTCTCCTTCTCTTTTCCAAAATTTACTCCCAACCGCTTTTGTAAACATATTTTTTCGTAATATTTACACTTTATTTTTCCAATTCAGAATACAGCGTTTTTCCCGCCTCATTTTTCGGTATTTCCTGAATCACTTTTACTTGGAATGCGGACGGATGCAGCTTTGTTTTTTCCGCCAGGAATTTTTTTATTTTCTCTGCTTTCGCGCCATCCGTAATAAAAACGCTCATACGATCATCAACACCTGCACAGGCGCAGCCAAGCTCCGAAAATTCTTCTTTTACCATCCGTTCCGTTTCATCCAGATTGACCCGGTTCCCAAAAATTTTCAGAAACCTTTTTTTCCTCCCGACAATATAAAAATATCCGTCGGAATCCATTTTTGCCATATCTCCGGTCACAAGGACGCCGTTCCGCTCATCCCCTTTGGCAAGATCTTCCCTGTCAAGGGCATAGCCCAGAGTTACATTTTTCCCCTCATAAACAAGCTCCCCTGTCATTCCCGGCTCCGTGATTTCTTTCCCGTCCACATCAATTAAGGTAAATTTTCCTCCCGGAATTGCAATTCCCATACTGCCGTATTTTTCCAAAGATTTTTCATAAGGAAGATACGCCATCCGTGCCGTCGCCTCTGTCTGCCCGTACATCACGACAAAATGCTTTCCTTTTTCTATGGCATATTCTGCAAATTCCTTATGAAGCTCCGGGGAAAGCTTTCCTCCCGCCTGTGTCATTGTCCGCAGGGAAGGCAGATCCATCCGTAAAAAACGGAGCTTTTTTAAAATTTCATAGGTATACGGCACGCCGCCAAAAGAAGTAGCATTTTCTTTTTTAAAAAATTCCCAAAAACCCCGATCCATCAAGGTTTTTTCTGTCAAAAGCACGGCAGCTCCGGCATATAAATGGGAATTGATAATAGAAAGTCCATAGGTATAATTCATCGGAAGCGTTGTAATCGGACGCTCCGTTTCATCCAGCTTTAAATAGGTTGCAATGGATTCCGTATTAGCCCTAATATTTTCATAACTCTGGCGCACCAGCTTCGGACTTCCGGTAGAGCCTGACGTCGTCAGCAAAAGCGCTAATTCCGGATACAATCCGACAGCCTCCTCCGGAACATCCGCGGCAAACAGCGCCCAGTCCCTCCAGGCATAGATTTCCTTTAATCCCGAAAATTCTTTTTTTGCTTTTTCTTTTTCCATCCACAGATAATCCGGGCGGTACGTCTTTAATAAATTTTTCTGTAATTTTTCTTCCAGATCAGGCTTTAACAGCACCGGGACAATGTCATGATTTAAAAATGCGGTATAGCCTAATACTGAGCCAATTGCATTTTTACAAAAAGAAAACACAAGGCTGCGCCTGGGAATTTTTTCTGCCAGAGCCTCTCCTTCTTCCAGAAGCTCTCCATACGTCATGCCATTTCCCTGATCATCAAGAAGCGCCGTATTTTCTTTATGCGTTTTAAAGTCCCAGATCATATTCCCACCTCCCGGCTCATTTCGCGAATTAAATCATATCCATCCCAGATCAGGGAAAAATCCATCGTCTTTCCCATCGGAACAATCCTGTCCACACCGGACGGGCAGTTTTTCTTTACCAGTTCCGCCAGTTCCTCCTTTAATGAATTTCCAAGAAATGACACGGTCTGGCAGCGTTCCGTTAAAACCGGCAGGATATCCTCCAGCTCGGTGGTTCCATATTCTATAAAAAATCCGCTGTTCTCTCTGTAATCCATCAGTCCCGAAAATAATTCCGGGACCTTTACCCGCACAATGCGGTTATCAGAAAAATTTTTATTTTTTACCAGAACCGCCCCCGGAACCGCCGCCATACGGTACATCGCCTGTAACTTTTTCACAGCCTGTACCGCCTGCAATTCATATTTTTTCTTTATCCACGGAAATGCCGTCTCCCAGAAAAGCTCCTCCGCCCTTTGAACGGTTTCTTCTTCCCCCAGCCATACCAGCAGCATCGGGGAAGTGCAGGCATTTTGATCCATTAAATACGTATCATTATAAAAATTTCTTGCCGCCTGTTTTTTCTGCTCCTCCGATAAGAAAAGATAATCCTCTGCCCGGATCACCGCAATCGAATAACGGTCGGCAAATACAATTTCCTTTCCCCGGATCTTTAAAGGTGACTTCCTGATTTCCCGGATCGCTGCATCGCCGCCCCAGATCACACGCACATCGCTTATTTCTGAAAAACGATCGGTAATTTCTTTTTCATGCCCGTATTTCACAAAACAGGCAAACGTCTGCCATTCCCTGTGCTCTTTTAAAATTTCTTTTACCACGTCGCAAAAATAATCTACCTGCGGAAACTTTTTCGACGGAAGGCGCACCAGATTTCCATTTCCGGCAAGCAGTGCCGCAGCAAATGAATAGGCAAAATTCATCGCGACATTGGACGGTGCGATATGAAAAACAATCCCCCTGCCCATTACGCCGTGCTCTCTTGCCGGAGGAAGCCAGGAAACGGACTTTTCCATCTCCATCACCGAAGCCCTTCTGCACCAGAATCCAAACGTAACCAGATCCGGGTATTCCTTCGCAAACGGATGCTTTAACAGCCTTTTTGATATTTCGTCCAGAAATTGAATGACAGTTTCATCAAACGGATGCATGGCACGCATCTGTTCCAAAACCTGTTCATTTCCTAAAATATATTCCGGTTCCATCACAGTTCTCTCCCTGTTCTTATTTTCTTATTCTTTATCATTCTTCCTGCCGCCGATTATTACCGCCGTGAAAAATCAGCCGCATAAGTATCGCTGCACCCTCTGATTTCCGCATTTTTGAGCCTTCCAATCACTTTAAAATATTTTCCCTTTCTTCCGCACGGGCAGTCGTCCTCCCCAAGCAGCACGCCCTCATCCTCTGTCAAAAGGGAATGCCCCGGATAAGAGCCCGGAAGCACCGAAACCACCTGGATAATCCCCGGTTCCCCCTTATCGCAGACAGAAAAATCCTCAGCGCGCCGGAAAATAACGTCGGAAAAAATACTGGCGTGCAAATGCCCGCATTCACATTCCATATAAATACAGCCTGTCTGCTCCACCATACCATAGTAGTCATGCACTCTGGAAAGCCCGCATACATGTTTTAATGCGTCCTTAAATTCCTGCGGAGATACCGCTTCCTTCTGCAGTTTTTTCCATCCGCCCCCGTGGATCAAAATTCCTCTGGACAAATCCAATGTTTCTCCTGCGGTTTCCTTTTTCTTTAATAATTCTTTATAAAAATGCTGCCAGATCATAAAGGTAAAGCCAAACAATAAAATATCCTGTCCTTTATGCTCTTCCAAAAAGGAAGTCACCGTTTCCCAGTCAATTTCCATATCATCCATTAAGGCATACGCTTTTTTTGAGCCAAAAATAGAAAACCCCAAAATCCCGGCGCCCCTTGCAGAAAACATCGCCCGGTTTTTAATAACGGACGGGCAGTCAATAATCAGCATCGGCATCCTTGCCTTTCTGGTAAATTCCGATACAATTTTTACCAGGGTTTTCTGCTGCCGAGACGCCGTCTCCCTGTCCAGAAAAATTTTGGAAACAGCCTGTCCTGTCGTTCCGGAAGAAGTCATTGTTTTAAAAATTTCTTCCTTTTCTATACTGCGAAGCTCCATTTCCTTAAATAAGCCCACTGGCAAAAAAGGGATTTCCTCATAAGAACCTGCCTGATCAAAATGACAGCCCTGCATATCCATCATGGCACGGTACTCCCTGCACTTTTCATAGTGCTTTTTGGAAAGCGCAAAAAGCTCCCGATCCAGATAGCTTTTTTTCTCTTTTTTTTCTAAGCTGAATGGAGAAATCTCCTGCATGTCATCCATACTTTTTATATTTCCTTTCACTTAAGAATCCTGTTTTTTAGTGATAATAATTCCTCTGCGATCCTGGCCGCCCCTTTTCCGTCCACCAGCCGTCTCATTTTTTCTGCCATCTGACCCGCAAAAACAGAATCCGTCTTTAATTTCATAAGGCCGGAACATATATTCTCTGCAATGCTGCCATATTCTTCCCTCGGATCACCTGCATAAAGCATAACGCCTTTATTTCCCATCGTTTTGGCAAATTCCTTTTGGTTATCGGCAAAAGAAAAACAAACCGTTGGAATCCCGCAGGCACATAATTCAAACAGCGTCGTCCCTCCGGCGGACACCGCAAGGTCAGAAGCCCTCATCATCTCTCCCATATTGCTGACATGGAAAAAAAGCTTTATATTTTCAAACTTTTCTTCCAAAGCTCTCAGCTCTTCCTGATCCGGATTCATTTTTCCAACAATCACATGATATTTCATCTGCTTTAACGGTTCCAACGCTGCATTCATTTCTTCCATAAAAACAGCCTTCAATAAACCGCAGGCAGTATGGTAAGGATCGGTACCGCCCGTTGTCACCAGAATATTTCCCGTTGGTTTTCTCTTTTCATACTCTTCATAATCAGAATAAAATTCTTCCCGCAGCGGCACAAATTCCATGCCGGAAAGCACTCTTACGCCGCTTCCTGAATACTTTTCCCGATAAGAAACATCATCGGGAAAATTGGTATAATGAAGCGCCAGGGAAACAGGACAAAAAAAGCTTTCCATATCGTCAATATACAGGACAGGCACCCAGGAATTTAATGTTTTCAGATACTTTGGCGCCGCCTGATAGGAATCCACCACCAAAACCTCCGTGGAAACCTCCTGCAGAAATTTCCGCATAGCTGGAAGCTCCTCTTCCGGACAATCCCACCTGCTGTTTAATACTGCATAGGGAAATCCCCGCTCTGTAATGAATTCGGTTCCTTTTTCCTCTGCCAATACAAAAATACAGGGTTCTCCCCGTTTCCGCAATTCCTGTGCAATCGCCAGGCAGCGCATCACATGCCCCGTCGCAATATGCTCATTTGCATCCGCGCGAAATACTATCATATCACTTCACATCCATCTACGCCAATGACCTGTCCCGTCACATATACCGACAAATCCGATGCCAGATAAATACAGGTATCCGCAACCTCTTCCGGCGTCCCTGCCCGGTTCATGCCAATAAGGTTTATTTTTTCTTTCATTTTTTCTTCCCCGATGGAACGGAACATATCCGTATCAATAACTCCCGGCGCAACTGCATTCACACGGATATGCCTGGAAGCTAACTCCTTCGCCGCCGTCTTTGTTAAAGAAATAACGGCCCCTTTCGAAGCGGAATAAACCATCTGCCCCCGGTTTCCATTCGTCCCGACAATCGAGGCAAGATTAATAATGCTGCCCGAATTCTGGCGGGACATCAGCTTCACGGCAAGCTGGAGCATATCCATCACCGCAAAGACATTCACTTCAAAAACCTGATGCATATCCTCTTTGGAAATCATGCCGATTAACGCATCCTTCATAATTCCGGCATTATTGACAAGGACATCCAGCTTTCCCTGCTCCTTTTTTATCTGCATCATGGCCTTTTTCGCCGCTGCAGAATCCGTCACATCAAAATATAACGGAATTACCGATCCCGAACAATTTCCATTCAGGCTTAACAATTCCTTCAGACTTTCCTCTCTCCGTCCATTGGCATAAACCGCCGCCCCGCAGGCGGCAAACCGTTTTGCGACAGCATATCCAATCCCTCTGGAAGCCCCCGTCACCAGACAGACCTTATTCTTTAATAAATCACAGCTCGATATCATATTTTCTCATGATTTCCTTTCCTTTTTCATAAGAAGACAAATCGATAATATCGTCTGTATCCATCATAATATCAAATGCCTCTTCCAATGCGGCAACTAAATTCATATGCCCGACGGAATCCCAGGATTCAATTTTCTGATACTCCAGCCCCTCTAATTGATCTTCCGAAACTTCCAGCGACTCCAAAAATGCCTTTTTATACTTTTCTAAATTTGTCATATTCCGTATCACGCCAGAGGTATAAAATTTCCTCCGGCTTTTCTCCTCTCTTTCTATTTATTTTCTTTTTTTATTTATCTTCTTTTTTTATTTTTCCATTTATTTTCTTTCTTTATTTTTTATTTATTTTTCCATTGTTCTGTCTTTATTCTTTCCATTCATATTTTATAAAACGATATATCTTTTTCTCCTTCATTGTTTCCCACTGTTCTTTTGTAATACCATAAACAAAACAATCTTCTTTTCTCTCAACCACAGGCCACATCCGTTTATTTAACATCACTGCCGTTTGATTAAAATCCAGCGCTTCGGCATGGATTTCCCTAAAATTCATAGTCTCAAATACCAGATCAAATAAATTCCAGTGAAGCTCAAAAAAAAGCCCCGGCCCGCCATGCCCTTTTTCTGCAATATAAATACCAGTCGAGCAACTTTTTTTATCCCAATCCACCTCCTGGATATTAATCACTCCTATCGGCACGCCGTCAACCCATATCACCCAATGATACTGGGTCTTTTCCCGGTTTATCCTTTCCAGCCATGCCCTCTGCTTCTCCATTGTCAGCACAGGATGCGTCCTCATATTCGCCGTAATCTCCGGCCGCATCCTCCATTCCATAATACGCTCCAAATCCTCTTCCCTGACAAACCTGCATTCTATTTTCTGTTCCATGAATTTTTATCTTCCTTCTATCTCACATAATTCCAGCGCATCGCCAAATCCATAGTCTTTTTTCGCCGCCTTTCCCAGCAGCTCCTGATAATACTTCGGTTTCAGCCCCCTGCCCGGGCGGATGCTGCGGATATTTTCCTCTGTAAAGAGTTCTCCTTTTTTTATCTCCTTCACCGCATACAGGGACCGTCTGGAATTTAACTCTTTTTTTTCCTCTTCCGTTAAATCATAAACCGGCTTTCCCTGAATCAAAACCGCATTGTTAACATCCTGGACCATCTGTGCAAATTCGCTCATTTCCATAGAAAAACCCACATCGGCGCTTTCCGTTTCCCTGTTCAGGCAGACATGCTTTTCTATCACCTGCGCCCCCATAGAAACTGCCACAACATCCGCCAAAGAACCCAAGGAATGATCCGATAATCCTACCGGAACGCCAAACCTTTTTTTCATATCCGGAATGACCGATACATGCATATCCTCATAATGCGCCGGATAACGGCTGCAGCACTTTAACAGCACAATCTGCTCATTTCCCATGCGGCGGCAGGCATCCATGGCTTCCCCGATTTCCTCCGCAGAAGCCATCCCGCAGGACAGAATCATCGGTTTTCCTTTGGACGCCGTATATTCCAGCAACGGGATATCCACAAGCTCAAACGACGCAATTTTATAAAACTCTATCCCCAGCCCTTCCAGAAAATCCACTGCCGTCCTGTCAAATGGCGTAGATAAAAAATCCAGCCCCAGTTCCTCACATTTTTCTTTGATCGTTTTCTGCCATTCCCAGGGCGTATAGGCATCCTTGTATAAATCATAATAAGTATACCCATCCCATAGACCGCCGTGGATTTTAAAATCCTCCTTATCACAGTCAATCGTCAGCGTATCCGCAGTATAGGTCTGGATTTTCAGGCAGTCCGCGCCTGTTTTCTTCACTTCTTCCACAATTTTCAATGCCGTATCCAAGCTGCCCCCATGATTCGCGGACATCTCCGCAATAATATAAATGCCGCCTGCCTCCAGCTTTTCATATAATCTCATGCCTTCCTCACCCTTCTTATCCAATCAGTCTATTTATTATATCGGCTGTTATCTCCTAATAATTATAAAAACCTATCCTGACAAAGCAAATAATTAAGATAGGTTTTCTTTATATTTCCAAATATTGATCTGTCAGGCTCAAAAAGTATCCTGCCCGGCAAGGATAGCTTTAATCTCCTCGATACCCTTCTGAGTTATCTTTGCTATCAGTTCCAATGTACAGCCCTCTTTGCGCATATTTAAAATTAAGACCTTTTCTTTTTTTGCCTCACCGCGTGCTTCGCCGCGTGCCTCACCGCGTGCCTCGCCACGTGCCTCACCGCGCGCTTCACCACGCGCTTCACCTATGGCAATGCCTTCTTCAAATTTCTCTTCCCCGTAAACCTGCTTTTCTATCTCTCTCTCCATTTCCTCATCGTAAACACCTAATAACATAGCAACAACCTCCGTTTCATGAGTCAGTAAAAATTCTTTCAGCACACCCATCTCAATACAGTGTCTTGCCGCTTCCCTAATAGCTTTCCCTCTGGAATAATACCTGCCATACTCCTCCACTTTACTGATAAAATAGCTGTATTCCCCCAGAGAACTGAAAGTTTCCTGTCTCTGCAGCGATTCATGCCCTGTGGCATATCGGATATCAATTACTTTCACACAAAGCTCCAGCGTATTTTCAGAAACGTCATCCTCCATAAACGCATCCGAAAGGCGCAATATCTTCTCGGAAACCCTGGCAATATTACCATCAACATCTCTCTCCGTCAAATTTTCAGACCCATTGTACAATACAAAAAATTCCGGTTTCGGTATCTTAATCCTTTTTGTCCTGTACAGGTTCGGATTACTGACACGTTTTCCATTCACTATCCGGTATCCAAAAATTTTCTCATACTCCTGAGCCGCATATAATAAAAGCCGCAGAGGCATATTTTCATTTATTGTAGACTGATGCTCAACAAATATCAGGAAATGTCCGTCAATAATAAATGCCACATCATTTTTCCTTTTCACAAATAAAGTGTCGTCCAATGTAATCATCTGTACGGGAGTATTTTCCGGCAATTCCTTGTGGTAAAGAGCATTGTAAAGCTCAATTGCCTTTTCCTTATTGCCAAAATATTTCGTAAAGACAGTATCTTTATAGTCATGATTCACGTTTGCTTTCCAATACTTAGGCCGTACATCAGCAGTATATTTCCATTTTTTCATTTTCAGCCTTTTTAACTTTATAGCTGCATACTTCCGCTTTTTCATAAGTGATGTCCTCCCGTCAATAGTATAGCCTGTTCCTAAAAAAATTTCAAATATATATTTATTTTCCCATCATCGCCTGATATTTCAGTTCCGCAATCTTCCAATCCTCCTCATTATCAATGTCCTGCACCTCCGATTCCGGCACAATCAATGGGACAACATCCTCCCATATCTGTCCTTTCAACTCAAGAAAACTGTCTGTATGATAACCATAGAACTGCCCCGGATCATGGTACAGGGTTTCCAAATCCTGCGACCGCTTATTGGCATTTTCCGGCTCTTTCATACGGATATATGCCCCATCCACGACATAAGCTCGCTGAGGCGGGGAAGAAAACGCTACAACAGGCATTACTTTCTTTGCTTTCTTTTCTTCTAATAATTTCATTGCATTCCTCAGCTTCTCCGCAGTTACAAATGGCGCTGTCGGATAGATACAGCAAATACTGTCAAATTCTTTCCCCTTATTCTTATAATGTTCCAAAACTTCCAAAATCACATCCGCCGTTGTGGCAAAATCCCCGGAAGTTCTTTCTGAACGGAAAAACGGCACTCTGGCTCCTGCCTGCCTTGCGATTTCCGCAATCTCCTCACTATCCGTTGAAACCATCACTTCCTCAAAAATTCCCGCCCCAAGCGCCGCTTCAATCGAATATAGCAAAATAGGCTTTCCACAAAAGCTGCGGATATTTTTTTTTGGAATCCGTTTACTGCCGCCGCGGGCAGTGATAATTGCAATTCTGGCTGACATATTATAGGCTCCTTTTTTCATTCACATTTTTCGTTTATTGTTAACTATCCTTCCTTAATCAAGACACGTTTCCCTTCAAAAGCAAAAGCATAGCGCCTAATCTGCTCTTCTTGAAACCCCCGCGAAAACAAATCCTCTGCATACTTTTTTTCTTCCATCTGCCTAAGTCCTGCATTGGCAGTATCCTCCAGCGTTTTCTCTTTTGCCAGATTGAATACTTTAAATTCAAAAATATAAGCTGTATCCTCTTTATTGACCGGTTCCATCATGACATCATACCGCCCGAAACCGCTTTCCCGGTTAGAACGAATATGATATCTTCCCTCCAATTCTGCGATCAGCCCAAGCACAAGCCCATGATAAAACCGCTCCGGTTCTACACTGGAAGACTTCTTTCCCCCATCAAAAGAACTGGCAATCTGTATTAAAATACGGTTTAAATATGCATTCATTGCCTCAATGTCACAGGACAAAAGTGCATTCAGAAATTCATTGTAGTGATCCGATTTCTGAAACCAGCCCCTGATGGTTCCTTTCAACATCCGCAGCACTTCATAATTTGTCAAAGAAAGCGTATAGACACTTTCCGCCAAATCGGCAGATATCACCTTTAAATAACCGCTCGCAAGCATTAAGCTCCATATGGCATCTACATTTTCATCCAGTTGGTTAAATACAATCTGTTCATCCAAGATTTCCGTTATAATTCCTCCTTTCAGGAGGCTTTCCAACTTTTGCTTGATTCCTTTACTGGCTGACTGCAATAAACGGCTAATCAGTCCGTTAGAGCTGGTGTTGGCCCAATAAAGAGAAAATTTCTGAAATTTCAAGAAATTAATAATCGACCACGGATTATAAATATCCCTCTGGTTTCCAAAGGTAAAACCATCATACCATTGTTTTACGGCCATTTTCTGATCTCCCATCCCTCTGGCATCAAGGGCATGGAATACCTCTTCCTCCGTGAATCCAAAGCTGCTTTCATAAATACAGGAAGTGGCTGTCACCACTACCAGATTATTCAAATCAGAAAAAATAGATTCCTTGCTGATCCTGGTAATCCCGGTCAGCAGCGCCCGCTCCATGTAGGGATTCGCCTTGAACGTGGCATTAAACAAATTCCGGATAAACGAAACCATATCACTCCAGTAGCCATGCAGGTAAGCCTCCTGCATCGGCGTGTCATATTCATCCAGAAGAATGATCGGCTTTTTCCCATAAAAACGCAGTAAATAATCAGACAGCGTATGTAACGCTTCTGTTACATCTGTTTTAACTGCCTTTTTCTGACACATTTCCAAAAAAGAAGTTTTTTCCCAATCCTTTAATGAATCTGAATCCACTAAATAAATATATTTCTGATAAACCTCTGCAATCAGTCCTTTGATTTGCTCATAAAAATCCTCAAAGTTTGTCTCTTTCACAGAGGCAAAGCTTAAGAAAATCACCGGGTACGTCCCCTGCAGTTCCCGGTAACCTTCCTCTTTGAAAATGCTCAGTCCCTCAAACAAACAGGACTTTTCTTTATATTCCACAGAAAAAAACTGTTCTGTCATACTCATCAGCAGCGTTTTTCCAAATCTGCGCGGCCGGGTAATTAACGTAACAGAATCCTGATTCTCCCACCACTCCCTATTAAGTCAAGTCTTTTTTCCCTGAAAATCAAGGATTTTTTGATATACTATCAATAAATATCTCAGAAGAA
>CANREH010000089.1 GCA_947629585.1 uncultured Lachnospiraceae bacterium | reverse complement strand
TAAAAAACGGTTTGGCGATATCCCGGATGTAACCGACAAGGGGTACTACACCAACTCCTACCATGTCGATGTCCGCGAAAAGATCAATGCTTTTGAAAAATTTAAGTTTGAAAGCCAGTTCCAGGTCATTTCCTCCGGCGGCGCTATTTCCTACGTGGAGATCCCGAATATGCGCCATAACCTGACCGCGCTGGAAGAGCTGGTACGCTATATTTATGACAATATCCAGTATGCCGAGTTCAATACCAAGTCCGATTACTGCCATGTCTGCGGATACGACGGCGAGATTGAGATCAATGACCAACTGGAATGGGAATGCCCGCAGTGCCATAACAAAGACCACTCCAAGATGAATGTCACGCGCCGTACCTGCGGCTACCTGGGAGAGAACTTCTGGAATGTGGGCAAGACCAAAGAAATCAAGGCAAGAGTGCTTCATATCTAATCTCTGCGCCCTTGCGGAGTGTATAACAGACAGGGGATGGAATCCCGCCACTGATACAGGCTTGTTACTCACCGCCTATAAAGGCGGGAGTCATCTCCCGTCTGATATTAACCGTTTGATCAGGGAACTGCCGCAATTAATGAGGCAAAATTTGAAAAATGATCTTTTTAAAGAGTGAAAAAAAAAGAAAAAGGAGAAGCCAAAGACGTCTTTGACAAATAAAAATAAAAATGAACTACGCAGATATTAAAGAATGTGATATTTCCAACGGTCCCGGCGTCCGGGTTTCGCTGTTTGTAAGCGGCTGTACCCGCCATTGTAAAAACTGCTTTAATAAAGAAACCTGGGACTTTACTTATGGCAGCCCCTTTACGCAGAAAGAAGCCGACCATATCCTTGCGCTTCTTGCACAGGAGCATATCCGCGGCTTTTCCCTGCTGGGAGGCGAACCGTTTGAATACAGCAACCAGAAAGCGCTCCTCCCCCTGCTAAAAGAAATCAAAAAGCGGTATCCGCTAAAAAGCGTCTGGTGTTTCACCGGATATTTGTTTGATAAGGATATTCTGGAGGATATGTGCAGAAAATGGAAAGAAACTAAAGAAATGCTTCGGTATCTTGACATACTGGTAGACGGAAAATTTATAGAAGAACAGAAGGATCTCTCCCTGCGCTTTAAAGGGTCTGCCAACCAGAGAACCATTCTGGTGCAGGAATCCATCAAGGACACGCCGGAAGGAATTGCTCTTGCAGATCATGGCATTGTCCTCTGGGACCCTGAAAGCGAGCCATAGCCTTCCCCTATTTTCTCCCGGTAGATCCAAAGCCCTGCTCGCCGCGCTCGGTGTCGTCAAGCTCTGTGCATTCCAGAAACTCCGCCTTCAAAAACGGGGTATAAATAATCTGCGCAATCCGCTCCCCCTGCTCCACGACAGCGGTTTTTTGGGAATGATTATACAGAGGGATTTTAACTTCACCGCGGTAATCCGCATCAATCACCCCGACTTTATTTGCCGGAGCAAGCCCCTTTTTCGAAGCAAGCCCGCTTCTTGCATAAACCAGTCCTGCAAACCCCTCCGGGATTTCCATCGCAAGCCCTGTCGGAATCATAGCGGTCTCTCCCGGACGGATCTCCACATTATCCTCTTCCAGACACGCATAAAGATCCGCCCCTGCCGCCAAAGAGCTTCCATATTCCGGCAGCTTTGCCTGCTCACGCAGCTTTTTCACCTTTAATTTTCCCTGTAATTCCATCATCTACTGTACCATATATTTTCCTTTCATTTATTTTGATCTGAAAAACCGGATTACGCCATAAGTCTTTTTACTTCTTCCATCGAAAACAGATAGCTCTTATTGCAGAAATGGCAGTTTAATTCCATCGGTTTCCCATCCTTTACCATCTCCTCAAGCTCCTTTCTTCCGAGGCTTAACAGCACCTTCTCTACCCGTTCCCGGGAACAGTTACAGAAAAATTCCACTGGCAGCCTGTCATTGATATGAAGCCCCATATCACCAAGCAGATCTTCCAGAATCCGTTCCGGCGTTTTTCCCTCCGATAACATAGAAGTAATCGAACTGACCGAAGAAATCCTCTCCTCCAGCTTCGTTATCACCGACTCTTCTACAAATGGCATTAACTGGATAATAAACCCTCCTGCCTGTGCGACCGTGTTATCCTTATTCATAAGGACGCCAAGCGCAACCGAGGACGGTACCTGTTCCGACGCTGCAAAATAATAAGTAAGATCTTCCGCAATCTCTCCGGAAACCAGCTCTGTCTGCCCGATATAAGGCTCTTTTAACCCCATATCCTTAATCACGCGCAGCGATCCCGCGCCAACCGCCCCGCCCACATCCAGCTTGCCTTTTTCATTTGCAGGAAGAAGCACGCCCGGATTATTGACATAGCCCTTTACCTTCCCGCCAGAATCAGCAGTCACCGTAAGCCCGCCTATCGGCCCGTCGCATAAGATCTGGAGCGTTACCAGTTCCTTTTCTCCTTTCATCATGCTGCCCATCATAACAGCTCCCGTCATAAGCCTTCCCAGTCCTGCTGCCGCTACCGGGCTTAAGCCATGCGCCCTGACCGCCTGTCCCACCGTATTCTTTGTCGTTGCGGCAAAAGCGCGGATCTGATTATCCGCCGCTGTCGCACGAATCATATAATCATCCACTCCCAGCTTTTCCCCTTTCTGTTTTCTGTTTCCTGGTTTTTTTATTTTCTGTTTCTTGTTTTCTGATTCCTGTTTTCCGTTTCCTGGTTTCTGTTTCCTGGTTCTTGTTTTCATATTCTGCTTTTTTATTTATAAATATAACAATTCAGCCATCAGTCTGATTTGGCTGCTTTGCAGCATGTTTCGCCGTTAAAGCGGCTAAAATCTTCCATCTGATATCGTTTCTGCTCCTGATATCCTTCCCTTGCAATCACGTAAATGCGCTCGCTTTCCGGCTGCGGCGCCTGCTCTGTAAATGCGTCATACACTGCGACAAATTCCATCCCTGCCTGTGCCAGCAGCTCTTTAATTATCTCCAGAGAATAAGCCCTCTGATAATGCGTCTCATCAAACCGCAGGAATACAGGCGGATCAGGCTCCTCCAGATCCATTTTCCCTTCCGTGTTCTCCTCCAGCAGCATTTCCGAAGCATAAACCGTCAGATCATATTGGTTAATTTTCGTTTCCCTGTCATAAAAATTTTCCCAGATAAAGCTCGCCTGCGGGCGGTTTTCCGCTATCGTAGCTTCCGCCAGATTCTCAAAATAAAACTCCGTTTTCAAATCAAAAATAAAAACACCGCCGGGGTCCAGGTAATTATTCACCAGCCGAAACACGGCAAGCAGATCTTCTTCTTTCAGCAGATAGTTCATGCTGTCGCAGACACTTACGAAAGCTGCCACCGTTCCATAAAGCTCTATTTCCCTCATATCCTGCTGAAGATAAAGGATAGAATCCCTGCTGCTGTCATCGATCTCCTCTTTCTCCCTGGCCATCGCAAGCATTTCCTCCGAACTGTCAATGCCAATCATATCATAGCCTTTTTCCCGAAGACGCCTTGTCACCATGCCTGTTCCGCAGCCAAGCTCCGCAACCAGCCCGGAAAAAATTCCCTGCCTGTTAAGGAGTTTCTGCAGATAATCACACCATAAATCATATGGAATATTATCCATAAACAAATCGTAGACAAAAGCAAATCCCGTATAGGCCGTATCCTGTCCCATCGTTTCCTCCTGTTTATTTTGCCTGAGCCATTGAAAATAACGTCTCCTGTAAAAGTTTAGAAAAATTAATATTATTTTTTTCTGCAAAAGAATTCAGCCATGCAGGAATCGTAAGGTTTTTCCTGACTGCTTTTTCACCATATTTTTCCTCATAGGAATCAATATCCAGTAACAGCATATTGACCATAGAACCTTTTTCTACAGCTACTTCTGAATAATCAGAGGATTGCGGTATCTTTTCTCCATCTTCCAGTTCTCCCAAAATCCATCCGCTGGCTGCGTCAATCCCCATTTCGATTGCCTGGGCTAAATCTTTTCCTTCTGTTACACAGCCCGGCAGATCCGGAAATTCCACTACGTAACCGCCGCTTTGATCAGAAAAAGGCTTAAATACAGCCGGATAAATTAATTTCAATTTTTCCACCTCCATTGATTATAATAGCCAAATATCTTTAAATTCCAGCCTGTTTCATAATTGATTTCACCGTATCCAGATTCAAATCTCCTCCATGTTCCGGTATTGTAACCTTTCCAGGCTTTGTCGGATGTTTATATTGATGATGAGAACCTTTTTGCTTTACCTGATACCATCCATCTTTTAATATCATATCCTCAACTTCCCTGAACTTCATCTCTTTTCTTCCTTTCTTTTTTATTATAATACGCATAATACGCATTGTCAACAATTTATTTGAAAAGCAGTATATCAAAAACTACTTGCAGTTACAAATAATAAACCCGTATATTTTTCTTTTTTCAGGAAATACTTTGAGCAGGCGCTATCTATGCCTTATGAGAAATTATTCACGCAATCATAAACAGGCTCTGCAGAAATGAGGTTTTTATGGCATTGAAAAAAAAGGAAAAAGAAATCGACTTTGCGTCTTTCTCTGACGAAGACTTTTTAAAATATGAAATCGCTTATGAAATCGGGCTGTTCCCGAAAGTCATGGAACACGGCTGGCGTTCCCTCTCCTCCAAAGAAAGCGGGAAAATCGGCGGAATGATCGCGGGCAGGAAACGGAAACAAAAATAAATTCATATTTCCAAAATTTCCCTCATATAATAAATTAAATCAAGCCACATGCTGTCTGCAACATAACAGATCAGACAAAATGTGACGATATCGGGGGTTTATTTACTATGGGAAATACAAAAATCGTCGTCCTGCGTTCCAGAGAAGTCCTTTACACACTATTATTTATAGTGCTGGGCATACTGCT
The DNA here is from genome assembly GCA_947629585.1 of uncultured Lachnospiraceae bacterium. GTDB lineage: Bacteria > Bacillota > Clostridia > Lachnospirales > Lachnospiraceae > MGBC100174. The sequence continues at coordinate 9,414 of CANREH010000089.1, read as the reverse complement.
GTTAGCCCTGTTTTTCTTTATGTTCCTTCCTTCCATGAACGCAAAGGAAGAGGATGAATCCGTCTCTTCTTATATTCCGGGAGTTTACAATTCCCAGTTAAGCTTAAATGATACCACCTTAAACATAGAAGTTGTCGTCGATGAAAACCATATCAATTCGGTACGCCTTGTCAATATCGACGAATCCATCACCACCATGTATCCGTTGATGGAACCGGCTATGGAATCCATCAGCGAACAGCTCTGCAATAATGTCGCTGTCGAAGACGTCGTTCTGTCAGATAACAGCAAATATACGCAGACCATGCTGTTGCAGGCGGTGGAAGAAACACTCAAAAAGGCAGCAGTGAAATAACTGCTGCCTTTTTTGTCTTAAACTGCTATTTGATTTTATCAGCTTACCCTTCCGCTTTCCACACTGTAAACTTTATCAGCTATACGCAATGGCAATATTGGCAATCAGCGATATCCATTGAGCCGCTGTATTTCCTACTATGTACTTTCTGCTCTCCGGCTCCGACACCCGCCGATAAGCCGTTTATTTATCATCATTCTCTTCTCCTCTTTGTTTTTTTCTTTTTTTGACGCACTCCGTCAGAAGATATTCAATCTGCCCATTGATAGAACGAAAATCATCCTCTGCCCAGTCTGCCAGCTCGTTCCAAAGCTTCGGCGAAAGCCGCAAAAGCACCTGCTTTTTTGCTTTTTCCCTGGCAGCGCGTCCTTCCTCTCCGGAATCCTCCGCCCTCTTCGGCATCTGGCAGACCCCCTTCTTCTTTAAAATTTAACGATATAATTTTCTAATATAAAGAACCGCTGTTGACAATAGGCTGTGCATCTTTATTCCCGCAAAGCACTACCAGAAGATTGCTGACCATCTGCGCCTTGCGCTCTTCGTCCAGCTCCACAACATCCTGTTCGGAAAGCTGTTCAATCGCCATATTGACCATGCCGACAGCGCCTTCCACAATCTTCTTTCTTGCCGCAATAACAGCGACTGCCTGCTGCTTCTGGAGCATGGCGGCGGCAATTTCCTCTGCATAGGAAAGATGCGTAATCCTGACTTCTAAAATCCGGAGCCCTGCAGCCCCTACCCGTTCCTGAAGCTCTTCCTTCATCTTTTCCGCCACTTCCTGGCTGCTGCCGCGCAGGGATTTTTCATCCTCATCATCCTCCGGCGCGTCATACGGATAACTTCTTGCAATATTCCGGATCGTGGAATCGCACTGAATCGACAGAAACTCAATATAATTTTCCACGCTGAATACAGCCTTCGTCGGATCGCTCACTTCCCAGATCACCACCGCCCCGATAACAATCGGATTCCCCAGGATATCGTTTACCTTCTGCTTTTCATTATTGAGCGTCATGGTCTTTAAAGAAATCTTCTTGCCCAAAGCCGCCGCATTCGCATTTCCCTTCTGGATTGCTGTCTTTACGGCAGGATTTACCAGCCCGCAGAAAGGATTGATAAAATAAAACCCTTCTGTCTTTACGGTCCCGTAATACTTTCCGAACAGCGTCAGCACAATCGCCTCTTTCGGCTCTAAAATCTTAAGCCCGCATAATAAAATAATAAAGAAAATAACCCCGGCAATCCCTAAAATGACACAAACGGGAGGAAGCCAGAAAATCTGGATAAAATCCGCAATGGTAAGTCCCAAAAAAAACAGACCAATGCTTGCCAGGATGCCGAGAATCCCCACGGCAAGCATCATTCCCCCGCTCTTTGGCTTTAAAATCTTTTCCTTTACCTGTCCTTCCATAATGACCCTCCATTTCCGCGCAATGCGCTTAAGTAAAATATTAAAGTGATATCAATTTGATATCACTATATTATCACTTTTCCTTTTTCTTGTCAAGATAATATGTGAAAATTCAATCAGCCACCAAATAAAAAAATCATACTTTCTGCAATTAGTCTTTTGAATTCTGTTAAAAAGAATGCCACTGCCACAGACAGTTTCTTTTGAAAATCCTGAATTTTTTGCAGGTAAAAAATTATCAATTCATACCGGACTTTTCAAAAGAAATGTCTGGCCGCGTGGCTGTTTGGAAACGCTAGTCAAAAGACTAATTACAGATACTTTTATGAATATTTGACATAGATACCGGACTATGTTATGCTACATCTAATTTGTTATTTATCCACAGCAACTTCATTTCAACAATATTTTTTTAAGAAAGGAATGGTACAATGCAATTTTATATGCCTACGAAAATTTACAGTGAAAACAACTGTGTAAAAAACCACGGAAAAGAGCTTGCCGCCCTCGGGACGAAAGCCCTGATTGTCACAGGGAAGCATTCTTCCCGCGCAAACGGCTCTCTTTACGACGTCACTGACGCGCTTGATAACAACCATATCCCTTACTGCATTTTTGATGAAATCGAGGAAAACCCTTCCGTAGAACTGGCAGTACGGGCTGCGGATTTTGGAAAACAGGAGCAGGCGGATTTTGTGATCGGCATTGGCGGCGGCTCTCCCCTGGACGCTTCCAAAGCCATCGCCCTTCTTATAAAGAACCCCGAATATGACGGTTCTGTATTTTATCAGAAAATCCCATTGGATGCCGTTCCTGTCGCCGCCGTTCCTACAACGGCAGGCACCGGCTCCGAAGCCACCCCTTATGCCATTTTGACAAGGCATGACAAGCAGACCAAGCAGAGCATAGCGCATAAAATATTCCCGAAGCTTGCGCTGGCTGACAGCCGCTATCTTATCAGCGCCCCTGTCTTTGTCCGCGCCAATACCGCCGTGGACGCGCTTTCCCACCTGTTGGAAAGTTACCTAAACAACAACGCCAGCGATTACAGCCGTATGCTCTGTGACTACGCCCTTCGGCTTTTCTCTTCCGTAAAAGATGCCCTGTTGGAAGAATCCAGGGGAAACGCTTCCTCCGATCCGGAATTTTTTGAACATTTAATGACGGTTTCCACGATTGCGGGCATGGCGATTTCCCATACCGGCACTTCCCTCCCGCACGGCATGAGCTATTTCATCACCTATCATCATGGCGTTCCTCATGGAAAGGCTGTCGGCACATTTCTTGAAAAATACCTGGAAAACTGCCCGGATCACGATTCTGTATCCCATCTTCTGAAGATAATGGGATTTTCCTCCATACGGGAATTAAAAGAATTTCTCCGGCAGGTACTTGGGGAAGTATCCCTGACCGAAAACGAAGTCCGCACTTATACCGACGGCATGATGGCAAACAAAGCCAAGCTTGCCAACTGCCCCTATGACGTAGATTATGAAATGATGTACCGGATGTTTTATGATTCTGTGAAAATTTCTGGTTAAGACATTTATCAGAAGGAGCAATATTGAACAACTATGAAAACCACCGCCATTATCGCTGAATATAACCCTTTCCACAACGGGCATATGCAGCAGATAAAAGCCATCAAAAAAGAACATAAAAACTGCATTGTCCTGATGAGCGGGAATTTTGTCCAGCGCGGCGCGCCCGCCATCGTGGATAAATTCACCCGCACTCTCTGGGCGTTGAAAGGAGGGGCTGACCTTGTGTTAGAGCTCCCGCTTTTTTCAGCAGCGGCAGGCGCGGAGCAGTTTGCCTTCGGCGCCTGTTCCCTGCTTACCGATCTCGGCATCATCGACGAACTCTGTTTCGGATGCGAATACAGCGATCTTTCCCTGCTGGAATCCATTGCCGATATCCTCTCCGAGCCGCCCGCTTCGTTCCATTCCACCATCCAAACGCTGCTGCGCCAGGGAAACAGCTACGCTTCCGCCAGGGAAACAGCTCTTTATCCGCTGATTGCCGATCAAATCACGCCTCCCAGCGACAGCTCCCTTTCTAAGCGGGTGTTTTTCCATGCCATTTTCTCCTCGCCAAATACCATTCTCGGCATTGAATACTGCAAGGCGCTGAAAAAACTGGGCAGCCCAATCCGCCCGTTTCCCATTCCGAGGACAGGAGACTACCACAGCCATGCCCTCCCTGAAACAGAGACCGCTTTTATTTCCGCCTCCGCCGTCCGAAACCACCTGTTTTCACAGTCTGATCCTGCCCTGCTGTCCGTTTTTTTGCCGGAATATGTCCTTTCCGATCTGTCTGTGAAACCCTGGTTAAAAGAACAGGATTTTTCCTCCTGTCTTTACTATGCCCTGCTTGGGAAAACCGCAGAAGAGCTTTCCCAATACCATGAAGTTTCCCCCGATCTTGCGCAGAAAATCTATAACAGGCTTCCGCAGTACCGGGATTTTTCCTCTTTCGCTGCCCTTTTAAAGACAAAGGAGCTTTCCCATGCAAGAATCCGGCGCGCGCTTTTCCATATCCTTCTGTCCATAAAACCGGAAGATATGAAAAACACCCCTTATCTTCGCCTGCTTGGACTAAAAAAAGAAAAATCCCGCCTGCTCCGGGCTATCCCAAAACAGACAGGACCTGTCATCATCACCAAACCTGCCAATGCCAAAAAACAACTGGCAGAAAAAGATTATTTCTTATTTGAAAAAGAAGTAACGGCTTCCCAGCTTTACGGTTTTATCGCTTTCCAAAAACAGCCGTCCTCTAAGCCTTATCAGGAGCTTGCCATATCCCCTGTCATCTTATAGAAGAATACTGCGCCGGGATTCACAGGCGAACCTTCCATTGTTACGGCTCTATTACCACCTTTTCCTTTGGAAGCCATTCCAATAACACCCTTATCAAAGCCTCTGCCTCAATCGGCTTTGCCACAAAATCATTCATGCCTTCCTTTAGCAGCATTTCTTTCGCCCCGTGGACTGCATTGGCAGAAAAAGCCACAATCGGAAGCTTCCGGTAATACTCCCCTTCCATCTCCCTGATCGCTTTTGTCGCCTCCACGCCGTCCATATCCGGCATCATATGATCCATGAAAACAATATCAAACGTTGGATCTTTTAACGCCTGCAGCGCCTTCTTCGCACTGTCAACCAGCACAAGCTGCATCTCAAACGGCCGCATCAGCCCTTCTGCCACCATAAGGTTCACCCGGTTATCGTCAACGACCAAAACTTTTGCCTGCCTTGCCTTAAACTTGATCTGGCTCTTCTGTTCCTTTTCCCTGATTTCTTTATAATCAACCTTAGAGCATGGCGTCTCATCGATCACCTTCTGCGGTATGATAAAAGAGAACTCGCTCCCAATATTGTACATACTCCGTACTTCCATTTTCCCGTTCATCAGGCTGGCAAGATTTTTTGTAATTGCAAGGCCCAGCCCGCTGCCTTCAATCGAACGGTTCCGATGGCTGTCCACCTGCCCGAACGATTCAAAGATTTTCTGCATATCCTCTTTTTTAATGCCAATCCCGGTATCTTTGACTTTGACAATCAGGTGAATCCCTTCCGGCGCTTTTTCATAATCCAGTGTCAGCAGCACCGTTCCCTCTCTGGTAAACTTGACTGCATTATTGGCAAGATTAATAATCATCTGCTTAATTCGGTTATCATCACCATACAGCCTGTGCGGAATCTGCGGATTGACTTTGGTATGGTACGTCAGATCCTTATCCCCAATCCTCGTCCTGATAATGCTGCCGACATCATCCACAAGGGACATCAGTTCATACTCCGTTTCCACAAGCTCCATCTTGCCGGATTCAATCTTGGAAAAATCCAAAATATCATTGATAATAGTCAACAGGCTGTTTCCGGCATTTTTAATCTGATAGGCATAGTCCCTCTGCTCTTCCTCCAAATTCCCGCGCAGGATCATTTCCGTCATCCCGATAATAGCATTCATCGGCGTCCGGATCTCATGGCTCATATTGGCAAGGAAATCCGATTTTGCCTTCGTCGCATGTTCCGCTTCTTCCTTTAACTGCAGGATCTCCTTCGTATTTTTCTGAAGGACCGTAACATCAAAAATCCAGGCCATATAACCGCGTACAATCTCTTTTTCCTTAATTTCCGCCACACGGACCTCATAGCTTTTCCCGTCCATGTCAAGAATCCGGTCTTTAAACTCAAAAATATGCTTGATCTTTTCCAGACGGGTGCCCTCTTCCCGCAGAAGCTCCTTTGCCACATTATTTTCATATAAAAGCTGATAATCCGTATCTACTACAAAGACACTTTCTTTGATATTTTCAACGACTGTCTCTTTTGCGATACGGACAGTATCAAACAGCCCAAACTTTTGTACGGCAAGGGTAATCATGGTACAGGACAATAAAATCCCCAAAGGCGTCGTATCATAACCATTTGTTACCCCTGTCAGAAATAACCCAAGCATAAAAAACGGAATCAGCCCTGCTCCCAGGAGACATACGCTCAGCCAGGTATGTTTATTTTTTTTCTCTTCTTTCCAATGCCTGATAACCACGGCCTCAAACCAGATCAGAAGCAGCATGGTAACTGCCATGTATGTATAATATAACGGCGTTTTCCCGGTTACTGCCACATAAAAATACCCATTATATTCAATATCCACCGTGGAATAATAGTACGGGTGCCTGTCCGATGCCATAATCACCCAGAACACCGCAATATCAAACGCAAATAATAAAGGAAAAATAATCTTTGGCACTTTTTCCCGGTAATATTTCGTAATAAACAAGACGGAAAACGTCGTGGCAAAACATTTTCCAAAATAGCCGAATTTATTGGCAAGCATCATTTCCCGGAACTGTTGCGCCTGGAGAGTGAATAAATACCCAAGCATGGCTGTGATACAGCAGATCTCCGCCATGGCAAGCACGATTTTATAATCCGTCTGCTGCTGGCGCATAATAGAAAACACTGTCCAAAACCCAATCATAACACCGACGATCTGTATTATGGATAAAAATTCCAGCATGACTTTCCTCCATTCGCAAAACTGCGCTTTCTGCTTTGCAGCGATTTCTTCTCCTCTGCTTCCCGGCCAAACGAACGGTTATCCTTATTTTGCAAGCTCCAACATTCTGTTTAACGGCTCATAAGCCTTTTGTCTCACAGCTTCGTCAAGCACCACTTCCGGCGCAAAATTTTTCAGGGCATCGCGGACCTTTTCCAAGGTAATGCGCTTCATATTCGGGCAGAACTGGCGATGACCGACCGAATAAAATTTTTTCTGCGGGTTCTTCTGCGTCAGCTCATAAAAAATCCCCATCTCTGTGCAGATAATGAAAACAGAATGGCTGCTTTTTGTCGCATAATCAATAATCTCCGACGTGCTCCCGATAAAATCAGCAAGCGCAAGCACATCCTGCGTACATTCCGGGTGGGCGAGCACAAGCGCATCTGGATGGGCAGTTTTGGCAGCCTTCACATTTTCCGCCGTAATGCTCTTGTGTACATGGCAGAAACCGTCATGGAAAATAAATTCCTTTTCCGGCGCCTGCGATGCCACATACCGCCCCAGGTTATTGTCAGGAATAAAGAAAATCCTCTTATTAGGAAGCGCCTTCACCACCCGCAGCGCATTGGAGCTTGTCACGCAGACATCCGACTTCGCCTTGATTTCCGCTGTGGAATTAACATAACAGACAACGGCGACATCCTCATAAGACTTCCTGACCTCTTCAATCCTGTCCAGATCCACCATATGCGCCATCGGGCAGTCCGCCAGCTCGTCCGCCATAATTACTTTCTTGTCCGGGTTTAGTATCTTGGCGCTCTCCCCCATAAACGACACTCCGCAGAACAAAATATTTTTCTGCTCAATCCCTGTCGCTATCTTGCTTAAATAATACGAATCTCCCACATAATCAGCAGCCGCCTGAACTTCCCCGTCAACATAATAATGGGCAAGGATAGCCACATCCTTTTCTTTTGCCAGCCGCTTTATTTCCTCACTTATCTTTTCTTCCATCGTCTTCTCCATTTCCGCGGAAATGCCCGCTGCTTTTTCGTTGATTTACAGCATTATATTCCCGTATTTCCTGCGCTGTCAAGTGCTTTCCTTTTTTTGCACAATGATCTCATAGATATCCCGGTTCAACAGGGTAACTTCCAGTTTATTTTCCCGATCAAACACTTTCATATCCAGCACCGGGAAATAATCCCCTTCATTGATAATATCAAACAACCTGTCTTTAAACTCCTCCAAAGACAGCGGCGGACGCTTTCCCGACAGATAGATGACGTTATCCTTTTCCATAGCAAATCCCCCTCTGTTTCTAAATAAAAACCTGTTACATCACATATTGTACAAAATTTTTACGGGGTTATGCTGGTAAGTTTTCTAATAAAAAGAAAAACATGGCAGCCCTGAACTGCCATGCATGAACTGTCCCAAGAAACACAGGACTGCCTGCTGTCACTCGTCGTCTTCGGACATTACTTCTTCAAAACGCTCTGCCACTTTATCATAAATATCATCATCAATATTTAAAAGCTCCATCTCTTCCCAAGTTGCCCCGCCCAAGCGGTAAAGCATGGCAGAAACGCCCTCTCCGTCCTCATCTTCTTCATCTATCCCTTCCAGCTCCTCAGAAGAAACTACCGCAATATAATTATCGCCTTCATAGTCAAATACGGTTATTACATCACAGTCCATCTCGCTGCCATCCTCCAATGTCAGCGTCACTGTCATGGATTCCACGTCATTCCAGTCTAAATCATTTTCCATAAATAAGTACCTCTCTCTCTTCAACATCATTATTCTGCCAGCCGCATATTCAAAAACAACACCGACTGTAAGAACAGACTAACAGATTCATAAGAAAAATGCAAGTCTTATTTTGATTTTTTGTAACAGTTCAGCCATGCGGCAAAAATAGGAAAATTGAACCGTCGCATGGATCAATTTTCACTATTTTTGACATATGGCACAGGCCAGAAACAAGATTTTAGCCGCTTTAGCGGCGAAACAGGCTGCGGAGCAGCCAAATCGAGCTGATGGCTGAACTGTTACGATTTTTTAGCAGCGGCTGTAACCATTCCATAAAGGCAACTAAAACCTCTGTCCCGGAAAAATCTCCTCCAAAAGCTGTTCCAAATACGCTTCATCTTTGGAAGCCCTCTTCAAATCCTCAATCCTTCCTTCCTCAAGCAATACATTATTCAACGATATAATTAAATTTCTCCCTTCTTTCCTTCCTTCTTTCCTTCCTTCTTTCCTTCCAGCATTCCTTCCCCGTTCCATTCCCATCTCGATGAATGTTTCCTGCAATGACATAACTTCCTCAACCTCCTTCCTGATATCACCGGAATATTCCGCGTAGGGATTTACTTCCTTATCCCCTATCTGCTTTGTAAACACTGATTGCAAATAACGGATAACCTTATCCTCCGTCCTGCTATACTCCTCTGACAAAAACAGCAGGCACAAATGAATCAGATTGCATTGCCGATCCAGATTCTTTGTATTCGCCCCTATGCTGCTTTCCCCCTGTAAATTGTACCCCTTGTCAAGGACATTTTTTCAATCTGTTCCAGGGAATATATGTTCGTTTTTGCTTTCGCTCACAATTCCCTTCAGGGGATATATTCCG
>CANREH010000088.1 GCA_947629585.1 uncultured Lachnospiraceae bacterium | reverse complement strand
TTCGGAATTTCCTATGAGGCCGCTTCCTTCGGAAACGGCTAAGATTCGAACAGATGCGGGCTTTGCCCGCTTTGTTCCGCGAAGGCAAAGTGAAGGAGATGAAGCATATGATTAGTCTGTATCATCACGTCGATACCGTCAATAATCTGCTTGCAAGGTATGGCGTAAAGTTTGGCATTTATAAAAATGGGACATTTAAAGAACAGCTATTCCCGTTTGATCCGATTCCGCGTATCATTGGGAAGGAAGAATTTGCTTATCTGGAGCGCGGGCTTAAGCAGCGTGTGACAGCGCTCAATTTATTTTTAAGTGATATTTATGGAGAGAAGAAGATTATCCGCGACGGCGTTGTGCCGGAGGAATTTGTCTTTTCCTCCTCCGGCTATCTGCCGGAATGTGAAGGAATTATGCCATCCAGGGAGATTTTCAGCCATATTTCCGGCATTGATCTGGTACAGGCGAAGGATGGCTCCTGGTATGTATTAGAAGATAACCTGCGTGTGCCTTCGGGAGCGTCGTATCCGATGATTGCAAGGGAAATCTGCCGCCGATCTTCCCCAACTACCTTTAAGAGAAATCATGTGGAGGACAACCGCAATTATGCGGAGCTGTTAAAGAAAACGATGGATTATGTGAATACCGGCGGGATTAATGTGATTATGACGCCGGGGCGTTATAATGCGGCATTTTTTGAGCATTCCTATTTTGCGGAGCAGACGGGAGCGGTGCTTGTTTCCGGACAGGATTTGATGGTGGAGGATGATTTCCTTTATTATATGGATTATACCGGTAAAAAACAGAAGGTCGGCGCCGTTTACCGCCGCATTTCGGACGAATATCTCGATCCGATGACCTTTAACCAGGAATCTGTGATTGGCGTGCCGCATATCATGGAGGTTTATAAGAAAGGGAATGTAGCCCTTTTGAATGCGCCGGGCAACGGGATTGCGGACGATAAAGGCATTTATTATTTTGTTCCAAAAATGATCCAGTATTATCTGGGCGAGGAGGCGGTTTTGCATAATGCGCCTACGTACCTGCCGTTTTATGAGGAGGACAGGAAATATGTGCTGGAAAATTTTGACAGGCTGGTAATTAAAGACGTCGCCGAGGCAGGCGGTTACGGCGTTGTATTTGGAAATACGTTTACCGCAGAGAAAAAGGCGGAATTTATAGAATTATTGAAGCAGGAGCCGAGGCGGTTCATTGCGCAGGAAGTGATTGATTTCCTGGATCTGGATATTTTGGAGAACGGAGAGCCGGTTCCGAGAAAAGCGGATTTAAGGGCGTTTGTATTGGCAGGAAAAGAAGTGAAGGTATGGAAGAGCGGGCTGACAAGGTTTTCCAGGAACCCGGATTCCTTTATTGTCAATTCTTCACAGGGAGGAGGATTTAAAGACACATGGGTATTATCACAGTAGAAAAGGCAAATCAGCTATTTTGGCTTGGGCGTTATGTGGAGAGGGTTTATACGACGATCCGGGAGTTTTTTATCGGGTATGACCGGATGCTTGACGAAACGGACGATTCTTATAAGGAGTTTTGCGACAGAATCAATATTCCTGACGATTATCGGGATAAAGATCATTTTTTAAAGGATTACCCGTTCAATGAGAAGAATCCGGATTCGATTATCAGCAATTTAAACAGGGCATATGACAACGCGATTGTGAACCGCGAGGAGATCGGGACGGAAACACTTTCCTACGTGCAGCTTGCGATTTATGATTTAAAGAAGGCGGAAGTCAGCACTTCGCCGCTGATCGAGATGCAGAATGTCATTGACAATATCCTTGCTTTCTGGGGCAGCGTTGACGACAGCATGGATGATGAGCAGACGAGGAGCATGGTGAAAGCAGGGCGGAGGGTAGAGCGCCTGGATCTGTACCTGCGTTTTGAAATGGGCAGGGATGTGTTGCAGAAGGAGTTAAAGAAACTGAACCGCCGTATTCCAAGAACACAGATGAAATACCGGAAAGAAGTGCTGGATCACCTGGCGGTCATGCTCCAGAAGAGGATGATTGATTATATCGGCGCAGTCTATGAGTTAGAGAGCATTATGGATGTCTGAACGGTTGCGAAATTTTACGGGGCGGGGGTTGACGCCCGTGGAGAGAACCGCTAAAATATTGTTATGAGCAGATTAGTATTTCAATATTTTATGCAGGTGAATTTTGAAACACCCGTTCAAAAACATTATTATACCCTGAAATGTATTCCCGAATCTACCTGCAGGCAGGAGATATCAGAATTGGAGGTGAAGATTTTACCGTCAGACTGGGAAAGTTATGATGTGGATGGATATGGAAACCGGATAGTGATTGGCCGGAATGCAGAGCCGTATGATTGTTTTGAAGTCATCGTAAAGGGGAAGGCGGAGATTTCAGAAAATCAATATGAGGACGAAAAGTTTACTTTAAACCATCATGTTTATCAATATCCGTCCAGATATACGTGTCCTGGACCTGCGTTAAGGGAGTATCATAAAAAGCTGTCAGAGGAATTTTTGGTGAAGATTCCGGCAGCAGGGGAGCGGACAGGGCAGGAGAGACGAATTATGCGCCAGGAATCGGCGTATAAAAAGGCGATCCGTTATATGAACCATTTATACCGGGATTTTGTTTATCAGCCGGGCGTTACCAGCACGAAAACGACGGCGGAAGAAGCGCTGTCCCTCGGAAAAGGGGTCTGTCAGGATTATGCGCATATCCTTTTGGCGCTTCTTCGGATGGATCGGATTCCGGCAAGGTATGTGGTTGGGATGTTGGCCGGGGAAGGATACAGCCATGCGTGGATTGAGGTGTATTCTTCGGGACGCTGGTATGGGCTTGATCCTACCAATAAGCTGTTGGTGGGCGGCAGCCATGTAAAGATTTCCCACGGCAGGGATTATGAGGACTGCACAATCAGCCGGGGGGTTTTTTATGGAGGCAGCGGGCAGCAGCAGACGGTAAATGTGAAAGTGGAAGAGGAAAAGTAAGGTGCAAGGGCGTGCCTTGACAGTTTGTGTCAGGGCGCGTCCTTTTGTTCGCAGGCAATAAGCCGGGCTGACAGGTTTATTGGTAAGTTTATGAGAATGCAGGCGGGTCTGAAACCTGTCTTAGAAAGAAAGGAGAGCGTATGATAGAGACAGTGGCAAACATCGGGCTTCCGGTGGATGAAAATCTGGAAATCAAAAAGAGGAGGATTATCCCGAAAGGATTTGAAGGAGGAGAGGCAAAACGGATCAGTATTGTGACCGGAATCCACGGGGATGAATTAGAGGGGCAGTATGTATGCTTTGAGCTTGGGAAAAGGGTAGAGGAGCAGATAGAAAACCTGACCGGGATTGTAGACATTTATCCTGCCTTGAATCCGCTGGGCATTGATTCCATTACCCGCGGGATACCGGGATTTGATTTGGATATGAACCGTATTTTCCCGGGAAATTCGGACGGATCGATGGCGGAATATGCAGCGTCCGCCATTATTGAGGATATTGCGGGTTCGGATGTGGCGATTGATATCCATGCCAGCAATATTTTTTTGACGGAGATCCCGCAGGTACGGATTAACGAAGAAACGAAGGAGTCTTTAGTCCCTTTGGCAAAGTACCTGAATGTGGATTATATCTGGGTTCACAGTGCCGCAACGGTGCTGGAGTCAACGCTTGCCTATTCCTTAAACAGCATCGGGACAAAGACGCTGGTGGTGGAGATGGGCGTCGGCATGAGGATTACGAAGGAATACGGCGATCAGCTTGTGGAAGGAATTTTATGCCTGATGAAAAAGCTTGGAATCTGGCAGGGGGAAGTGACAGAGCCGAAAAAACCGATTGTTTCCACGGACGGGAAGGTTCATTTTATCAATGCAAGCGCGTCGGGAATTTTTGTTCCTAAGGTAGAGCATTGGGAAGATGTGAGGAAAGGGGACTGGATCGGGAATATTATCGATCCTCTGCACGGCACGGTAGAAGATGAACTGATTTCTCCATGCAGCGGGATTGTATTTACGCTGCGTGATTATCCTGTGGTCAATGAAGGATCATTAATTGCCCGGATTTTAGAAAAATAAGAAGCGCAGATAAAACGGCGTTTGCTTTGTAAATACGGGACAGGACTGTGGGAACAGTAATCATAATAAGTTTAGAAAGGGAATCAGGATATGGAAAAGAAAGTCATATTTGAATTAAAATCATTGTACCGGGATAATCTGCGGGTAACCGGATATCAGTTTGGAACCGGAGAAGAGTCTGTCTGCATTGTCGGGGCGATCAGGGGAAACGAGGTCCAGCAGCTTTTTTCCTGCTCTCAGTTAATCAAAAGGCTGGCAGAATTGGAGAACAGGGGATGTATTAAAAAGGGAAAATCCATTATGGTAATCCCGGCGATTAACAGTTATTCCCTGAATATAGCAAAACGGTTCTGGCCGACGGATAATACGGACATTAACCGGATGTTTCCAGGCTATAACCTGGGGGAAACCACCCAGAGAATTGCCGCCGGGGTGTTTGAGAAAATCAAGGATTATAAATATGGAATCCAGTTTGCGAGCTTTTATATGCCAGGGGAATTTACGCCGCATGTCCGTATGATGGAAACAGGATATGGCAATGTGAAAATGGCGCAGAAATTCGGGCTGCCGTTTGTAGTAGTAAGAAAACCGCGCCCGTATGATACGACGACGCTGAATTATAACTGGCAGCTCTGGAACAGCAACGCCTTTTCTGTTTATACGCATGAAACCGATCATATTGATAAAAAGAGCGCGGAGCTTGCCGTGAACGCGGTGCTGCGGTTTATGGAAAATGAAAAGATTTTAAAATATCATGTTGTGGGCGGGTACTTGTCGGAAATTATCAAAGAAGAGAACCTGCGCCCTGTCCGCACGGCGAAGCCGGGAATTTTTGACCCGAAAGTAAAGGTGGAGGACGAAGTAAGCCAGGGGGAAGTGCTGGCGGAGATCCTGGACCCTTATGACGGCTCTGTCAGGGAAGAAATCACAGCTCCGGCGGAGGGGACGGTTTTCTTTGCGCATAACCATCCTTTGACCTATAATAATACCGTCGTGTATAAGATTATTGAAAAAATGTAACAAAAATTTCATTGCGGAACGCCTCTTTTTTTGTTATAATGAAGCTGGTACGGACAATGGATGACGTGATTGAGCAATATTAAAAGGAGGGGTTATTATGGATAAGGTAATTACCATCAGCAGGCAATATGCAAGCGGGGGACGGGAAATAGGAGAAAAGGTAGCGAAGGCATTTGGAATACCATACTATGATAATGAGCTGATTACGCAGGCGGCGAAGGCGAGCGGATTTGCGGAGTCCATTTTTGAACATGCGGAGGAAAAAGCGACGAACAGCCTTCTGTATTCGATTGCAATGGGTATGAATGCGTATAACAGCCAGGAATTTGGGTTCTTAGGCTACCACAATATGTCTTTGGATGACCGGATTTTTATTGCGCAGTCAGATATTATCCGCAAGGTGGCAAAGGAAGGGCCATGTGTCATCATTGGGCGCTGCGCCGACTATATCCTGCGGGATCAGAAAAATGTGGTTAATATTTTCATCCATGCGGGGATGGATTACCGGATTCACAGGGCGACTACCCTGTATGGGCTTGGCGTGGAAAAGGCGGCGGAGAACATCATGAAGCGGGATAAACGCCGTGCCAACTACCATAATTACCATTCCGATGAGAAATGGGGCGTGATCGCCAATTATGATCTGGCAATCAAGACGGATTTCGGGGGCATTGACCATTCCGTCCAGTGTATTAAATCATTTTTAGAGATTAACAGTTAAAGATATATAGAACTAGCGGGATCGCTTGCCATAAGGCGATCCTGTTTTTGTTAAGCAGTTAAAGGTTGATTTCATTGATCGGACATGGTATAATGTGGACAAGTCTTGAATATGGAAAGGAGAAACGGAATACAATGGAAATCACGAAGAATACAACGATGGGAGAAATGTTGGACTATGATGGAGGGATTGCGTATATCCTGATGCAGTCCGGGATGCATTGCGTAGGCTGCCCGTCCTCGATAGGGGAATCCTTAGAAGAGGCCTGCATGGTGCATGGAATGGATGCGGATAAGGTGTTAGCGGATATTAAAGAATATCTTGCAGGGAAGGATAAGAAATAACGGAGTTCCTATATTTTTAACGTGAAAGCAAGGCTGCTGCATTAAACGGACTTAATGCGGCAGCCTGTTTTTCTCATATTATTGATAATTTAGCAAATTTTGTTGAAGAATGAGCTTTTTTGAGATACAATAAATCCGGGGAGTTTTTTAGTGTAAAAAAAGAGAGAATAATCAATGAAAAAGATAAATTTTACAAATAAAAAAGTTCATTATCTGTTTGTCTCTGTGGTTACGGTTCTTTTAATTACCGTTATGGTTCTGAATGTTTTCCTGATGTATAATATGGCCGCAAAGCAGACGGAGGAAGTCAGCAGCATTTATATGCAGAATATTGCAGCAAGGCTTCAGGAGACTCTGACAAGGGCGGAAAATTCCCTGATCAGAATAGGGGCAAATTTAGAGGAGGTTATTGAAGAGGACAGCTCTGATACTAAAATTCAGAGTTTTTTGGCTGACCAGAAA
Organism: uncultured Lachnospiraceae bacterium; assembly: GCA_947629585.1. Taxonomy (GTDB): domain Bacteria; phylum Bacillota; class Clostridia; order Lachnospirales; family Lachnospiraceae; genus MGBC100174. The sequence continues at coordinate 7,797 of CANREH010000088.1, read as the reverse complement.
AGACTGGAAGCGATGCTGTCAGATAATAGCTGTCTCAATGTTTTCTGCGTTTTAAGGGGCAATGTCATGATTTCGGATATGCAGCCGCCGGAACATTATGTGATACAGGACAGGCTTTGGTACAGCGGGCTGATGGCGACAGAGCGGGGGAAAGTCTATATCTCACCGGCTTACCAGGACGCTTTTTCAAATAATATCTGCTTTACGATCGCGAAAGTGCTGTCTGACGGAGAAACGATTTTGGGGATTGACTATAATATGTCGAAGATCCAGTCTTATATTGAGGAGATGCCAGGAGATCGGTACGGGGATGCGATGATTGCGGACGAGGATGGAACGATTGTGGGATATTCCGATTCCGCCATGTTAGGGAAGAAGATTTCCGCGGAGCTTCCGGAGTATCAGGGAGTGTTTATCCGCGCCGTGACAAGCGATAAGGCGAATCTGTTTTTCCGCACGAAAGCAAGAGGGCAGAACAGCACGGTGTTCCTGAGCAGAACCGAAAACGGCTGGTATCTGATGTTAAGCGTCAGCAACCGTTCCCTTTACAAAGAAAGCTATTTTCAGCTCTTCTATAATTTTATCACGATTTTAACGCTGGTTTTGATTTTTATGGCGTTATATGTTTTCAGTTACCGGAAACGGCTGCGGGTGGAGAAAGCGTTAAAGGAAAAGGAAGATGTCCTTGCCGGTTTTTCGGAAAAATTCCGCAGTCCGTTGAAGAAGCTGGCGGAATGCAGCGATTATGATATCTTAAAGCAGAGAGAGCATTTAAAGGAACATGTGGACAGCTTAAAAGAAGCGGAGAAGGCATTGTCCTCTGCTGTAGATCAGCTGTTTTCTTCAGGTTTTGGAAATTTGGATACGGAAAAGAAAGAGAAAAAGGAAAAGAAACGGGAAAAAAAGAAAGAACAGGGGAACCTTACCATTATACAGCAGAAAAGGTTCCAGTTTGGCATTATTTCCATCTTTGTCGTGACAATGCTGCTGACAATTTTTTTCAGTTCCCTTATGAGCTTTAACGGAAGCCGCATGAAGATGGAAGAAGAAGTGCAGAGCTACAGCTATGAAGTCGGCGACTGGGTTTTAGAGCAGAAAAGTATTTTGGATATGTTCGCGAATGTCATTGCGGCGAAGCCGGAGCTGCTGGAAGACTATGAAGGCATGGTGGAATTTTTAGATGATATCACGAAACATTACCCGAAGATTTCGGCAACTTATATCGCGAATCCTGACTTTAAACACGGGCATCCTATGGTGATGAATAACGGATGGGTGCCGGAAGCGGATTACCGGGAAGAAGAGCGTGTCTGGTATACCGGAGCGATTGCGGCGGAGGATTTTAATATTACCGAACCTTATTATGATGCCAGGACAGGGGAATACTGCATTACCTTCTCAAAGGTAGTGGAGTCGGAAAGAGGCGAGTTCTACGGCGTGTTTGCGATTGACTTTTATCTGGATATGTTAAACGGGATTCTGGGAAAAAGTTATTCGGAAACCGGATACGCCTTCCTGGTGGATAAGGAGGGCCAGGTCATTAACCACCCGAACCAGGACTACCAGTTTACAGACGGTGATTTTGTCAATGTACATAACCTGTGCTATGAAAAGATCTATGACAAGTCCGGCATTAACCTGTTAAAAGATTATGACGGGCGTTATAAGGCCTGTATTTCCATGAAAGAGGGATTTTCCAATTTCCGGATTATCGTGGTGAAGGATGCCTGGAGCATTTATGGGGATTTATTGAAATATATTATTTTATTCCTGTGCCTGTTCGGGATCTGTATTTTTGCAGTCAATGTGCTGATCTATAAAATGGTGCAGTGGCAGCAGGAAGCCAATGATAATTTAAAAAAGGCGGCGGATTCCGCGATGAGGGCGGGAAAGGCAAAGTCGCAGTTCCTGGCGCAGATGAGCCATGAGATCCGTACCCCGATCAATGCCGTTCTGGGCATGAATGAGATGATTTTAAGGGAAAGCGAAGATGAGGATATTGTGCGTTATTCGGAGAATATCCAGAATGCCGGAATGACCCTTTTGACGCTCATTAACGGGATTTTGGATTTTTCCAAGATCGAGGACGGCAAAATGGAAATTATTCCTGTGAATTATGATACAGGAACACTGATCAATGCTTTGGAAAATATGGTTTATGAAAAGGCGAGAGGCAAAGGGCTGGAATTTTTGCTGGAAATTGATCCTTCCCTTCCGTGCCAGCTTTACGGGGATGATATCAGGATCAGGCAGGTCATTACCAACCTGCTTACCAATGCCGTAAAATATACAAAAGAGGGAACGGTTACATTAAAGATGGAGAGAAAGCCGCAGGAGGAGGAAGAGACGCTGCTGCTCCATGTAGAAGTTACGGATACCGGGATGGGAATCCGCGAGGAAGACATGGAAAAGCTGTTTCTTTCCTTCCAGCGCCTGGACGAAGAAAAGAACCGGAATATTGAAGGGACCGGGCTTGGCATTTCTATTGTCAGCAGCCTTCTGCATATGATGGACAGTGAGCTTCATGTGGAAAGCGTGTATGGCAAAGGCTCGACCTTCAGTTTTGACCTTATACAGAAAATCGTGGATGCAGAGCCGATTGGGGACTATCATGAACGCAGCCGGGAAAGTATGCAGCAGAAGAGAAACCAGAAATATATCTACGCGCCGGAGGCAAAAATCCTGATTGTGGACGATAACCATATGAATCTTCAGGTGGCGCTGAGCCTGTTAAAACGGAACGGCGTCCGTCCGGATACGGCATTGAGCGGAAAAGAATGCCTTGCGCTTGCGGAAAAGAATCATTATGACATTATTTTCCTTGATCATATGATGCCGGAAATGGATGGCATCGATACCTTGAAGGCGTTACAGCAGAAAGGGCTGGCGGAAGATACCATCGTGATTGTGATGACAGCGAATGCTATTCTTGGGGCAAAGGAGGAATATTTAAAAGAAGGCTTCCGTGATTATATTTCCAAGCCGATTGTTGTGGAGGAACTGGAAAAGCAGTTGGAGATTTATCTTCCGAAGGAAAAAGTTTCTTTTAAGGAAAATAAAAAAACGCAGGAGGAGAAAAAAGAAGAGACAGAGGAAACGAAAGAAGATGTGTTTACGCAGAAAGAACTGATGGCATTTCATGAACTGGCGCCGGAGCTGGATATTCTTACGGGGCTTACTTACTGCATGGAGAGCAGGGAAGTTTATGTCATGATGCTTTCCGAGTATCTGTCTTCTCCGTTATTTAAGGAGCTTTCTGAATGTTATGGGGGTAAGGATTGGGAGAATTACCGCATTAAAGTCCACGCACTCAAAAGCAATTCCATGAATATTGGCGCGAAAGCCCTTTCCGAAAAAGCAAAGGAACTGGAAATGGCGGCAAAGGGACAACAGTATGATATTATTCTAAAAGACCATGAAGCAATGATGGAAGCTTACCGGGCATTGCTGGATGGAATTGGAAAATTCATGGAGCAGGGAAATTAAAAAAAGCAGGATTTAAGAAAGAGAGGGAAAATCAATGAAAAAAGTATTGGCAGTAGATGACAACCAGATGAATTTAAGGATGCTGGAGCTTGTGTTAAAAAATGTTTATGACATCGCACTTGCAGATTCCGGGGAAAAGGCGCTTGCCTATCTGGAGGAAAATGAGGTGGAGCTGGTCCTTCTGGACATTTTGATGCCGGGCATGGACGGGTTTGAGACACTGAAAAGGATGAGGGAGCGCGATAACCTGTCAAAGATTCCGGTAATATTTTTGACGGCGGATATTGATGACGAGGTGGAAAGGCAGAGCAGGGAGGCCGGGGCTATCGGGCTGATAGAAAAGCCTTTCAAGAAGGATGTGCTGATTGCTAAGGTGGAGGAGTACCTGGCTGTGGCAGAAGCGTAAGAATAATATGGAATTTCATAAGGATAAAAAAGAGGGTGCTGTCAGTATCCTCTTTTTCATTTTATTGTGATCGTGGGATTTTCAGAATAATATATCGGATTATTATAATAGATTTTCGGACTATGTTCAAAAAACTTATTGAAGCACTTATTAAAGCTTATTGAAGCTGAAGCTGAGTTGTAAAATGAAATGCGACAAGGGTTATTAAACTCTATCGCATTTCATTTTTTTATTGTATTTATATAGTACAAACGCCTGGTTGGAGAGGCGTAAAGTTCCCCGACAGCGACACGGAACGGCTGAATATTCCGTGGGTTTAAATCCCGAAAAAATTGGAAAACAATCCCGTGAAAAAGGGGAAGAATAAATGATAGAAAGGACGGCAGACTGGCCGCAGGTGAAAGAAAATGGAAGTTTTACTGCGGGCAATGGTGGAATGAATATGCAGATGGAAGTGGAAATATGCACTATGGAAGATAGACGGATGAAGAGGGTTAAATCGTAAAAATGGAATGTGTTTAGAAGTTTTTAAACTTTTAGCACATTCCATTTTTTGTTTTATAAGGACAGGAGGCGCAGAGTATGGGTATGAGAAAGAAGAACAAAAGACTGAGCTATGATGACAGGAGGAAGATCGAGCAAATGAAGCAGGAAGGGGAAAGAGTGGCTAAGATTGCCGACATTATCGGGGTACACAGGGCAACTATATACAACGAATTAAAGCGCGGAGGAACACCGTACAGGGCAGAAACCGCGCAGAGGAAAATGTAGGAAGAAAGGGGGTATAGGGCATGGAAATCTGGATGGAAGATAAGAAAATATGGCTGTTCGACCTGGCGCATGGAAATCTGGATGGAGACGGTATTGTAAAAGGATTCCTGAAACATTATGTGCTGCAGGGGCAGGGAATGGGAGATGTACAGCGGGATATGCATTTCCGTACACACTACGGGGATTTGTATTTAAAAACCGCTATGTCCAGTTTACGGGCGGCACTGGAAGAACAGGTTGGAGGCAGCATTCTTGACAGACTCCCGAATATGCTGGAGGACGATGAAGCAAAGGCGCGGATCGAAGCAAAGAGAGGATGCGGAGTATGAGCAAAGCAAAAAGAGAACTGGAAAGAGAGGAAAAAAGCATGAAAGAGAACCCAGCCAATGCCATCAAGAAAACAATGTGGAAATTCCTGATGGACGGAGGACAAAAGGCGAACGTTCCCGCGCTGAAGGAATACGTCTACGACCTGATCGGGATGACCACGCAAAAGACCGCAGGACAGAGGCAGACAGCCAAAAGTGACATATCGTGGGAAAAACTAGATATGACACTGATGAGCATTGTGATCGAAGCCACAGCGCTGGTACTTTCTGGAGAGTTGGATAAACTGGAGGAAAAAAGCGTGGAAGCAGCTTGGAAAGGAAACGGGTTATAAGGACTGGCACGGAAAACCTATTCAGATACAGGAGGAAAGAAAGATGGAGCTTGTGAAGAAAAAAGCCGTCGTTGTGAATGACGACAGAGGGTTTCCGAACTTCATGACAATGTTTTACATGGAGCCGGGGACCTACGCATCGGAAGACATACCGGATATGTTCAAGGTGGACGGGCGGCGGGTAGCCGCGGTTCTCATATCCCAGTACACGAACGCGGATATAAAGGGAACGCCGGTTTCCATGCCGTATCAAATGCCGGTAGAGAATAAGAACCATGACACAGCGGCCAGAATGTGCCGCAGCAAGGGCGCGGGCTGGCATTTAATGACCAATGCAGAATATGTCTATCTGCTGAATGAGGCGGACCGGCTGGGCCACAAAATCAGCGGCAACACGGATTTTGGGAAGAATGCGGACAACCCGGAGGAACGGGGCGTGTGCTATGACGGTTATACGACGTTGACCGGGCTTGACCCTCTGGCATGGAGCCACGACGGGACGAAAGACGGCGTGTTTGGCCTTTGCGGGAATTTCTGGGAACATGTAGCGGGCGTGAGGCTGCACCGGGGCGTGATTGAGTATATAAAGGACAATGACGCCGCCGCGCACGACTACGGCACGGAAGACGCCGCGTGGAAACCGGCAGAGGCGGACGGAAAGCTGCTGGCCTTTGACCGGCTGCCTGGTAGAAGTGCAATGCTGACGGACGGAGAGGCTGCCGGGGACAGGGATGGAATACATATGAAAGATTTACAGTTTGGCGGCAGCCTAACGGAAGTACCGGAAATCATATACAGGCTGGGCCTGCTTCCACGGGACTATAAGGAACGCAAAGACGGTCTGTATATCGACAGCAGAGAAAAAGAAGCGGTATTATTCCGGGGTTCGAGCTTCAACAACACTTCCAATGGAGGCGCGGCGGCGTTGAACTTTAGCACCCCGCGTTCTAACAGCGGCATCAACGTGGCTTTCCGCTCCGCTTTATATCTGGACAACTGGGAACTGATAATTGACCTACTGGCGCGGACGTGAGAACGCCAGCCGGTATCTGGTTCAGTTGGGCAAGCAATTTTGGTATCGGTGATTTAAAAAGCCGGGAAGTTATTTAAGGCGGGAAGCAGAAAGGGGCGTAAGCATGGCAGGAAGCCGGACGGAAAAATACATCACGGTTTACAGGAACACAAAGCGGTGTGAATTTCACGATATAGGGCAATACATAATTGCAACCAGCACTATAGGCGGTACAACCTTTTGTGCGTTCTTTGACACAGGGTTACACACTGTAGAAAGCATAAAAAGGCGTGGAAGCATAAAGTTACATTCAATCTATTCTAAGAAATGAGGAGGACAAGCAAATGAGCAAAGCAACCGAACACAACAACGTAGTGATTTTTGATGATAGAGGGATACCGTCTGTCATGTGCCGTTTTATGCGCCCGAAAGACGCAGGGGAAACTCCGGCAATTTTTAAAATCGGGGAACACACGGCAGACGCCGTTTATATTTCAAAGTACCAAAACACAATTATAGAGGGCAGGGCGTACAGTTTGCCAATGGTTGACCCGGCGGTAAACGTAACCTTTGATGAAGCGGTAGCCGCCTGTATCACAAAGGGCGCGGGCTGGCATTTAATGACTGCAGTAGAGTGGGAATATTTACTGAATCAGAGCCGGGAAAAGGACACAATGCCACACGGCAATACAAATTACGGCACGGATTACTACCACAAAGAGGAAAAGGCAGATTGCGACGGTTGCGGATATGGACGCTCCAAAACAGGAAGCGGACCGGCAACATGGAATCACGACAGCACAATATACGGTGTATCAGACCTTAACGGCAATGTATGGGAATGGTTGGCGGGGTTACGCCTGTCAGACGGTGTAATAGAGTACATTCAGAACAATGACGCAGCATTAACAGGATGTGACCTGTCAAGGGATAGCAAGGCATGGAAACAGTCAAGGACGGCAAGGGGACCAGTGCGGGTAAATATTGAATTAGAGGAAATCACGATAACGGACAGGAAAGCGGCAGAGGGCTATACGCCGGATTATGACGGCGCAAGGATAGCTGATTTAAAGATAGATTTACAGGAAGTGCCGCAGGAATTAAAGGATTTAGGGATTGTGCCGGACAAGCGGGCGGAATCAGAGCTTAAAACCTATGTATATTTTGACGCAACAAAGGGAGAGTGGCTGCCCATCCGTGGGTCGGCGTTCGGCTTTGCCTCATTTTCGGGTCCGTCCACTCTTTACTTGAATCGCCCACGCTCCGACTCCGGCGACAACATTGGTTTCCGCTCCGCTTTTTATGAGGTAAACGGAAAACTGATTACTGGATAACTGTTAAAAGGCGTGGCAGCACCCCGCCATAAAATGGGAGGTAAAGACGTATGCAGATAATAGTTATAGTAGACGACATTAATAATTTCACCATGAAAAAGAGCAGAGTGAAGACAGTTTCTCATTG